>CALXKK010000004.1 GCA_944388935.1 uncultured Clostridia bacterium | reverse complement strand
TAAACAATATCATTTTTGGTACTCTCTTTCAATATTTTTTCATATTACTTGTGACATATCTATTTTAAACCTATATTACATAAAATCACCACATTTTAACTTCTTAGCCCTTTTGAATATTTCCTTATCTTTCTTAGTAAAAGTCTTCTCTTCTATATTTCCATTAGTGCATAACTTCATTTTTATAAATCCACTAGAAATGATTGGATGTCTTAATATTCTAGAACCACTATTATTAATTTTTTCTTTAGAAATAGCTATATAAGAGAACTTTTCATCCTCATATGGTGCTTCTGCATCTTTTACAAATTTATGTATTTTATTTCTTTCCACTCTTACTAAAGAATGACACCAATCATCTTGAGGTAATTTACATTCTTTTTGACTAGTACATGGTGCTAGGATATTTAGTCCTTTTTCTATCGCCATCCTTTGAATTTTTCTTATATTGTTAAATCCTTCTGGTGTTCCAGGCTCTATAAAAATTACAATTTTATTAAATATACTTAAAATATTTTCTATCACTTGCTCTTTTCTGGCTTCTTGTAACTCATTAATCATATAAGAAACAATTACTAAGTCTGCGGTATCAGTTATGTTTTCGTCTACAATATCTTGACTTTTCCAATTTATATTTTCAAAATCAGGTGCTAACTTTTGTCCTAATTTTCGCATTTTATCTTCGCGCTCTATACATATAATTTGGTTTACATCTATATTGCTTAAGACTGCCCATTCACCAGCTCCAGTTCCTGCACCTATATCCAACATTGTTTTTATTTCTGGACTATATCTTTTTAATGTTTCTTGTAATGCTTTATTAACAGCGCAAAACGTAGCTGGCATTCGTATGATAGAATACGCAAGAGCTTCCATCTCTTTATTTAATAAACTTTGACCCGCTCTTTTTTCGTTCATATATCTATCACTTAATTTTTTTGCTGTTTCTTTCAAATCTGTTAATTTTACATTTTCTAGTTCTTTTTCAATTTTTTCTTCTAACTCGTATGGAATTTTCATACATCCTCCAAATTATTTTAAACTCTCTAAAATGAAATTAATTACATCTTCATCTTTTGCATCTTTATTTTTATATTCATCCTTTTCTTCGCGAGTTAAATCTACAAAATATTTTCCTGAGTCAGGCATTACACTTATAGAATCTAATGGATAACCCTCATTTAAAATAGATGATGGTTTTTCTACGAAATAAAAATCTCCTTTTGACCAAGTAAATGTTTTTACATCCTGTCCATTATAAATAGCCATTCCATAAACCCACTTAGCCTTTAAGTCTTTACCATATTTCTTTACTAAACCAGTATAATAATCAATCATTTCTTTGTCAGATAATCTTTTCCCATGAATTCTTCTTACATGAGTTCCTGGCTGGTCTTCATCTTCTATTCCTTCTATAAATAAGCTATTATCCATTCCAATTGTTGGCATATTAGCAAATTTATAATATCCCTCTGCTTTTATTATTGCATTTTTCATTGAATTCTTACCATTTTCTTCTACAGAATCTTCTATATTTAAATCTTTTAGCGTATAAAGTTTTACTCCTTTTTCTGCTAATTTGTCAGCATACATTCTAACTTTTGCTGGGTTTGTTGTTGCAAATAATACTTCCATTTTTTTCCTCCTTTGAACTTTAGGGACGGACCTTAAAAGTTCATATTTATTTTAGAATCTTATCTTCATACAGTTCTACATGCTTTAACATATGTCCTATATTTCCCTCTCCTGCATATTTTTCCACATCAAAAAAGTTATCATTTCTATCAACCCAAAGTAGTTTATTTATTTCTTCCACTAGCTTAACATCTTTATTTAATTTACCTGCATAAACTTCCAATTTCATATCTTGAATTTTATATTCGTAATTCATAACATTAGTTAATTCAATGTCCCTTTTAGTAATTCCTGTTTCTTCCTCTAATTCTCTATATGCAGCATGTAATTCATCTTCATCTTTTTCTACTTTTCCACCAACTAAATTAAGTTTTCCTTTAAATGGTTCTTTGGCTCTTTTGCACATTAATATCTTATCTTTATTCTTATTAAAAACCATTATTACATTTAATTTCTTCATATATACTCCTTCATTATTTTAAACTTTGTATTACATTATTTTTTCTATAATCATTTTCTATCGTCTTCTTTTTTCTTTGATTTATATAAATCAATACAATTAACATGGTTGAAAATATAATAATTGACAGTAATTGTGACACTCGTATGTTTCCAATCATTAAACTATCTGTTCTTAATCCTTCTATTACAGCCCTAATTGCAGAATATACTAGTAAATATACAATTGTTAGTTGTCCTTCATATTTCCTATGATTTTTTAGATATGTTAATATGAAGAACAAAATTAATGTAGAAATTGATTCATATAGAAATGTTGGATGAACCTCCATATATATACCATTTTCAACTATTCCCATTCTAAATATATTATTAGTTTGAACTCCATGAGCTTCACCATTTACAAAATTTCCCCATCTTCCAATTGCTTGTCCCAAAGCTAAATATGGAACTAACATATCAAACATATCTAACAATTTTAATTTTTTAATTTTGCAAAAGATTATTATAGTTATAGCTGCTCCAATTATTCCTCCATATACAGCAAGTCCACCATTTTTTATATTAAAAATTTGAGATGGATTGCTTAAATAATATTGTAAGTTAAATATTACATAATACAATCTAGTACAAATTATTGCTACTGGTATAAGAATTATTATTAATTCTAATATGTCTTCGTAATTTATATCATATTTTTTTGAATCTTTTTTTAGTGCAAATATTGCAATTATAAAAGCTAAACCTATAAAAATTCCATACCAATATATGTGTATATTTCCAATCGAAAAAGCTATTCTAGAAATTGTTAAATTTATATTAAATGCAGGAAATGTTATAGTAGTCATATTTTCTCCTTTTTTAATCTAAATTAAAAATTCTATTTAGTTCATATGCTACTCCAGCTTCATTATTAGTTTTTGTAACTACATCTGCTAATTTCTTTAATTCCTCTGAGGCGTTTCCCATTGCAACTGATAAACCTCCAGCCTTAATCATCTCTATGTCGTTCATTCCATCACCAAAAACAACTGTCTCAGATAAATCTATATTTAAATATTTTGATAACTCTATTATTCCTTCTGCTTTATTTGTACCCTTTGGCATTACATCCATAACATGAGGAATTGCATAATTATTATTTGCATCTCTAAATCTCATTGGTATCATAAATTCATCAACTTTCGTTGTTGTAACATCAAATGAATTTAATATTTCTTCTCTTGCTTTTTCAAGTTTCTCTGCATCATAATCTATAACACTGAATTTCATTATTGGTTCCTTAGTTTCAGATAAAGTGTCTTTTAATGAATTAATAATATTTACTTCACTTCTATTCTCAGGAGTTATACTGTATTTTCCCTCTTCTACAAATAAATCACCAGATAGAGTTGCTACAGCATATAAATTTCTTTCCTTTAAATACTCAAAAACTTTTATAGCAACATCCTTTGGAATATCTCTACAAAAGATATTTTTTCTTTCTTTAAAATTTGCAACAATTCCACCATTAGAGCCAATTACATATGGTATTGCTCCAACTTCATTACTATACATTTCTATACTTTGATAAGGTCTTCCTGAAGTTAATACAACTTCTATTCCGTTTTCTTTCACTTTTTTTATAGCTTGTACATTTTGTTCAGGAACTTTCTTTTCATCAGTTACTAACGTTCCATCTATGTCTATAAAAACGATTTTATATTTATTTTGTTCCATAATATCCACTCCTTACCAATTATTATTTGTATTTTTTTTGCTCTTATTCTTTATTAGTTACTTTCATTAATTATCTCACAATTTGTATCTACTCTTTCTTTTCCGTGAGTTGCATAGTAAATATTAAACATATTTTTTAAGATTTCACTATCACTTTCTTTGTTGATAGAATTATTAAGTATATACAATGAAAACACTACTTTGTTAAACCATTTTAATTCATAGTTTAATTTTGTAAATCCCAATCTTTCATAAAAAGCCACTCTTTTTGCTCTAATTTTGTTTTCCTCATAATCTTTTCCTAAACCTAATGTTTCAACTTCTATAATTATTCCAACATAATCTTTACATTTATTCTTTAACTCTTTTATTACTTTTGAGCCATAACCTTTACTCTGATATTTCGGTAAAATAGCAAAATAATCTAATTGTATATATTTACTTTCTCGAATTGTATTAAGCATTAAAAATCCAACAAATTCATCATTATGCTTTATTTTTATAAACTTTGCTATACCTTTATCATAATTTTTTTCTATTTCTTCTAGACTTTTTCTTTCTTCTTTTGGAAATAATTTTAAATACTCGGGATATACAATATTTTTAAATTCATTTATATCAATATTTTCTAGTGTTATTGTTTGGTTGT
Organism: uncultured Clostridia bacterium; assembly: GCA_944388935.1. Taxonomy (GTDB): domain Bacteria; phylum Bacillota; class Clostridia; order TANB77; family CAG-508; genus Merdicola. The sequence goes on along the minus strand of CALXKK010000004.1, from coordinate 99,819 downwards.
CGCTTAGGTTGCTCTTTAGTATCATTCCTGCTCCAAGCTCTTCATTAGGTCTTGATACAAATCCAAATTTCTTATAAAAATCTTCTTTTCCTTTAGATGCTCCTAAATAAGTTCTAATGTTTGGATTTACTTTCTTATATTCATCTATTTGATTTAATAACTTTTTCATTATTTCTGTTCCTATTTTTTTACCTTGATATTCTGGAATAACCATAATATCTTGAATATATAAGAAAATTGTTTTATCCCCTATTATTCTACCATATCCTATAAGTTTATCTCCGTCATAAGCACATAAAGAATATAATGTATTTTCTAATGCTTCTTTTACTATGTTCTCATCTCTAATACCCCATCCAACACTTTCAGTTAACATATTGTATTCCGTGTCTTTTGGTACTTTATTTATATATTTGATTTCCATTTTTAACATTCTCTTCTTTCTATTAAATTATCTCATAAATTTAGTGTTTTTTAAATTTTTATTAATTATTTATAAAAAATTGAATTATGGCAAACATTCCCATTTCACTAATTGTTTTTATAGCCTCTACGTTTGCAATAATCTTATATGGGTGATGTATTACCAAATCTAAATAATTCTTCATTCCCTCACTTTTAAAGCATGTATCCCATGCTCTTAAAATAGTATCATCATTTATAAGATTTCTTTTATCTATTGAAATTTTATTTATAATCTTTTCCAATCTTAAATCTATATTATTATTCTCTTTTTTCCATTTTTGCCACTTTTGTTTATTTATCAAAAAATAAATACTAGATTGTTCTAATAATGAACGAATTAAAAAACAATACGATATTGGATAACTTTTATATAAATTTCCAAACGATAAATGTTGAATTTCAGAGCATAAATTTTTAATTCCAATAGCTCTCTCATTGCTATATTTTAATTTACTGCAATCTATATTTTTAAATAAAATGCTATTATACTTTCTTATACATTTAAATTTATTTAATCCTATACTTGCATCTTGTTTATTATCAACTATTCCTATTTCATTAAGATTGTTTTTTTCACTATTTTCTTTATTATTTTCAAATAATATCATCTGTTTATTTTGGTTGTTTACATCATTATTTATTATCTCATTGGAACTTGTTGTTTTTTCAATATTATCTTGTATATTTTCGAACAAATACTTTTCTATATTAGCATTATTTTTTATTGTATTACTTGTAATTTTTCCACTTATAATGTCTTGTACAATTCGTGATACTTTCTTTTCTAGTTCATCTATTGAAGATAAAGGCATTAAAATATTATTATCAAAGGTAATATTTAAGTACTTTTTTCCTATTTTAGATGAAACAATTTTTTCAAATTTATTAACAGAAAAATCACTGCCAATTCCATTAAATGCTGTTTTACAATATCCTTGCATTTGTGAGAAAACATTCTTTACTCCCATTTTATCCTCAAATCTTTTTATCGAAGCTGTATCCCATTTCAAAGCTCCTGTATCAGTTGTATGTATATTCCTTATATAGCCTGCGCAATCTTCAAAAGAATCTGCCACATAACAAGGAATTTGAAAATAATCTTCTCCTTGAATTCCTGAACTCATTGCATAAATATTTCTTATTTGTGTATATGAAAAATATTTAAAAGATTCCACCAATTGAGGATTTTTTAAAATTTTCATTGCTGTTAATCTTCTATTTCCGTCCCAAGCTATATATTTTCCTTTATCTTTATCATAAGTAACTGTAACTATTGATTGTGGATACCAACCATTAGTATATATATCACTAATTAATTTATGCATTGATTTGGCTTCCCTAGTATTTCTTACTAATTGTTGCATAATAAAAAGTTGATCTGGTATCATAATTTGTGTATGTCTTGGATTTTCTGGATTTACTAATATTTTTTCTATATCTATTAATTGATGTTCTCTCATATTTAATTCCCCCATTTTTATTCATATAAAATCTTTTGTAAATCCATTTTTATTCTTAAGTATTCTTTTAATTCTTAGTAATATACTTTTAATTTTTTGTATTTGGTTTTTCTGGTATAGTCATTTGTAGCTTTCCACTATTAAGTAATGGTTTAATATATCTTAGATAAAATTTTATTCTATCTTTCAAACCTAAATATGCCATTATTTCCTTGGTCGTTCTAAGTTTTTTACAAAAATCTAATATTTTATCTTGGTGGGTATCTTGGTGGGTTCTTGGTCGGTCTTTCACTTCATCTTCAAACCCACCATGTATAAATATTGTTGTAATGAAATAATCTCTTGTTTCATTTGTCTCAAACCCTGGTTCCTTTGAGCCATTATTTTTTAACGCTCTTTATTTTAAATTTAGATACCTTTCTAAAATTTTCCTATCTCTTAATACAACAAATTTTGTACTATATACAGAAGCATATTTTGAAGCTACTAATTTATCATAACATCCTTTTACAAGTTCTAATGCTTTTTCTGGTGTTTCCCATAATAATTTAGCTCCTTCATCTTTTTCTTTCTTTGTAACATGTAATTGCTTAGTATCTTTAATTACTTTTCCTACAAATACATAAGAGATCTGTTTAAAATTATTTTTAGATTTATATTCTTCTATAGTTCCTAAAGTATCTATAATCTCTACTTCGCAGCCAGTTTCTTCTAAAGCTTCCCTTTTAAATGCTTCTTTGGGATTTTCTTCTCCTTCAATTCCGCCACCAGGTAATTTGAACTCATTTTTATTACTTTTGTTAAATACTGCGATTTTTCCATCTTCTCTTATAACTATTCCTCTTGCTCCGTGTCTTAGTTTCGGATTTTCCATTTTAACAGATTTTCCTCCGATATCTTCATCTGTAACTTTGTAAAATAATTCCATATTTTTCTCCTTTCTCCCTCTTAAATTATATTTTTTTATATTTTTTACAGTTGCAAAACCATTAGGTCCTTTTACCTTTTCTAAAAATACTATTCCATCCAAATGGTCACATTCATGTTGAACTAGTCTCGCAAAAAAGCCATGAATTTCTTTTATAATCTTTTCGCCTTTTTCGTTATAATAAGTAAGTTCTATATTTTTATATCTTTCTACCCTTCCTCTAATTGATGGCACACTCATGCAACCTTCATATTGTATATCTGTTTCTTCTGATAATTTTTTCCATATTGGATTTATCATCACTGTTAATGGTATTTCCTCCGCATCATTATAATTTATGTTCTCTTTTTTAGCTCCAACTACAATGATTCTTTTGTTAACAGCAATTTGTGGTGCAGCTATTCCTAATCCCGTCCCATATTCTAATGTTACTTTTAAATCTTCTATAGTATCTAAAACATCTTTATTAATATTGTTAATATCTACTTCATCACATACTTTTTCTAGAACAGGATCTCCTACTTCTCTTACTTGAATAACTTTACCCATTATTATCACCTTCTAAACTATTATTTAATAAGCTTTTTCTTTACAAAATGTACCATATTTTTATTAATTTTACAACCCAAATAAAGCTTAAGAGTCTTCATTTGTAAGTATTGTAACATTTAAAAATAGAAACAACAATTACTTTTTATTATTTTTAAAACTTTTATACTATTATTTCAAATTTTAGCGAACAAATGTATTGCTTTTTGCCTAAAAATATAGTATTATTAATGAAGATTTTTTATATAATTCAATAAGCTTATTTCATATGTTTTTTATAAATAAAAAATTGTATCTATCTTTTTCTATATAGGAGGTTTTAATTTGAAAATATACTCTCAAAATATTTATGAAGTAGTTGAAAATAACAAAAGAAAACACATTTTAATTATCTATAACATATCAAAAAATCATTATGTTGGATTAACTGTTCATACTATTAATTTTAATAATCTAACATATATGGAATCTATAAATAGATTCATAGATATTAACGACTTGCAAGAATATAATATAAGTAATATTAAACGGATTAGTTTATGTTAAAGGGAAATTTTTAAAATTGAATAATAAAGATTTCTATTATATTTTAAAACTTTTAAAGAAATCCTTACTAAAAAAATTAAGCAAAGAAATTGATTATAAAAATATCGAAAAAATAAAATATTTAAAATGGTGCTATGATAAACTATTATTAGAGAAAAATAATATAAATATTTCAAATTTAAAATCCGGATGCATTTGTTGGATTAATTTTGGTCAAAACGTTGGTTCAGAGTTAAGGAAATTAAGACCAGCTATATTATGGCGTTCTTCTGCTGATAAAAAAATGTGGACAGTTATTCCTCTAAGTAGTAAATGTTATAATGATAAATACTATTTTCATTGTGACATAAGTGGCTTTCCCTGCAGTACTGCAAAATTAGAATCTATGGTTAATTTTAGTTATAAAAGAATTCGTGAACCTTTTTTCTACAATAAAAAAATAGCACATTTATCTAAAGATGACTATTCCAATATTTTAGTAGCAATAAAAAAATATTACACTTTTGAAGATTAATTAGTCCAAAATATTGACTCTATCTGAAAAATATTTTATAATAAAGTTACATTTAATGTTGCACATCTTATGATGTGGAAGTTGTTTTTCAAAGACTAGGTTAACCTAGTCTTTGCTTTTTGTAATAATATGCTTATATTTGCATATAATATAATTACATTTAATTGTTGCACATTTAAATGTGATTAATTCGTTTATAAACGTTTAAATCCCTCTAATAAAGAGGGATTTTTTCTCCTATTATAATTTATATTAACATATTTGGTAAAAAAATAATGCACTTATATAAGCTCTTTATTTTAATTCAAGCACTGTTACACATTCCACATGGTTTGTATATGGAAACATATCAACTGGCTTAATATTTTTTATTTCATAAATATCCTCTAATTTTGCCAAGTCACGCACTAAAGTTGCAGGATTACAACTGATATACACTAATTTCTTTGGTTTTACTTTTCTTATATTTTCTACACTTGTATTGTCCAACCCTCTTCTTGGTGGGTCAACCATAATAATATCAGGTATTATTTTTTTATTATCTATTAAATCTCCTAATACTTTTTCTACATCGCCAGCAATAAATTCTGTATTATTCACATTATTTAATTTAGCGTTTTCTTTTGCTGCTACAATTGCTTCTTCTACAATTTCTACTCCGTAAACTTTTTTAGCAAACTTACTCATAAATAATGAAATTGTTCCTATTCCGCAGTATAAATCAAAAACAACATCATTTTTAGTTATTTCTGCATATTCAACACCTAAATTATACAATTTTTCAGCTTGCATCGGATTTACTTGATAAAAAGATAGTGGTGATATTCTAAATTTATAATCTCCTAAAACGTCTGTAATATAGCCATTTCCATATAAATTGATATTTTCTTTTCCTAATATTACATTTGTATTTTTTGTATTTATATTTTTTATAATAGATTTAATATTTGGAAATTGATTTGTTAGCTCTGCCACAAGTTTATTTTCTTTTGGAAATGAACTTCCATTTACTACTATAATGCACATTATTTCATTTGTTTTTATTCCAATCTTAGTAACAATATGCCTTATTAAACCTGTTTGATTTTTTTCATTATAAAAACTTATATTGTTATTTACAAAAAAATTAAATATGTATTTTGCAATTTTTTCTGTCTGTTCATTTTGAATATAACATGTATCAATTGGAATAATCTCATGAGTTCTATTTGCAAAAACTCCCATTACAGGTTTTCCATCTTTATTTAGTCCCACTGGATACTGTGCTTTATTTCTATAGTGATAAGGCTTCTCCATTCCTTCTGTTTCTTCCACTTGAATTTTGTTATGTAATGTTTTATTTACCAAGTTTTGTACAGCATTTTGCTTCATTTTTAATGTTTCTTTATAGTCTACATGTCTTAATGAACAACCACCACATCTTTTATATGTTGTACAATCGCTCTCTACTCTATGTTCAGAAGGTTTTAGAATCTCTATTATTTTTCCAAACGCATGTGATGATAAAACTTTAACAATTAATATTTTTATCTTCTCACCTTTTATTGCATTTGGAATAAATATAGTAAGTCCATCAATTTTGGCTATTCCTTCACCTTGGAAACCATTGTCTATTATATCTACTACATATTCTTTGTTCTTTTCTACTAGCATTTTTACCTCTTTTATTTATATATTTTCTTTAGTAATTCTATCACATATTTCAAGAAAAATAAAATGCTTTCTTCCTCTACTATTCCAAAATAAAAAGAATGTCTTACTAACATTCTTTTTTAAACAATTCAATTAATTCTTGATAACTATCTACATTGTAATCTGCAAGTTCATTTATCTTTTCTCTATCCTTATCCGAATATTTATCATAAATTGCTATAACATTTAAGTTCGCTCTTTTTGCTGCAAGAACACCTGTTAGCGAATCTTCAATTACAAGACATCTTGATAAATCAGTAATTTTAAATTTATCTATGATATTGTTATAGACTTCAGGATTAGGTTTTTTTAGTGTAACATCATCTTTTGTAATAATATAATCGAAATATTCTTGTAAATTACATTTATTTTTCATATATTCATTTTCATTTATATAAATATCTATAGTCTCTTTTCTAGAAACTGTAGCTAAAGCCATCTTTATATTTTTGCTTTTTAAATATTTTATCATTTTATCTGCATCTGGTTTAAATTTAATACTCTTTGATAATTCTTTAGATAAATCCCTTCGATGCTGTAATATTTGTTCTTTTGAAAATTTAGAATTGTATTTTTTTCTTAAATATTCACAATAATTTAAATATATGTCTCCAGTCTTATTATTTTTTATAACATTATCTCTCTCTAATAAAATTTCTTCCGATGAACTTTTACTGTCTCCCAACCAACGTACTAATTCTACATCCAAATCGTTATTTACTCCATTTGAATCAATTAATGTACCATCTAAATCAAAAATAACTAAATCTAAATTGGCTAATTCTTTTTCAGAAAATACTCTCATAAGCCTTCCTCCATTAAAAGTTCATCAATTTATATAATAAATGTATTTTATCATTTAATAAATTAAATTCAATATTTTTATGTTTAAATTAAAATAATTTTTCATGAATATTATAACAATTCAATTATTATTGATTTTCCACAAAAACGAAGCGCCCGAATTTGGGCGCTCCGCTTGGAATTATAGAAACTTAGTAGGTTTAGACATCACCAAGCCATATGGATTGATTCTAAAGAAATATTGCCGGCCAAGTATTGCAACCGCTTTTGGATTAACTTCATCCAACACTCGCTCAGCAAACATCTCTTTTACAGGTGCTTCTCCATGGTTTATAAGGACAAGGTTCAGATGATTAAACTGTTGCAAAAATGCAATCATTTCATCAGCTTTAGAATGAGCAGAAAACTCGTTGGTGTACTCAACATCAGCTAATTTTCTATACTCAACGCCTCTTATCTCTACACCCTTACCCTTAGGCGCATCTTTCAGCCTTCTGCCTAAGGTTCCTTCTGTAGTATAACCAGTAAATTGGATAAGTGCATTTCCATTGGTTATATACGCAGGAATATAGGTTTGAGCAGGGCCAAATGAACCCATTCCAGAAGTAGTCACAATAATCTTGCAACTCTTCTGGTCCTGTATAATGGTCCCTCGTGTCGTTTTGTCAACAAAGACAACATTCTGTGGCAGGAAATCTTGCATATCTTCCTTTATATTAAGTGTACCATTCTCACACATTCTGGTATACTTGGTTCCCAGCTTGCCATCAACATAGATAGGAACCTCAAAAGGAAGATCTCCTTCATCTTGCAGTCGTTTAAGAATATATAGAACTTCTTGCATGCGACCAAGAGCAAACGCTGGGATTACAACTGTACCACCCCTTTTAATGCATCTAATCACATTATCCACAAAGGTTTCTTGAATCTCCGAGGAGTCCATATCACCATATGTGGATTCTTGGACTATGGTAAGTGGCATATCAAACAACCACTGAGGAAGTGGTGCCAAATCCAGGAAAGCATTATCCTTTTTATAGTCGCCCGTAAAAAGAATATTAATGCTTTCGTGTTCAAAACAGTGAACCTCTACAAGAATCATTGCTGCACCATACAAATGACCATTGTTAAAGAATGTAACATCGATATTTTCATTTACATGAATCGTTTGCTCGAAATTGCACCCTCTAACCAATTGCATTGTACCCGATACATCATTATCATTGTAAAGGACCTTTTTGTCTTTTTCCCTTCTCGCATCAGTTCTTAATACCTTAACACTGTCTTCGAGTGAAACAGGCATAATACTACGTGTATCATCCGTTGCATAAATTGGATTCCTATATCCGTTTCTTACCATAAGTGGTAGTCGACCAATATGATCCGAATGCCCATGTGTTACTAGGGCAAAATCAATATGCTCCGGATTAAAGAACAACTCGTCGTTATACTTTTCTTCGTCCCTTCCTTGAAACAGACCACAATCTGTTACAAAATGAAACTTTTTACCATCAGGAAATCTAGTAGTTACAATATTACAAGAGCCTGTAACCTGCGGATGCAATGCCATTACATCTGCATAGAACCGATCTTTACCCATAATACAACTCCTAATTTATTGTTTCCAATAATGCAACTTCATTGTATCACTATAATATACTTTTAACAATGAAAATTTCGGAAAAAGTCAAATAATGTAGAATTTAATCATTTTACTTTCACTTTTAAAAATATTCTAAAGGATTTACATATTTATCATTAATTCTCATTCCTAAATGTAAATGGCAACCAGTTGTAGCACCATTTGTAGGCTTACCATTAGAGTCTTTGTATTTATTCCCTGGCACACCATAAACATATTTTGGTCCAACATTTGCTATAATTTGTCCTTGCAAAACAAAATCACCTTCTGATACTAAATAATTAGGAGAAATATGGCAATATGTAACTTTAAAATCACCAAATGATAAAGTTAAAGTATATCCACCAGCACCAAGAAATCCAAGAAATGTCACTTGCCCATCTGCTACTGCTATTAGATTCGTTCCTTCTGGTGCACCAATATCTGCTCCATAGTGATATGAGGAAGCACCAGCAGTTGGCGAATTACGTTTTCCAAATGGAGAAGTTATTTTTGTATATCCGGGAATTGGCCAAACGAAACCGTCTGGATTAAGCATTATGGTATTAATAGAATTTAAATTTTGTGAGTCATAATTTCCAAAAACGGGAATAAAAAATGAACAAAATACAAAAGTAAAAAGAATAATAAAAAATATAATACGATTTAAAATTTTAACTATTTATATTACCTCCTTGAAAAAAATAAAAGATGGAGAAATATACCCCCATCTTTAATTTGGCAGGGGTAGAAGGATTCGAACCCTCACAGGCGGTTTTGGAGACCGATGTGCTACCATTAACACTATACCCCTATAAATAAGTAATACTATATTATAGTATCATAACAAAAAAATATATGCAATAGTTTTTTCGAAATTGTTGTTATAAATTTAAAAATATAGTATAATATAATATGTACTTGGGGATGTAATGGTTTCGACATTAATCTAGAAGTATGAAAAGCGAGTAGTGGATGGTTGCTTTGGCCACTTAAAAAAAGCAAAATTAAATATAAACGCTAATAACGAAGAATTAGCTTACGCTGCCTAGTTGCGGCGTCGTCTTATTATAAAGCCTACTGTTATAAATAAGGCGCCAAATTAAAGTAGGAAACGAAGCTATTAGTTCTCTGGAATAGTGGGTAATTAAGAGATACTGTATAAATTGTTTTGTTTATTAATCAATTTATATGGGAAATTTGAATAATAAACTGCACTCGGAGAAATTCATATGGAAGGATTATTGGACAGGAGTTCGATTCTCCTCATCTCCACCATAAAGAGCACAAAATTAAACGTTTTGTGCTCTTTTTTCGTGGTATAGGGAAAATCGAAGATTTTGACTATACAAGAACAAAAAATAACTTTAACATAAAATATTTTACAATAATATGTAATTTTGCTATAATATATAGGTGTGGCAATTATATCGCCAAAGGGAAATGTCGTTTTTAAGGAGGTATTATTCTCGTAGCATTAATCACACTATAAACGTTCTAAATTTAAGGAGAATCATGCAAGACATTAAAACGAGTCAATTTTCAGAAACGCAGTATATTCTTCATCTGCGTAATTCCAAATTTGATATAGGTTTCTATGTGGTGAGTTTTTATCGTGGGGTGTTGACACTAGAAGACGCTGCTGATATCCAAATTGGAGCAGAAGAAATGTTCAAGCTCCTTGAAGGATGCTTTAAAAATCAATCTACTATTGAATTTAATTTGGAGCAACTTCATTACCTCACAAGTGGTGAACATCTGAAGGCAGTCGTTTACATCTCAGATAAATATTCTGAGCCACTCTATCTCACTCGCTCTGAGCACAATTTCAAGAGGCTTTACGCCTTATACTTATGGCGTCAAGAGAGAAGCTTGGGAAGTTTACTTAATCTTATATGGACTTTGGCGACAAGCAGAGGCTAACTAGCCAAACTTTTCGTATTACATGCGGAAGCATAAAAGCGAGTCACTCTTTTTCGAAGGAGTGCCCCGCTTTTTTGTTAGAATAAAAAAACGCCATGATTGGCGCTCTTTAAAATTACATATTACATATCATCTTCTAAATCTTGGTTATTATGATGTCCACTGCATCCATGACAAGAATCACAACCATCATCACAATCTGAATCGCAAGACCAGTCTAATTCTATAACATTATGACATTCTGGACATTTTACTTCTTTTTTATTTTCATCAAATTCAGTTTCAAATTTATGATTACAATATGGACAAACAATTTCTATATCGTATACATCATCACTAATATAAAGTTCTTTTTCCATTCTTTCTACTTTATCTTCTAGTTTTGAAATTTGTATTTGATTATTCTTACATTCATTGTCCATTTTTTGTAACATATCAGCTAATGTCTTTATAACACTTTCTTGAACATATTTTAAATCTTCTTCATCTTTAATGTTTTTATTCATGTCTGCCATTAACTTTTGTAATTGAATTTTTATATCCATAACATATCCTCTTTCTTTTAGACTCTTTCCATATATTCGCCAGTTCTAGTGTCTATTCTTATTTTGTCGCCAATTTCTACAAATAATGGAACACTTATTTCTAGACCATTTTCTAATTTTGCTGGTTTTCCAGAAGTTGTTGTTGTGTTTCCACTAAATCCTGGTTCTGTATATGTAACTTCTAATTCCACAAACATTGGTGGTTCAACAGCAAATACTTTACCTTTATATGATAATACTTTCATATCCATATTTTCTTTCATATATTTTAATGCATCACCAATTTGTTCTTCGTTTAAAGGTATTTGCTCATATGTTTCATTATCCATAAAATAGTATAAATCTCCATCTTTATATAGATATTGCATATCTCTTTTTTCTACTTCTGCTTCTGGGAATTTTTCTGATGGATTAAATGTTTTTTCTATAACTGCTCCTGTAATAACATTCTTTAATTTTGTTCTAACAAAAGCTGATCCTTTTCCTGGTTTAACGTGTTGGAATTCTACTACCTTAAATACGTTTCCATCCATTTCAAATGTTGTTCCATTTCTAAAATCTCCTGCTGAATAAACTCCTGCCATAATTATTACCTCCTAATATTTTCTTTATTTCTCTTTTTAACACTTCGTTTATTTTACTACAAATAACTATAAAAAGCAAGTATATTGCACTTTTACAACTATAATTTATTATTTTATAGTAATGTAGTATTAATTTTTAGCTACAACAATATAGTTCTTATCTGATTCTGTTAATCTTGTACAACCACCTTTGTTTACTAAAACTGTATCTTCTATTCTTACTCCAAACTTTCCAGGCAAATAAATTCCTGGTTCATCTGTTACAATCATATTTTCTTTAAGTAAGAAATCTTTTCTTCCAATAAAAGGTGCTTCGTGAATATCTAGTCCTACGCCATGACCTAAACTATGGTCTAACGTATATCCATTTACTTTAAAGTCGCTTTCTACCATCATTGTTAATATTCTAGCATTTGCATTTTCTTGAATTGCATCAAGAGTTAATTTTTGATTTTTTAATACTAAATCATATATTGGCTTAATACCTTCTGGTACATATCCAACAAATATTGTTCTAGTCATATCAGAACAATATCCTTTATATTTACATCCAAAATCTATTGTAATAGGGTCACCTGCTTCTACTTTTCTATCTGTTGGTACCGCATGTGGCATTGATGAATTACTACCTGATGCAACAATTGTATCGAAAGAGACTCCTTCTGCCCCATGTGTTTTAAAATAATGCTCTATTTCAAATGCAATTTCTTTTTCTGTCATTCCTTCTTTTATAAATTCACAAATATGTTTAAAACAAGCATCAGTAATTTTACAAGCTTTCTGTATATAGTTAATTTCATCTGGAGCTTTTATCATTCTTTGCGATTCTATTAAATTGTCTGTTTCAACAAGATTATTAATTTTGTAAGTCTGTTTATATTCTTTATATTTTGCATATGTAACATAGTTCTCTTCAAACCCAACATTACTACAAAACATAAACATATTTTCATAGTCTATAGGGTCAATATCTTTAAAATTGTATACTACAATCTCATCATCAATAGTAAGAATGCTATTAACATGCTCAGTATATCTTGCATCTGTTATATAAACATTTTCTTTTCTTGTAATTAATAAAACTCCTTCTGCATCAATACCTGTTAAATATTTAATATTAACTGGATTAGAAACAATCATTCCATCTAAATCTAAACTATTTAATTTTTCTCTTAGCCATTTAATTTTTTCGTTCATTGGTATCAAGCCCCCATTATAATCTACTATACTTTATATAAACCTAAGGTGAAGATTTTTAGTAATACAAATAGTATCGCGCTAAAAGGTACAAAAATTGAAATATACGAAGCTATTACTATAAAAGGTCCAAAAGGTATATAATCATCAATTTTTCTCTTTTTAGATACTATTAATATTATACTAATTATTGCTCCTAGTAAGAATGATATTATTGATATTGCTAAAATATTAGAAGAACCAAAGAAAAGTCCTAATGCTGCCATTAGCTTTACGTCTCCCATTCCCATAGCGTCTTTACCAGAAATTAGTCTTCCAAGAAAAGTTAATATTCCAAATATTGCTGTTCCAACGAGCATTCCAAGTAACATATCCATTGCTAAATTAATATCTGATATTCCATAAATAAATGTTAACAATAAACCTACTTCTGCCATTGTTAATAATAATCTATTTGGAATAATATTTTCTTTAAAGTCTATAACTGCAACAGAAAATAACATCGGCGTTAATATCATATATTTTATCAAATCTAAATTCTGTATGAATTCGGCATGCAATCCAAATTTATATAATAGTAAAACATATATTACTGCTATTAATAGCATATGTACATAATGTGGCTGAAAATTTTTCGGATATTCTTTAAAAAAAGATTTATCGAATACCTTTTTATGTTCTATTAATCTTTGATTTATATGTGGTAATATGTTTCCTACAATTAATCCTAAAATTCCAAATGCCACATATATCATTATATGAACATCATTAAAAAACATTTTCTATCCTTCTTTCTTCTTTTGGTTTTTCTTTTTATACCTATCTAATATTTTATTCTCTATTCCTCTTTTCATAGCAGTAATAAATATCTCCCTATCACTGATTGGCTTAACTAATATAGTAAACATTTTACATCTATTACCACCTATGATGTCTGTAAAAATTTGATCTCCAATTATTGCTAAATGTTCAAAATCTATATTTAATTTTTCGCTCGCTCTTTTAAAACCTCTTTTTAATGGTTTAGTTCCAAAATATACATACGGAATATCTAAAGTTTTAGCTACTTTTATAATTTTTTCTTTATTATTTGAATTAGATAAAATGCAAAATTTAATATTTTGCTTTTTTAAATTATCGCACCATTCTTCTGCACCCTCTAATAAATTATGTTCTAAATCTATTAATGTATTATCCACATCTAGAAGTATTCCTTTAATATTATTTTTATTTAAGATTTCCTGTGTTACATCTTTAATATTATTGCAACAAAAATTAGGATATAATAGCATTAATTTATCCTCCTATTTTTCTTTTCATATCTTATCAATATGTCTATTGTTTGTCAAGAAAATTAGGAGGTCATTTTGCTATTTACAAAATCTATGATTGCCTATTGTTACTGTCATAGGTCTTGACCAAATCCATTTATTTGTTGCAGTTGCAGGGTTAAAATAATAGATTGCTCCATATGATGGGTCCCAGCCATTTAGCGCATCTTGTGCCGCTTTTTTTGCAGTTGAATTTGGAGTAAGATTAATTTGCCCATCGCTAACTACATCAAATGCTCCACTCTGGTAAATAACACCAGATATTGTATTTGGGAAAGAACTACTTCTTACTCTATTTAATACAACAGCGCCTACTGCAACTTGACCTGTATATGCCTCCCCTCTTGCTTCTCCATATATTAGTCTTGACAATAGATTTAAATCTGAAGAATTAGAACTTGATGAAGAACTAGATGATGATGAGTTAAATATTCCCATTGCCTCTAATGTATTTTTACCTGCAATTCCATCTACAACTAGATTGTTTTTTCTTTGGAAATATTTTACTGCTTCTACAGTCTGGCTTCCATAAATTCCATCTATATTTCCTTTATAATAGCCCCATCTTTTTAGTTTTGTTTGTATTTGAGTAACTTCACTTCCTCTGGAACCATATTTAGAAAGTGCCTCTACCTCATTTTCTTCTGGAATATTAGATATTATTATTAAGCAACCTGTTGCTAATAATATAATAATTGATAAGATTGCTATAATTTTTAATGATTTATTTTTTATCTTTTTAAACATAAAAAACACCACTCTCGTAAAATAATTTAAAATTATTCTATCCATAAATGGTGTTTTTATACAGTATATTAAAATATTCCTTCTATTACTCCGTTTTCATCAATATTTATGTTCTCTGCAGCAGGTCTTTTTGGAAGTCCTGGCATTGTCATTATTTTTCCTGTTAATACAACAACAAATTCTGCTCCTGCTTTTAATTTTAATTCTGATACATGAATATTAAATGGTTTATCACATAATAAATCTTTTGGATTATCAGAAAATGAATATTGAGTTTTTGCTATACATACTGGTACTTTTAGAGTATTCAATTGTTTTAATTGTTCTTTGGCTTTATCTGAATATTCTACATCTGTTGCTCCATATATCTTTTGAGCTACTGCTTTTATTTTGTTCTCAATAGTATCGTTAATATCGTACATATATTTAAATTCATGTTCTTGCTCACAAACCTTTATAAGTTTTTGTGCTAAATCTACAGCACCTTCGCCACCTTTTTCCCAGTTTTCTAATAAGCTATATTCTACGATTCCTTCTAGCTTATTTTTTAATGTTTCTATTTCTTCAGGCGTATCTGTTGCAAATTTATTTATTGCAACAATAGGAGTTAAACCATATTTTTTAATGTTTTCAACATGTCTTAATAAATTATGTATTCCTATTTCTAATGCCTCTGTATTTTCTTGTGAACATTCTTCCTTACTAGCTCCACCATGATATTTTAATGCTCTTAATGTTGCTACTATTACAACTGCATCTGGAGATTTTTCTAATAATCTGCACTTTATATCTAAGAACTTTTCTGCTCCCAAATCTGCACCAAAACCTGTTTCCGTCACTACATAATCACCCATTTTTAGAGCCATGTTAGTTGCTATTATACTATTGCAACCATGTGCAATATTTGCAAATGGACCACCATGTATTAATACAGGATTGTTTTCCAATGTTTGTACTAAATTAGGCTTTATAGCATCTTTTAAAATTACAGCTAAGCTACCATCTGCTTTTAAATCTTTACAAGTTACTGGTTCATTATTTTTATTGTATCCTATAATAATATTTCCTAATCTTCTTTTTAGGTCTTTCATATCTTTTGATAAGCAAAGAATCGCCATTATTTCTGAAGCAACTGTAATATCAAAACCATCTTCTCTAGGTTTCATATTTTTCTCTCCAGAAAGTGATACTTCTACTTTTCTTAAGGCTCTATCGTTTAAGTCTAAACATCTTTTCCAAGTAACTTTTTCTATTTGCAATTCATTTCCTTGCCAAATGTGGTTATCTATCATTGCACTTAATAGATTGTTAGCTGTTGTTATTGCATGTATGTCTCCTGTAAAATGCAAGTTAATATCTTCCATAGGTGCTACTTGAGAATATCCTCCGCCAGTTGCTCCACCTTTAATTCCGAACACAGGTCCTAAAGATGGCTCCCTTAATGCCAATACCGCTTTTTTATTAATCTTATTTAATGCATCAGCTATACCAATAGACGCAGTTGTCTTTCCTTCTCCCAATGGAGTAGGGTTTATTGCAGTTACTAATATTAATTTTCCATCTTTATTATTTTTTATTTTATTATAATAATCTAAAGATATTTTTGCTTTGTATTTTCCATATTGCTCTAAATAATCTTCTTCTATTCCTAGCTTTTCTGCTATTTTATATATTTTTTTTAACTTTGCATTTCTTGCAATTTCGATATCCTGCATATTTATTATCTCCTATATTAAAAAATACATCCAACTATTATACCTATTACTGCCCCTACAAGGACTTGAAATGGTGTATGTCCTAATACTTCTACTAATTTTTCTTGTACTTGTATTCCAGAAAGTCCTGGTGTCTCTATTAATTTATTTAATAATTGAGCTTGTTTTCCTGCTGCTCTTCTTACTCCTGCAGCATCATACATTACAACAAAAGCAAAAATTACTGAAAGTGCAAATATTGAACTATCAAACCCAGTGTTTCTACCAATAAGTGTTGCTAATGAACAAACGACTGCAGAATGAGAACTTGGCATTCCACCAGCACCTAAAATTCTTTTAAAATTAAACTTTTTTGTTGTTACTAAATCCCAAATTACTTTAAATAATTGTATACAAAACCATGTTAAAAATGGTACATAAATAAACTTATTTGTTACAAATTGTGTTAAAAAATTCATCGCCCTTTTATCCTATCCTTCCTTTGGTAAAAAATTTTCTTCTGTTAATTCTCCATCATTATTTATTAAAATATTTATTTTCTTTTCTGAATCTTCTAGAATTTTATTACATTCTTTAGATAATTTTATTCCTTCTTCAAACTTTTTTACAGATTCATCTAAAGATAAATCACCTTTTTCTAGCTCTGCTGTAATCTCTTCTAGCTTTTTCATTGCATCTTCAAAATTTATCTCTTCCATAACTTCCTCCATATTAAAGAATTTTTGCTTGCTTCTTGCCATTTTCCAAGCGTATGTTTATTACATCATCTTTATTTAAATCTTCCACTCTTTTTATAATCTTATTGTCTTTTTCTATAATTGAATATCCTCTGCTTAACGTCTTTAATGGACTTAATGCATCTAATTTAGAGAAATTCTTTACTGCTTGTGTCTTACTTTTTTGTAGTTTGTTTGTTATGCTATTAGTCATAGATTTTATAAACATATCTAATTTTACGTAATTATCATTAACCAATTTTAATGGATCAGTATAAACCCTACTTTTCATGCATTTTTCATATCTCATTTTCATTATTTCTACTTTTTTTCGTAATGCATTTTTTAGCCTAATATTATATGTATTTAAATTTTGTTCTATATCAACTATGTTAGGCACAACTATTTCTGCTGCAGCAGAAGGTGTTGGTGCACGTAAGTCCGCAACGAAATCAGAAATAGAAAAATCTGTCTCATGTCCTACTGCAGAAACAACAGGAATCTCCGAATCATAAATTGCTCGTGCTACAACTTCTTCGTTAAAAGGCCACAAATCTTCTAACGAACCTCCACCTCTAGCAAGAATTAACACATCTGCTAGTTTTTTCTCATTCATCACTTTAATAGCATCTGCGATTTTTTCTCCAGTGCCCTCTCCTTGCACTGGCACCGGATATAATCTTATGTATACATTTGGATTTCTTCTTGTAGAAACATTTATAATATCTTTAATTACTGAACCAGTATTAGAAGTTAAAACACCTATAATCTTAGGCATCACTGGCAATTTCTTTTTATGTTCTTGGCTAAATAATCCTTCTTTATCTAATTTGTTTTTTAATTCTTCGTATGCTTTATAAAGACTTCCCATACCATCTTCTTGCATTGCCTTGCAATATAGTTGGTATACTCCATCTCTTTCAAAAACTGAAACAGTACCAAAAGCAAGTACACTCATTCCATCTTTTGGTACAAATTTTAAATTAGATGTATAAGATTTAAACATTATGCATTTAATTAAAGAATTGTCATCTTTTAATGTAAAATACATATGTCCTGTATAATGATGTTTAAAATTAGATATTTCCCCTTTTATCAAAATATTATTTAAATATTCGTCATCTGCAAATTTATTTTTTATATAACTATTTAATTCTGATACTGAAAGTGCTTTATATTCCATTATTTTACATCTAACTCCTTAACAACATTCGCTAATACTCCATTAATAAATGAAGCAGATGTATCTTCTCCATATTTTTTGGCAAGTTCTACAACTTCATTTATAACTACTTTAAAAGGAATATTTTTGTATTTAATTTCATATATAGCTAGCATTAATAAAGCTTTATCAATCTTAGATATTCTATCTATAGTCCAATTATCTTTAAGATTTTTAGAGATATTTTCTGTTATATCATTTATATTTTCGTTTATACCATTTATATCTTTTTCGATACTCTCTTTATCTTTTTCTTTTAAATTATTTTCTTCAAAAAGTGCTTGTAACTCTTCTTCATTCATTTCTTTATTAATTTGAATACTATATAAAATTTTAAATGTTAATTCTCTTTTAGCTGATTTTTCCATCTAATTCCCCTCTTACATTTTGTCTATAAAATTTTTTAATTTTTCTTTTACAGCATATTTATTTCTTTGAATATAATTTCCTATAAAGATTCCTAATACAATTAAAATAATGCCAACTATCAATTTATATAAACCTGTTAATAAAATTAAAATTGCAATTACAGCACCTATTATAGCTCCACTATATTCAGAAACAAAATCTTTAAAATTATTCATATGCGCTCATTCCTTCCTTACTCACAAAATTACATGTTGCTACAGATTAAGAAGGGATTTTAAGGACCGTCCCTTAATCCCTTTCTATCCTTCTACATTGTTTTCTACTGTTGGAGTAATATTTCTAACTCTTACATTTACTGCTTTAGTTTCTAAGTCTGATGTTTTCTTTATTGCTTCTTTTACTCTGTTTTGAATACTTGCTGTTATATCTTTTATTACAACATTTGGATGTACATATAATGTAATATATACTCTTAAATTGTTTTCCTTATCCAATCCAACTTTTGCTACAACATTTTCTGTTCCATCGAAGCCTTTAACAATATTTACAACTAAGTTTTCTAATGTATCCTTAGAAATTAATAATCTACCATTATCATTTTCCATTAATATGCCATCTTTAGTAGCTCGTTCATCTTTTCCACCAAAGAATATTGCTTTTAATGCCATTAATAATAATACTATAGAAACTCCTAATATTATGTTTGAAGCTGGCTCTGTTGATAGTGCAGAATCTATATATGGTGTTAAATTATTTAAATCTATCCAGCCAAATATTATGCTTGAAGTTATTACTGCTAATATAAATATTAATATTGAAAATACAATTAATATAAACCTATCTATAATTTTCATTCGTATTCCTCCTTAGTTTTCTTCTGTTTGTTCTATATTTACGCCTTGAACGTGCACATTAACCTCTTCCACTCTTAAACCTGTCATACTTTCTACAGAATTTTTTACTTTGTTTTGAATATCAAAAGCTACATCTGGAATACGGACACCATAATTTACAATAATATTTACATCTATTTTTACATTATTTCCATCGATGTCTGCTTTAATACCCTTACTTAAATTTTTCTTTCCGCTTAGAACTTCTGTGATTCCTCCTGCTATTCCGCCTGCCATTTCTGCTACTCCAGAAATATCTGAAACAGCAATTCCAGCTATTGTTGTTACTACTTCTTCATAAATATTTATGTTATCTTCTTCTTCATTTAATATGTTTTCTACTAGGTTTTCATTGTTTTCGTCCATTTCCATACCTCCAATAAAAAAAATTGATATACTTATAATAAAAATCTGTAACAAGTATATCAATTTCTATATATTTTTACAACCATTTTACCAAAAAATTTGTTATCTCTCTTTAGAAAATATCATGCCTGCTGTTAGGTGATTTCCCCTTAAAAAATCTGGAGTAGCCATTCGTTTTGCATTTTCTCCTTGAATCTCTAATACTTTTAAAACACCTTCTTTAGCTCTTATATATAAGCCATCTTTGGCATCAGCTATTAAAATCGTTCCAGGGACTAATCTATCGAATTTGCTTTCGTATTCTAGAAATTCTGTTTTATAAGTAAAGAATTCTTCTTTGCTTATTGCTTTTGCTTTCCAAAATTTTACTTTTTTACCATTTACATAAGAGTATGCTCCCATAATTGGGTTAAGTCCTCTTATTAAATTATGAATTTTATAAACATCAGAACTTTCCCAATCTATTAATGCCATTTCTTTACTAAGCATTGGTGCTAACGAACTTTCTCCTGTTTGTTTTTCTCTTGGAGCTTTTCCGGTTTCTATTAATTTTAATGTTTCTACTAAAAGTTCTCCTCCAATTTTAGAAAGTCTGTCCCATAATTCTCCTGTTGTTTCATCTTCTCCAATTTCTACTTCTTTTTTTAGAATTATATCTCCAGTATCCATGCCTTCGTTCATATACATTGTAGTAATACCAGTAGTTTTGTCTCCGTTTAGCACTGCCCATTGAATTGGCGCAGCTCCTCTATATTTTGGAAGTAATGATCCATGTACATTTACACATCCGAATTTTGGAATTTCTAAAATTTCTTTTGGCAATATTTTTCCATATGCTACAACACATATAACATCAGGATTTAATTCTTTAATCTCATTTATAAATTCTTCGTTTTTCTTTACTTTTATTGGTTGATAAATTGGCAAATCCTTTTCCATTGCATATTTTTTTACAGGTGAAGATGTAAGTTTCATACCCCTTCCTTTAGGTTTATCTGGATTTGTAACTACTCCAATAATCTCGAAACCTGCATCATAAATACTTTTTAATGATTCTTTTGCAAAATCTGGAGTTCCCATAAACAATACTTTTAACATCAACATTCTCCTTTAAAATAAATTTATTCTGGTTGTACTACCTCTAATGTTCCAGGCAACATATTATCTATAAATAATATTCCGTCTAAATGCTCTGTCTCGTGGCAAATAGCTTGTGCTAATAAATCTTTTGCTTTTAATTTTTTCTTATTTCCTTCTAAATCATAGTATTCAACTTCTACTTCTTTTGGTCTTATAAGTACTGCAAACTCATTTGGAAAACTTAAGCAACCTTCTTCCACTTCGTGTTCACCCTTTTTCTTTGTAATTACTGGGTTTACCAATACAATTGGTCCTTTTCCATCATATATGTCAATTACAACTAATCTTTTAAGAATTCCAACTTGTTGAGCAGCTAAACCTACTCCGTTATTTTTGTGCATAGTTTCTATCATATCATCCGCAAGCTCTTTTAATTTATCATCAAATTTTTCTACCACTCTTGCCTTTTTTCTTAATATTTCATCACCATTTTGTCTTATTAATCTTATTGCCATTTTTTCCTCCTTTTCTACATCATGTTTGTAGGATTTATATCTGCAATAACTCTCGCATTATTTTTTAACAATTCTTTATCATATAAACAATTATTAATAATTTCTATTAATTTATCATTTATATTTGTTTTCATAATAATTCTCCATCTGAACCTGTTTTTTATTCTGTCTATTGGTGCAGGCAAAGGTTTTAAAAGGTTAGCAGATATATTTGCCTCTTTTATATTTTTATCTAAATTATTGAATAATTCATTAGCTGTTTTTGTAACAATTTCTTCTTGTTCACCACTTATTCCAAACATTATTATATCACAAAAAGGCGGATATCTCAATTGCTTTCTTAACTTTATTTCTATATTGTAAAAGTCCTCATAATTTTGTTTTTTAGCATATTGAATACTATAATTATCTGGATTATATGTTTGAATAATTACATTACCTGGCAAATGTTCTCTTCCAGCTCTTCCTGCAACTTGTACAAGTAAATCGAATGTTCTTTCACTAGCTCTATAATCATCTATATTTAAACTTCCATCCGCAGAAACCACTCCAACCAACGTAACATCTGGGAAATGGTGTCCTTTAACAATCATTTGAGTTCCTATTAATATATCTATTTTTTCTTCATTAAATTTTCTTAATATTTCTTCATGAGAATTCTTCTTCGTTACTGTATCTATATCCATTCTAATAGTGGATGCCTTAGGGAACATTTTATTTATTTCTAATTCTAATTTTTGCGTTCCTGTTCCAAAATGCCTTATTTTCTTACTCCCACAATTTGGACATACTGTTATTAAAGGCTCTTCGTATCCACAATAGTGGCATTTTAGTTTTCCTTCTTTTTTATGGTATGTAAGACTTATGTTACAATTTTTACATTTTGCAACATATCCGCAATCTCTACACATTATAAATGTAGAAAAACCCCTCCTATTTAAGAAAAGAATTGTCTGTTTTTTATTTTTTAAATTTTCTTCTATCAATTTATGTAATTTAAAGCTAATCATTGTCTTGTTGCCATTTGCAAGTTCTTGCCTTAAATCTACTATTTGTATATTTGGCAAATTAGAATTATTAGCCCTTTTAGTTAATCTTAAAAGTTCTATTTTACCATTTTGTGCTTCGTAAAAAGTTTTTATATCCGGAGTTGCACTACCTAGCAAAAGAGGAATTTTATTATATTTTGCAATCTCAGTTGCTACTTCTTTTGCATTATATCTTGGTGCCATTTCTGATTTATACGAAGAATCGTGCTCTTCATCTATTATTATTATTCCCAGATTCTGTACTGGTGCAAAAATTGCTGACCTTGCTCCAATAACTATCTTTGCTTCTCCATTTTCAATTCTTTCCCAACTATCATGTCTTTCTCCAATGGACAACTTGCTATGTAAAACAGATATTATTTCTTTTCCAAATCTTTCTATAAACCTATTAATCATTTGAGGTGTTAACGAAATTTCTGGTACTAACATTATTGCACTTTTACCTTGTTCAACTATTTTTTCTATTAATTGTAAATATATTTCTGTTTTACCAGAACCAGTAACTCCATACAACAAGAATTTCTTATATTCATTGTTATCTATTGATTCTTCTACTTTTGAATATGCCAACTCTTGTTCTTCTGTAAATTTTAGATTTTTAGTTCTATTAATTTTCTTATTACTTAAAGGATTTCTTACTACCTTTTGTTGCTGTATTTTTAAGAATCCATTTTTTTCTAATGTTTTTATTATTCCTCTAGAAGTATTTGTTTTTTCTATTAATTCAGCCTGCATAACAGAACCTACTTGTATTACATAATATAAAATTGCTTTTTGCTTTTCGGATTTTATTTTTTTATCCTCTATATACTGTAATACTTGTTCTTTTGGCATATTTAAACTTACGAATAATGCTGTTTTATCCCTCATTCTGTTCGCAAAATTTTTAGTTGTAGTACCCGGTCTTAGCATTAGTTTCATACATTCTGAGACATTAGAAAAATATCTTTTTGCCATCCATTTTGATAAAGCAATTTTTTCTGTTGACAATGATTGTTCCTCTATTTTTGCAATATCTTTTACCTCAAAATCTGTACTTTCCTTAATATTTGTTACAAAACCTTCTTCTAACTTCTTGCTTCTTCCAAAAGGAATGAGCACCCTGCTACCTATAGATATGTTGTCTTCCATTTCTTTTGGTATGTTATAATCAAATATTCTATTAAGAGTTTTTACACTGGAATCTATAATAATTTCTGCTATCATTTCTTCTCCTCCAAGAATTTGGTAACGGTCCCCTGTCTTTGTTAAAACGGAACAAAAGATTCCGACCACGGCTTTAAAAAGGGATTTTTAGAACCGTCCCTAAATCCCGATGATATAAAAAAAGATATTATTTATTCTTTTCTAACCCCATAAAACTATGAAATAGATAGAACAACAATATCTTAAACAATAAGTCCATTAAAATTCTGGATTTTCTACTTTCGTTTCTTCTTCGATTATTTTTTGTATAATGCTTACAGTTTTCTCTAAATCATTATTTTTTATTACATAGTCATATAGACTAATTTTTGACTCTTCGTAATCAAATCTGTTTAATCTTAATTGAATTTCTTTTGGACTTGGATTATCTATTCTACTTTCTAATCTTCTTTGTAATTCACTTTTTGGGACTCTTAAGAATATAGTTACTACTTTTGTATCTTCTTTTAATAACTCTATTAAATTCTGAGTTCCATTTACATCGATATCTTTTACGATGACTTTTCCTTCTTTCATTTTTTCGTTTAGAATTTTCCTTGATGTTCCATAATAATGATTGTGATGTACATCGTATTCATATAATTCGTGGTCTCTTATCATTCTTTCGAACTCTTCTGTTGAGACAAAATTATATGTTTCCCCTGGCACATCTCCAGGTCTAATTTCTCTGTCTGTATAAGAAGGTATAGCAATTACATTTTCCATTCTTTTTATTAATTCTTTTTGAATTGTATTTTTACCAGCTCCAGCAACACCAGATAGTATAACTAACATAATACCACCTTTCCTTCAGCTACCTCATTAGTTGCTAGTGTTACAGCTGAATTAGATTTTACATTTGTTACAGTTGGTTTTCCTGCTGCTATTTGTCTAGCTCTTTTAGACACCATAATTACTAAAGTATATCTGTTGTCTACCTTTGTTAATAAATCTGTTACAGATGGTTTAACTAACATTATAATTCCTCCTTTAATTATTTTCTAAATTTTTATCTAATCTTGATGCTACTGTTTCCGGTTGCAAAGCAGAAAGTATTAAATGATCTGAATCTGTAATAAGTACAGCTCTTGTTCTTCTACCATATGTAGCATCTATTGCAGTACCTTTGTCTTTAGCCTCTTGAACCATTCTTTTTATTGGTGCAGATTCCGGGCTTACTATTGCTATAATTCTATTTGCAGATACTATATTGCCAAAACCAATATTTACTAATTGCATTAAAAATCACTTCCTATTCTATATTTTGAACTTGTTCTCTTACATCTTCAAGTTCAGTTTTTAGGTCTATTACTAAGTTTGTTATTTCCAAACAATTTGACTTAGAACCTATTGTGTTAATTTCCCTATTCATCTCTTGTATTATAAAATCTAGCCTTTTTCCTGTTTTTTTAATACTTTCAGATTGCAATAGTTCTCTAAATTGTGCAACATGACTTTTTAGTCTTGTGATTTCTTCTTCTATTGATGATTTATCTGCATATAGAACTACCTCTTGTAAAATTCTTGCTTCATCCACAATATCTGTTTGTAGCATTTCTTTTATTCTGTCCCTTAATTTTACTACATATTGTTCAATAAGTCCAGTAGAATATTCTGAAACTTTTAAAATATTCTCTTCTATAATATTTAATCTGTTTAACAAATCTTCAGCTAATTTATTGCCTTCTTTTTCTTTAGCCACAACTAAAGAATTAATTGCCTCCTCTAATGCTTTATCCAATTCTTCCCATAAAATATCAGAATTATCATCTTGCTGAATATTTAAAACATCTGGCAATCTAGATATTTTCATAGTAGAAATGTCATCAATTATATTATTTTCTTCTTGTAGTTTTCTTAATTCTTCGATATATGTTTTTGCTAAACTTTTATTAATAGTTATTTTCTTACCTAAATCACTATTATTTACAAAAGTTATACTAACATCTATTTTTCCTCTTTCTATTTTGTCTAAAATCTTCTTCTTTATTTTCTCCTCTGCAAAACTTAAAACATATGGAAGTTTTATATTAACATCTGCATACCTATGGTTTACAGATTTAATTTCTACAGTATACTCTCTTTCTGTAGTAGAATAAAAACCTCTTCCAAATCCTGTCATACTTCGTATCATTTTTTTGCACTCCTATTTTTTCTTTTTTGATTTTTTATTTGAATTATTCTTTTTATCTTTTTTATTTGTGTTAGTTTCTTCTTTTTGGTTTACTTCCTTATCTTTCTTATCTTCTTGCTTTTCTTTATTTTCTTTTTGCTCTTTATCTTTTTTATTCCTTTTTCTATGAGTTTCTATTCTTATGATTTTTTCTTCTTTAACAATTTCACTTATATCATTTAAGCTTTTTAAATATTCTTTCTTAGTTTTACTATATATTCTGATACACTTAATTATATAATATACAGATATTAGTAAAGCTTCTATTGCTATAACCATAACAAATTTATCTATAAATAATTGATAAATATATACTTCGCACAAAGTTACGATTGCTACAAACAGTGCTTCCAAGCCATGAGTAAATAAAGTTAAATTTATAGTTTTGTAGCTTCTTTCGAATAAAATAATTGAAAATACTAAAATTGATATACTAAAGACTTTTAAATCTACAACAAAAATATCTTCTCTTATATTCATATATCCCAATATTTTTAGTATACAAAATGCTAATATAACAATTGCAATTATGATGTTTCTAAAGATGTTTTTATTCGCTTTTTTCTCATATTCTTTTGACATGTTTTTGTTCTTTTTCTTTTCTTTTTCTATTTCAGCTACTATTTTTTCTGCTTTCTCGTCTTTTAGTTTTTCGTCTTTTGTTTTCTTGGCTTTTTTATCATCATTTTTATCTCTTGTTTTTTCTTCTGTTTGTTTATTTACTTCAGCATTATTTTCTTTTTTATCTGCTTCTTGCACTTTTTCCTTTATTTCTTCTTTATTCTCGTTCTCTTGCATTATTTCTTTTGTAGTATTAGTTGTTTTTTTCGCTTGATTTTTATTTGCTTTTTTATTCTTTTTAGACATATTTAACACTCCTTAATTTAAATCTCCTAGTTCATACATTAATATTCCGCTTACTACTAATGCTACTGTTTCTGTTCTTAAAATTCTTTTTCCTAATGTTACTATAGATACATTTTTATTTTCTTTTATTTTATTAATTTCTTTTTGTTCAAATCCACCTTCTGGACCAATAACAATTCCTATATTTAAATTTTCTTTGCCACTATTCTTTAATTTCTCTATTTCTGCTTTTATACTTGTTTTTTCCTCATTTTCATATAATACAAGGATTTTATCATACCCATCAAAATCTATGTTTGATATATCTATTATATTTCCTATTGTTGGAATTATATCTCGTCCAGATTGCTTTGCTGCAACTTCAGCAATTTTCTGCCATCTATTTAATTTGTTTTGTTTGTCTTTTTCCTTTAACTTAACAACTGTTCTTTTTGTAATTACAGGAATAATCTTTTTTACTCCTAATTCTGTACATTTCTGAATTATTAATTCCATTTTATCTGCTTTTGGCAATCCTTGAAAAATTGTGATGTTCAAATCTGCTTCCGATTTACTTTTCAATTCATTTAGGATTTTACAAACTATTTTATTTTCTTCTATACTTCTGATAACACATTCATAATTTGTACTAGTATCTGAATTACAAATATTAAGTTTATCATCAACTTTTTTTCTTAGTACATTTTTTATATGATTTACATTATCACCCGTAATCCATATTTCTTCATTTTCTTTTAGATTTTCTGTTTTTACAAAAAATTTAGGCATTTATCTACTCCTATCTAATTTTTCCGTCTTTATTATACTCTTTTTGGCTCTTTAATTCAAGAAAATCCTAAAGAATTATCTAGTTTTCTAAAATTATAGGTGGTTTATTACTTACTTTTTCACAAAACATCTCATCATGCTCAATAAATAGAAGAGTAGGCATATATTCTAAAATCATATTTTCTATTTGTTCACGAGTTATTATATCTATATAATTTAATGGTTCATCCCAAATGTATATATGCGCATTTTCTGATATGCTTTTACCTAACAATATCTTCTTTTTTTGACCTTCGCTTAAGTCTTCTAAGTTATTTTCCATTTCTTCTTTGCTTATTCCCATTTTCACTAACATAGCTCTAAAAATAGACTCGTTTAATTTGTTTTCTATTGCAAATGATTTTAATGAACCTTTTAAGTTATTTGTATCTTGTGGCACATAAGAAATTTTTAAATTATTTCCAATATTTAAGCTTCCTGTATAATTTGTATCTTTATTAACAATTGCTTTTATAATACTAGATTTTCCAGCACCATTTTTTCCTTTAATATAAATTCTATCACCATTTTGAACAGAAAAATCAAGTGGTTTAAATAAAGGCTTATTATATATAATTTGAAAATTTGTTGCCGTTATCAATTCTCTTTTTTCGTATACTAATGGGACAATTTTTAGTTTTTCTACTTTATCCAAATTAGTTAACAACTTTTTTGTTTCTTCAATATTTTTATTTTTTCTTTCTTCAAGTATTTTTGATTTTTTCATTATTTTAGCAGCTTTATGTCCAAGAAATCCTCTGTCTATAGATTCTTTACTACCTGTTTTGTTTTGCTTTTCTTTTTCTGCTGCATTAGACCACTTTTTACTTTCTTTGCTGGCTCTTTCTAATTTTTTTATTTCTTTTCCTAGCTTTTCATTTTGTTTCATTTCAAAATCATTTTGTCTATCAAAAGCTTCTTTCCAAACAGAATAATTACCTTGAATGATTTCTATATTTGAATTGTTTATAGCCATAATATGGTCTGTTAATGCATTTAGCAAATTTCTATCATGAGAAACCAAAATAAATCCTTTTTTGTTCTTTAGATAATTTTCCACATCTACTTTTGATTGTTCATCTAGATGGTTAGTAGGCTCATCTATTAATAAGAAATTATTTTCTTTTAAAAACAGGGCTACAAGCATAGCTTTAATTTTTTCGCCACCACTTAATGTTGAAAAATTTCTATACAATGCTTCTATATCAAAATTCATAATATTTAATTCTTTTATTATTTCCCAATCTTCTGCCATGCATAATTCTTGAATTATTTTCAATGTTAATTTATCCTCATCTACTTTGAAAGGGAAATAATCAATTTCTACATTCTTTATTATTTTTCCATTAAATTTTAATTCTCCACATAATATTTTTAGTAAAGTAGATTTTCCTTTTCCATTTCTACCTATTAAACCAAGTTTCCAATTTGTATCTATATTTAAATTTACATTTTCAAAAATATCTTTAAATCCACCATCATATCTAAAATTTAAACCTTTAATTTGAATTATTGACATTTACTCCTCCTTTATTTGTCTTTTTATCCATTACATTATAAAAGAATAGACAAAAAGCCTATTCCTCGAAATCAAATGCAGTTCTTTTTGTTCTAATTTCTTTGCACATATTAGAAACTCTAACATGCCTTGGATCTGTTTTATATTTTTGTAAATCTTCTAGATTTTCGAACTCAGAAATTAGAATTGCATCATATTCATCATTATCAATATTTTTGCCAACTTGCATACTTTTTATCTCTTTAATTTGATTTTCTAAAGCTTTTAATCCTTCTAAAAATTCATTCATTTCTTTTTCTGTATTTTCTTTAAATTTCCACATTACTATATGTTTAATCATTTTTTCCTCCTAATCTTTTATTTTTATATTTAATAGATATGCCAAATCCATAATTTGAAGTTCATTTATTATAGCACCTTTTATATCTGCTAATGTTGTTGATAAACCTTGTATTATACATGTTGACAAATCTATGTCTTTTAAACGAGTATTAAATATTTGTGATTTTGTAAAGTCAATATTATCAAATTTCGTATTTTTCAAAATTGAATCTTGTATATATGAGTTTATAAATGTTGTATCTTTTAATTTTAAATTATTAAAATTAGTATTGGACATATTTGCATAATTTAAGTTTGAATCTTTTATGTGCACTGACATAAATGTATTTTCTATAAAACTACATCCAGTCATTTTACAATTTACAAATTTGCAATTTATAAAGCTACAAGTTTCAAAAGAAGTATTAGAAAAATTACAATTATCAAAAGTTACATCCTTAAAATATACTTTTTCTAACTCACTATCAATTATTTCTGTATGTATAAATTTAGAATGATTTATATCTTTTTTGTATATACTAAGATTCTTTTTTGAAATACCTTCTATTACTTCATTGTTAATTTCATCCTCTATCTCTATTTTTTCTATAAAATTTTCTACCATAGTTACTCCTTGATTGACTTACTAAATTTTCTATATAATACCACTAAGGTGAGTAATTATCAATCATTTCCTTTTCTACCTTTATTATTTGATGTAATCTACATAATATGCTATAATTGGTTTGTAATTGTTAGTTGAACTAATTTGTATTGGAGGTAATATTGTAACATAATTCTTTTTGTTTCGTTGGTACGCTTACAGAATGGAGTACATCATGAGTGTCCTTTTTGACGGAGAAAAGTTCGATATGGACAAGAAGTCCATCTCCTTTGATATTGAGACCCTTGGAAGATTCTTTAAGAAGGTGTTTGGCTTCGACGTTCAGCTTGACTCGATTGGCCTAGATGGATATATCCATTTGGTTATTGGAAAAAAGTATCACTGCACCGGCGCTTACTTTAAGCATGGGGATGGCACCATAGAGTTCAGACTATGGTTGCTATATGAAAACGAACCATACTATGCAGAAGGTTTTTCCTTCATATTCCAAAACACCCTGAGTGAACTTTGGCTTATGGAGAAGCCTATTAACTTCTTCATCGAGCATGATGCATTTACCACGCAGTTCGTTGGCATTAGAGACTCTGGCTTACACGATGGCCACTATCAAAGTATTCTTCACGGTGGAGAGATTCTGCATCGATACGTAAGAATCACCCCTCTTAATTTTGAGGTATCCTATCGGTTAGCAAACTTCCTCCATTACGAGTCCAGGATTCCGGAAATCCGGGACTGGATTAGAAAGCTTGTAGGCTAAGTACTAGCCTTGGCTACACATTTTAAGCCGGTGGTACAATAATCATTAAGATTATTTGTGCCACCGGCTATTTCTTACTTACTATTTAATATTTTATTTTTCTCTTCTTCCGTTAAATATCCATATTCCACCATTTTATCTGCTACTTGCTTTTGTCTTTGTTTTGCAAGTGTAGAATTTTCTTTGGGATTGTATACAGATGGAGCATTTGGTATTCCTGCAAGCATTATGCACTCTCCATCAGTCATATCTTTAGGCTCTTTTCCAAAATAGCCTTTACATGCATCTACAATATTATAATATCCATTTCCAAAATAAATTGTGTTTATATATAATTCCAATATTTCATCTTTTGAATAATTTTTCTCTAATTCATGAGCCATAAAAACTTCCGCAATTTTTCTTGTAAATTTCTTTTCTTGTGTAAAATATTCATTTTTTGCAATCTGCTGAGTTATTGTACTTCCACCTTCTACTAAGTCTCTTGCTTTAATATCATTTATAATAGCTCGTCCAATTGCAATTACATCTATTCCATGATGCTTGTAAAACCTATGGTCTTCTACAGAAATCACAGCATTTATATATGTTTGTGGCAATTCTGAAAGTTTAGTATAATTCTTTTTTGATTGTATTTCTTCAACCTTTTTTTCTAGAGGAGTTTCTTCTATTGCTTCTTTGTACATATCATAGCCTTTGCTTACAAAAATAGCTCCAAAGCTTAATAATATAAGTAATATTACAAGTATTATTTTTTTCATCATTGCCACCTTCTTTCTTATCAGAAATTGAGTTAGATATTACTATTTTTCCATAAAAGTAATTTTACGAACAGCCTCAAATTTCTGTTATTCCTCTTCCTTTATTATGTTTTTGCTACCTAAATATGTTGCTAAGAAATATGCGCCATAAACTACGCCTAATATTATTACTGTTGCTATTACTGATGGTAATAATTCTTTTGCGTCCGCTAATACACTCATCATTGTCATAACAAATTGTATTCCAAATATTGAATGTATTATCGCTAATATTAAAGGCATTAAGAAAAATATTCCTATTTGCTTGAATAATGCTCCATTTATCATTTTTTCGTCTGCACCTATTTTTCTTAAAATAGTATATCTTTGCTTATTATCTGAGCTTTCTGTTAATTGTTTTAATGCAAGTATTGCTGAACTTGCTATCAAGAATATTATACCTAAATATATTGAGATAAACAATACTATTGTTGCAACACCTGAACTAGATTCTATAAGTGATATTTTTGTCATACCATCTATTGATATATCTTTTTCTTCCAAATTATTATAGAATTCAGAATTGTTTTCACCTGTAAATATTTTCTCTATTTCTTCTTTTTCCTCTTTTGTATTTGCATTATAATTTGCAGCTAAAAATGCTTCTTCTTTCATATCTTCAGTTAAATCGCAACTATCCGGTACTAAAATTATTCCCGTGTTTATTTTGCTAGCTGCCATTTCTATATATCCTTCTTGACACTCATCATATTTTGATTTATATTCTTTACCTTTTATATTTATTGTACTACCTGCTTTAATTGCTTTATTTCTAATTGATGTCATATTATCAAAATTACATAAAATTATATATTCATCATCATTTAAACTATACTCTTTCTCTCCATATAACTTAGCAATTTTATTGTAATCAGAAACTTTTACTATTTCCTCAGCTGTATCATATAAAAGTGTTGGATTTTGTGCTTGTATTTCTTCAAATACAGGTTTTAAAGTATCCCTCCAAGTTAGCTCATTTGTTGCATAAATTGGAATTTCAATAACATCTTTAAGTTTATTCATATCAAAGCCATTTTCTTCCAAGGTTTGAATCATAGTTTTTTTAGAATCTTCAATTTGTGCTTTAGAAAATTTCTCTGTTTCTGGCAAATTAGCTGTTTTATATAGATTCAAATCTACCGGAGTCATTTTTTCCAGGTCTCTTCTCATTGTATTATTTAATGATAAAGATGAGGAAAGTATTGTTATTGTCATAAACAACATTAAACATATGACAGACATGCTTACAACTGTTGTATTTATCTTATTATGTAGTTGTCTTAACACAAACATATTTACATCTTTAAAATATATATTTTTCTTTAGTTGAACAAGTTTTAATATAAAGCCAGATACTGACCAAAATATCAATATTGTGCTAACAATACCTATTAATATAATTGGAATCATTTTCTCTTCGGTAGACAATTCTGAAATTCCTCCAGTTACTTTGTAATAAGCATAACCAAGCATAACTGCTCCCAAAATAAATACAATTATACATACCCATAAGTTTTTAATTTTTATTTGTTCATTTTTCTTAGAAGCATTTAGCAAATTAATCAATTTATATCTTGAAATTGTAAATGTATTAAATATCATTACTGCTACATACATTACTGCAAAATATATACAAGTCTTAATACAAGCATCTTTAGAAAATACAAATTCAAATTTACTCATATCTGCTGCAAACAATTTACCTACCAGTATAGACATAAATTGTGAAGCAAAAATTCCTATTATCAATCCTACAATTAAAGATATTAACCCTACTAATATAGTTTCAAATAATAAAATTCTAGAAATTTGACCTTTTCCCATTCCAAGTAACATATATGTTCCAAATTCTTTTTTTCTTCTGTTTATCAAGAAATTATTTGCATACACAATTAAAAGTCCCAATATTATTGCAACAAAAACAGAAACAAAACCTAACATAGTTATCATTAATTTTATCATTTCTCTTGTAGAGTTTGAAACTTGAAACATTGCTTCCTGGCTATCTAGAGAATTAAACATATAAAATATTGCAACACCAAGTACTAATGTTAAAAAGTAAATTGCAAAATCCTTAATTGTTTTTCTCATATTTTTTAATGCAAGTTTAAATAACATCTCCAAGTTCACCTCCTAATAAGGTTTGAACTTCTATTATCTTTTCGAAGAATTGTTTTCTTGTGTCTTCTCCCTTTACAAGTTCATTGAAAATTTTTCCATCTTTAATAAATAAAATTCTATTTGCATAGCTAGCGGTAAACGAATCGTGCGTAACCATCAAAATCGTAGCATTTAATTTTTTATTTAAATCCTCAAAGCTCTCTAACAACTGCCTTGCAGATTTACTATCCAAAGCTCCTGTTGGCTCATCTGCTAATATTAGCTTTGGATTTGTTATTATTGCTCTTGCAGATGCAACTCTTTGCTTTTGACCTCCAGATATTTGATATGGATATTTATTTAAAATATCTGTAATGTCTAATTTCTTAGCAATTTCATTTACTCTTTCTTCTATTTGCTTTGGCTTTACTCTTTGTATTGTAAGTGCTAATGCAATATTTTCGAATGCGGTTAATGTGTCTAGCAAATTAAAATCTTGAAATATGAATCCTAATTCCTCTCTTCTAAATTTATTTAATTGATTTCCTTTTAGCTTAGTAATATCTTGATTATTTATTATTATTTTACCTGCTGTTACCCTGTCTATTGTAGAAATACAATTTAAAAGCGTGGTTTTTCCAGAGCCTGATGCTCCCATTATTCCAACAAATTCACCCTTTTCAATATTAAAGCTAATATTATCTATTGCTTTGGTTAAATTTGATTTATTCCCATAATATTTTTCGATATTCTTAACCTCTAAAACTCTTTCCATCTTTAAGCTCCTTTCAAATTTCTTAATTTTATTATACTAGCTTTTTATTTCTATACAATTGTTTTTTCTTACATAAATCTTACAATTTTGTAAGATTTGATAATATATAAATAAAGTGCTATAATTGACATACATTTGTAAGTTGAACAGATTTGTATAGGAGGTATTTATAGATTAATTACATTCGTAGGACACAAACGCAACAAAATTGGAGCAACAAATGAATGAGTTAATGGCAGATGAACTGTTTTCGATTATTTCGGAGCTTGATTGCTTCTTCGATAACGAATTCAGTTTCAGTGTTCGTCCCTGTAAGCACTTCATGGATAAATACCTGTATTTCAGGATTGACCAATACAAAAGCAGTGCTGCCTTCATTGAACATAAAGATGGTTGGCACGAAGTCAGAGTTTGCTTGTTCTCTTATGAACAACGCTTCTTTGATGAAGGTTTTACCTTCAGGTACAACGAACACAATGCTTATGGTAGTCTGCTAACACCTGTAAACTTCTTCATCGATCCGAGCGAGAAAGCTACACAGTTTATTGGCTTGGAGGATGAGGGTTTACACGATGGTCACTACCAAGGCACACTTCATAAGGGAGAGGTCTTGCGACGCCTCGTTGATTTTAATTCAGACGGCGAGCTCTCTGTCTCGTTTAGGAAGTCCAGAGACCCCCTGTACAATTCCAGTATTCCGGAGATACGGACCTGGATTAAACATCAGCTAGGCTAGAATTTTGGCTTTGCTCGGTAAAACAGGTGGCACAATAATCTTTTGATTGTTAGTGCCACCTGCTTCGTTTATTTAAATTTATTATAGCTTCCTACTGGAAATATTAATTTTACTTCAGTTCCTACATTTTCTTCTGAATTTAGTTCTAGTCCTATTCCTAGTTTGTTACATAATTTCTTACATAAATATAATCCTATTCCAGTTGACTTTTTACCGTTTAGTCTTCCATTTACTCCAGTAAAACCTTTTTCAAAAACTCTTGTAATTTCACCTTTCTTTATTCCGATTCCGTTATCCTTTATATTTAAAATGATTTTCTCTTTCTTTTCTTCTGCAAATATTTCTATTTTTTTATTCTGTTCTTTTGAATATTTTATTGAATTTTGAATTATCTGATTTATTATAAAAATACACCATTTACTATCTGTATATACTGTTTTATCTATATTTTCTGTGGTAATTGATATTTTATTTTGTATTAATTGCATTTTATTTTTTAATATACTTGCATTTACTATTTCCTTTAAATTTATTTCTCGTATAATATAATCTTTCTCAACAGCATTACTTCTTGCATAGAATAGTGCTTGCTCAGTGTAATTCTCTATTTTATCTAATTCTTCATCAATGCTTTCTGTAATTTCATTTTTGTTATTCTCTACAATCATTTTACTTGTAGCTATTGGTATTTTTATTTCATGAATCCATAATTCTATGTACTCTTTATAGTCTTCCTGTAAATACTTATATTTATTTACATTTTCTAACATAGATTTTCCTATATCTCTAATAAGCTCTTCTAGTATTTTAGCTTCTAAGAAATTTGATTGAGGCAAAACCTCTGTAATTAAATATCCTTCCTGTAATTCCTTTACTCTGCTTTTTATAGTCTCATAATAGTTCTTCTTAGAATAATATTCTACTAAAAATGCTATTAGAAAAGATATTATTATAGCTACTGCAACATATATCTTTATATATATAGGGATCTCGTATGGAATTAGAAAAATTTCTATAGTTGCAATTGCAACTATTAGCAATACAATATATAATATTTTATCTTTTAAATAGCTTTTAAATTTCATTTTAATATATACCCCAATCCTCTTTTTGTCTCTATTACATCGTTTAAACCAATTTCATCTAATTTTGTTCTTAATCTTTTCATATTAACAGTAAGAGTATTATCGTCAACAAAACTTTCGCTATCCCATAAATAGTCCATTATGTCATTTCTAGAAACAATTGCTCCTTTATTTAAGACAAGGAAATGAAGAATCTTCAATTCATTTTTTGTAAGCTCTAAAACCTTATCCTCTCTTTCTATTGTTCCTTTAGAAATATTCAAAACGAAATCTCCACAATCTATTTTATTTTGATTAGTTTGACTATCTTTGCTTCTCTTTAATAATCTTTCTATTTTTGCAAGCAAGATTTGGATATTATATGGTTTTGTAATATATTGGTCTGCACCATTGTTTATACTTAAAAGTTCGTCCAATTCATTATCCCTACTAGTTACAATCATTATAGGGACATCAGAAACTTTTCTTATTTCTTTGCATACATACTCTCCATCCATATTTGGTAAATTTATATCCAATAAAACTAAATCTGCTTTAGATTTTAAAATATATTCAATTGTATTATCAAATTTTTCTAGGATTATTACCTCGTATCCATGTTTTTCTAGAAAAATCTTTAACTCTTCTCTTAACTTTTTATCATCTTCCACAATCAATATTTTTGACATGTTATCATTTCCTTTAGGCAATACTATTTTTTCTCTAATTTATATATTACAAATGCTACTATTACTCCTAATGTAGCTGTTATAAGTTGAGTTAATCCCATTGCATTTCTTAAGTTTTCTATCAATTTTTCTGGGAAAACACCAAATAAATTAATTATATTAAATAATGCAAAAATAATTGCAACTTTTACAACTATTCCTACTACACCAGCTAGAAAATAATGTTTATTTTTACCTAGCATTAATAATTTGTATGAATAAATTAATGCAAAATTACCAAGCCAGATTGCTGGTATCATATACACCATATATACAGAAGCTGTTCCAAATACATATCCACTCAATATTGTAGATATACTAGGCATTGTAACTACTCCTAGAATTTTTGCCCATCCTTTTAAATTAATTGCTGATGTTACTAATGCTGCATTTACAATTGTTCCAACTATAAGTTGTGAATTCGTAGATATAACACTTGTTGTTCCAAAAATTTTGCTTAGAAGTCCTCCTAAAAATGTTGGTACTAATAGAGCTATAAGGAAAATTAATATTGTTTGCATAATATCAATACCCTTTGAAAAATCCCTTACTCTTTTGTTAATTACTGCTTCATTGTCCATTAAAAAACCTTCTTTCTTTATATTTTCATCATTGGAACCTTGTGAAATAATATATAAAGCTTCAATATGGTTTCAAATAATTATGATTAATATATATCATTTATAATAAATGTTTGCAAGTTTGAAATATCATATTTATTTATATTTTACTTTTGCATTAAAGCAAAAAAATAGAGAGATTTAATAATCTCTCTTTGCTTGCTATGGTGCGGATGAGAGGACTCGAACCTCCACGCCATAGGCACTGGTTCCTAAGACCAGCGCGTCTGCCAGTTTCGCCACATCCGCATTACTGCTAACAACAATTATAATAGCACAATTAAACTTTTGTTGTCAAGTACTTTTTTTCATTTTATTTCTTTCTTGCAACAACAGCAAATCTTCCATCTTCTGTGTGATATGAACATGTAGATAAAGTCATTAGTTGGTCTCCATATTGTGCTGTTTTTCCAGTATCATAAAGTGATGCTTCTTTTGCATTATTAACGAATTCATTATATTCATCTTCATTATTGGCATTTATAAAATAATAATATCTGAATACATTTTTTTCTGATTTATAATATACTCTAGATTTAAAAGCTGAAATAATTTCGTATTCTGCATCTTCACTTGCTGTAGTAAATCTTATAGTAGGATGCTCATTATAAAAATCTTCATTTTCGTATTTTAGAAGATCTTGGAACATCTCTCCATCACCCATATTATGTCCATACATTAATAAATTGCTACTTGGAATATCCCAATTATAATCTTTATCTAAGAAGATAGAACCATCTTTTGCTTCTTCTTTTTTATAATTATGAGTCATATAATAATCATTGTCGGTACCTTGCAATACAGGATAATTTATTTTTGTTCCTACAATTTCTATCCAACCAACTATGTCTGGATTTTCTTTTTGTAATTCTTGAACTTGTAGCATTCTCTCTGTAGTTGTATCATTAACTTTACTTTCATCTATTGTAACATTACTTAAAGCACTACTTTCTTGAATACCAGCATTTTTATTTTTAATAAAAAATATAAGATATACTACACATACAATAATCAATATTGTAAAAAATATGTAAATTAAATTCCTTTGTTTTTTTGTTGTTTGTTTTAAATGCTTAGGGTTTACATGTCTTGCCATCGTCTATCTCCATAAAATAAATTTACAAGGATAGACAAAAGATATGTCTATCCCTTAAATTATTATAATATAAAAATATTATATTCTATTTTTTCTAATAAAATATATTGTTGCTACAGAAGCTACAATTATTAAAGCAGCAATTCCAACATAGTTAGCTACACCTGTTTTTGGTGTTTCATCTTTTTCTCCTTCATTTTCTTCTGTTTCAACAACATTTTCTGTTGTTGTATTTTCTGCTTGTTTTTGTTCTTCAGTAACTTTTGCATATAATGTTGTGTCTGCACTTATAGCTTTTGAAAAATCAAATTTGCTTGTATAATCTTTATCTGTATAGAATCCTTCTACTGTATATCCTTTTGCTAGTCCTAATTGTGATTCAATATAGTCAGCTGTAACGGTGTTTCCTAAATTAACTAAAATATCTTTAGAATTTCCATCATAAACTACTGTTAAAACAGCTTTTACTGCTCCAGCTGTAACTGTTGCACTGTCAGGTATTGATGATACAGATAAAACACTATTATTTCTATCTGTTACCATTAATTGATCTCCTGATACAACAATTTGATTATTTGTCATAGATTTGTTTTCTATTTTTACTGTTCCAGCATTTTCAGCTACATAAACAACATCTTTTTTAGATGTAGAACTTAATGTTCCATTCATTATAATTGTAGGTTCTGATGTTACATTAACACCTCTATCTATTTCTATTCCATTATAAGTTGCTCCATTTTGTCCTAAAGTAAGATATTGTACATAAAGAGTTCCACCATTTACAAGAACTCCACCATAATTGAAGTCTGAAATAGTAACATTATTTAATGCTACATATGCACCATTATATGTTTGTACACCATATTTTGGTCCTTTATTTAATTTTATATTATTTAATGTAAGGTGAGCCCCAGATAATTGTGCTGCAAACATAGTTTGATTTCCTGAAGTAGATGTCCAACTATCTGAACCTGTTACAGTATGTCCATTTCCATTAATTGTAAGTTCTTTTTCAACAACTATAGGTCCTGATACTGTTATATCAGCAGCTAATGAAATTGTATCTCCAGATTGAGCTGTTGCTATAGCTTCTCTTAGAGATGTTTCATCATTTACTTCTACTGTAGCTGCTTTGCTAACATTTGGCATTACGATTAATGCTACAACCACTGCTAATAAAGCAATTAATAATTTCTTTGTGTTTTTCATTTTTTAATTCTCCTTTTTTATTAAATTTTCTTTTGCATTTTTTAATTTTTCACTTATATTTTCTTTCTCTTATAATAAAATTGAAAATATGATATAATAATAAATTTTCACCTCCCCTAAAAATAAATATATCTATATGTAAAAATATACATATCATTTTAGGTTTATCATTTGTTTAACAAATTTTTACATTTATAATAATATCATTAAGCAAATATAATGTCAATATTATATTAAGAAAATTAATTATTCGCCATTTTAGCCAATTTTAAAGCATCTTCCTTTGTTCCTGCTACACATATAAATCGCTTGTTATGACAAAAACTTGCAGTTTTTACGTTTGTTACTTTTTGTAATTCTTCATCTCTTAATCCTGCCCATTCTTCTGGTAATAATTTCCTGCTTTCAAATGACCCCACTTGAACAGGAACAGTATAAACATTATATCCACCCCTATTAGAAGGAAATACTGCAAAATTTATTAATTTTGCCTTTTCATTATCTGATTCTAATAAAGTTTCTTTCCAAGGTAAATATTTATTCAAAACCATAATCCCATCTTTCGAATTATTAATGGCTAATTCTACTTCTTCTTTCGCTTTTACTTTAGAAATTGTACTTTTTATTGAATTTTCAAAAACTACATTTGCAAATTTTACTGCCTCTATAAACTTATCGTCAGGATCTACTTCTTCATCCCAATTTGGATTAAATGCTGATATTATTCCTGCTAATTGTACTAATTTATAATCTAAATCGATAGTTGGAATTTGTCCATTGTCCCCAGCATCAATGTATTGCACTAAATCTTTATCTAACTTTTTCCAAACTTCCTCAATCTTTTCGTCAGTATATTTTTTTATTACATCTTTTCCAAATTTGCGCCAAACAAGTCCACAAGATGAATATTTTACTCCATTTTCTCTTTCTCCATTTCCACCAAATTGATGATGGTCTAGCTCTCCTCCGCCTATATCATAAACATATTGGTTGTCTCTAACCTGTTCTACTTCTGGCGTTCTGCAAACTATAACTTTTGGTAAAATCTTTGAAAATAATACTGTAGAAAAAACTTCATCACAGTGAAATATACCACTATGAGTTATACAGTTTGCTTCTTCTATATTTTTTGTTATTTTTATATTCATAATAAACCAATCCTTTCTACCAGTCACATTGCTTCTTCGCTTAAATCACATAATTTTTATTACATTTGTGACATTGATAATGATAATCCGTGCAAATTTTATATTTCTCGCTTTTGTAATCTTCTAAAATTTCTGTTAGGTCTGTTATACATTTGTCGTGATAAATGTAATAACATTTTTCGTTTACATTGTAAACTACTCTACCTCTTGGAAAAAAATCAAAATCTACATGATATTTTTTAGCATAAAACTCCTCCCATATTTCCATGTGACTTTTGGGATAATTTAAGAAATCTCCATATTTTTCTGCCTCTTCATTTTCACATTTATGTACCAAAAATTTATCATTAACTTTAAAGAATAAATTTACCATTATTTTCCTCCAATAAATATTCAGAAAAATCCCCTGAACTATAAAGTCCAAAGGATTTTTTTATTACATAGGAAAAATCGCCAGATTTTTCCGGAGTAACAAGGTTAAGTTACCTATGTACGTGCCAATTGTGAAGCAATTGTGCACATGTGGCGAAGCCACTTTTCTTATAAAAGTGGTTAATGTATTAAACACCAACTGTTGAGAATCCATTGTCAACATGGATAACTTCTCCAGTAATTGCTGATGACATATTGCTGAATAAGAATGTTGTTGCATCTCCAACTTGTTCAATTGTAACATTTTTATGCATTGGAGCTTTTTCTTCTATAACATTTCTTATAGAACCAAAGTCTTTAATTCCTTTAGCTGATAAAGTTTTTATTGGTCCTGAAGAAATTGCATTTATTCTTAAACCTTTTTTACCTAAATCTTGAGCTAAATAACGAACGCTTGCTTCTAATGCTGCTTTAGCTACACCCATAACATTATATCCAGGAACTGCTTTTTCTGATCCATAATATGTATATGTAACTATACTTGCACCTTCATTTAATACATCTTGGTTAACAGCTTCATTAACTATTTTTACTAAAGAATATGCACTAACATCACATGCATGAGAATATCCTTCTCTTGAAGTATTTACAAAATCATTTCTTAAATCATCTGTAAAAGCATGTGCTATACTGTGTAAAATTCCATCAACTTTT
Organism: uncultured Clostridia bacterium; assembly: GCA_944388935.1. Classification (GTDB taxonomy): domain Bacteria; phylum Bacillota; class Clostridia; order TANB77; family CAG-508; genus Merdicola. The sequence goes on along the minus strand of CALXKK010000004.1, from coordinate 57,372 downwards.
CCATAATCAGCTTTTATTGCAGCGAAGCAATCTTTAATACTTTCATCTGAACTTGCATCACATGGATATAATTTTGTTCCAGGGAATTCCTCTAATAATTTTGCTAATTTTTCTGAACCTTCACTTGGATTATATGTACAAATTAATTGTGCACCATTTTCATGAGCTGATTGTGCAGCTCCCCAAGCTATACTCCATTTGTTTCTTACACCCATTAAAACGATTTTCTTGTTTTCTAATAACATAATTTACTCCTCCATCTTTCCTATTTTTCTATATTTTTCATATCTAAGATTTAATAAATCTTCGGTACTTAACTTATTTAATTTCTTTAGAGTTTTCGTAATATATTCTTTTAATTCTTTTGATACAAACTCTAAATTTTCTTCTTGATTATCTGATTCTTTTATAATGTCGTCGATTATTCCTAGTTCTTTTAGGTCTTTTGCAGTGATTTTCATTTTTTCTGCTGCTTCTTTATTTTTACTTGCATCTTTATAAAGAATACTTGCAAAACCTTCTGGTGATAATACTGAATACACACTGTTTTCTAGCATTGCAATTCTATCACCAACACAAATTGCTAAAGCTCCACCGCTTGAACCTTCACCAATTACAATTGCAATAATTGGAGTTTTTAATCTTGACATTTCCATTAAGTTTCTTGCTATTGCTTCTCCTTGACCTCTCTCTTCTGCTCCCAATCCTGGATATGCTCCTGGGGTATCTACGAAAGTAATTACAGGTCTATGGAATTTTTCTGCTTGTTTCATAAGTCTTAATGCTTTTCTATATCCTTCCGGATTAGTCATACCAAAGTTTCTTTCCATCTTTTCTTTGGTTGTACTACCTTTTTCCTGACCTATAACAGTAACTACTGTTCCATTAATTCTTCCTATTCCTCCAATAATAGATTTGTCATCTCCAAAATATCTATCACCATGAAATTCGATGAAATCATCCACTATTGAATTTATGTAATCTTTTGCTTTTGGTCTTTGGCTATCCCTTGCTAGCATAACTATGTCCCAAGCTGATTTTTTACTCATTTAATTTCATCTCCTTTCTAGTTTTTATGCAACTCTAATATTTGTGCTAATGTTTTTTTCATATCTTTTCTTTCAACTATTTTATCTATAAAACCATGTTCTAATAAAAATTCTGATCTTTGGAAACCTTCTGGCAATTTTTGACCTATGGTTTGCTCTATTACTCTAGGTCCTGCAAATCCTATTAATGCATTTGGCTCTGCTAAAATTATATCTCCTAAACTTGCGAAGCTTGCTGTAACACCACCCGTTGTTGGGTCTGTTAAAACTGTAATGCTTAGTAAACCTTCATCATCTAACTTTGCCATAGCTGCAGAAGTTTTAGCCATTTGCATTAAAGAAACCATTCCTTCTTGCATTCTAGCACCACCCGAAACACAGAAAATTACAAAAGGTAATTTATCTTTTATTGCATCTTCTATAGCAAGTGTTATCTTTTCACCAACAACACTTCCCATACTACCCATAAGAAAGTTACTATCCATTACTGCAATTACAACTTTATTACCATTTATTGCTCCAAAACCAGTTTTAACTGCTTCCTGAATTTTTGTTTTTTCTCTTAAAGCTTCAATTTTCTTTAAGTAACCATCAAATTTAATTGGGTCTGTTTCTGGTAAATTCTCGTATGTCTCTTCAAAAGTTCCCTCGTCTATAATTTGTTTAATTCTTCTTCTTGCAGAAATTCTAAAGTGCTTGCCACAGTTTGGACATACACTTAAATTTTTATGTACATCATCTTTATACAAAATTTCTTTACAAGCATCACATTTAACCCATTTTCCAACTAACATATCTGATGCTTTCGTATTTTTGTGTGGCTTCTCGTCTTCGGTACCATTAACCTTTTTTATTTTGTCGATTACCATGGTTTTTCGCTCCTCCTTTATGAACTTTAGGGACGGACCTTAAAAGTTCAAATTTTATGTAAATTTTTAAAACTAAGCTACATGCTAATTTTATTTTATTTGTTTATTTTTTGCAAGGCTTTATTAATTGTGTGTTTCATTTTTTCATAAATTTTCCTTTGTTATTATATAGTTATTTTTTATTTTTTTCTATTAGGATGGGTAGTCAGTATGGTAAGAAAAAACAATGCATTAATTTGCATTGTCTTTTTACATATATTATATTTGCTCTAATATCAAAACAATATAATTATATACCCTCTTTAAAAAACTTATTGAACATCTTTCTTTTGGACTATGAGCATCATATATATTTGGTGCTATCGCAATAAAATCCAATTCCGGTATTTTGTTTGCAAAAAAGCCCGCTTCTAAACATATATGCATATCTATCACTTTAGGCTCTTTATTAAAATATTGTTTATATATCGTTTTACAGGTATCTACAAATTTTGACCTTTCTATATGCTCATACCCTGATAATTCGCTTTTACTTTTTAGTATATTATATTTACTAACTATATCATCCAATTGTTTTTCTAACTTTTGTTCTATTTCGCTTCTATTTGTTCTAATAGAAAAAGAAATTTTTATTTTGTCAACAAGACTTTCTATTTTTCTATGTTTAATGAAACTAGTGGATTTCCATATTTGTCTTTATAGTACACGCCATCTTTTAAATCTTTTATGATATTTATAACTTTTTTAGTCGTATTGGCGTCATAACTATAATTGTCTATTTGTTCAATTTTTTCTACATTAATACTAATATTTTCATTATCATTTGAATTTTTCTGCTTTAATAATTTATCATAATTCATTATTTCTTGATTTACTTTATTAAAATCATCTTTTTTAATGTATATTTCGCTATAACACTCTCTTGGTATTACATTTACTTTTCTACCGCCATGAATATTTTTTAAATAAATATTAAATTTTGCATATAAGTCGTTCAGTAAATTTCCCATTTCTTTTATAGGATTTCCTCTATTTTTAGATATATCTTTTCCAGAATAACCGCCTCTAAAGCCATTTATTCCTATTTTTATTAATGCATAATTTCCATTATTCTCTTGTTTATTACATTCTATATCGTATTCAAATATTTTGGCTCCAGCACATCCAATCCATAATTCATCTTCATTCATATTGTCCAAGCATATCATCTTTTTACTTTTTAACACACTGACATCTATCTTTTGTGCTCCTTCCATAGTTGTCTCTTCTTGTACTGTAAATATAGCTTCTATTCTTGGATGACTTATCTTATTAGAATTTAATATTGCAAATATTATAGCAATTCCTATTCCATTATCTGCACCAAGTGTAGTATTTTTAGCTTTAATAAAATCTCCATCAATATAAACATCCAAACCATCTTTGCTAAAATCATGATTGGAATCTTCCTCTTTTTGGCACACCATATCTAAATGGCATTGCAACATTATGCTTTCATCGTTTTTATTATGATTTGTTGATTCTTTAAATATGATTATATTATTGTAAGAATCTCTTATATATTTTAAATTTCTCTCCTTCGCAAAATTTTCTACATAGTCTGCTATCTTTTCTTCCTTACCAGACATTCTTGGAATTTTGCTTATTTCGAAAAAGTATTTTACTACTTCATTAACATCAAGTTCATTCATATATCTTGCCCCATTATCTCTAAAACTTCAACACTTTTATATCTTTCAGATTAATTCCATATTTCTTATAAACACTATCAACGTCCAAAGTTGTAACTTTGTCATTTGGTAACTCTAGTAAATCTAGCGTTTTTAAGACCTCATCCTCATTCTTGCCTTCAATCTCGACATATGTAGGAATCATAGGCCATGAATCAATATCAATTTCAACACCATTTAGAACATATTGAGTTCTTCGATTTTCTTGATAGCCCCTATTTTTTATTCCCATATTTTCTAATAGCTCATTTGTTTTTTCGAAATCAGAAACTTCTACTTCCAATTCTTTCGTTCCATCTATAGTAGTATCTACAACATTTTTATATGTAAGTGTAGTTTTTTTACCATTAGTTCTTAACCTAATCCATTTGCCATCTTCCTTTGGAATCACATCATAAACATATCTTCTTTGTTCATTGTCGCCTTTAAACTCAGCACCTAGTTTCTCGAGCTTTTCTATAAGTTTCTGTTTGTTAATTTCTAGAACTCTAATTTCGTATTCAGTATTCATATAAATCTCTCCATTTCAATGATAAATTTCAAACAGGGATTTTAGGACCGTCCTCCAATCCCTAAATATCATACAATTTCTTTGGCGTATAATGTGTATGTAAGTATTTGTGTGCTATTTCGCTTCCTGGCTTTTGCAAGAATTCTGCGTACATTTGCTTCATTACTGGGCTTTCGTGCGATTTTCTTATAACGCTCTTTTCATCTATTGTATATAGAGCATCTGCTCTTAATTTTCTTACATCAACCTCACTTCTTATCTTTGAGCTCTTTATAGGTTGACCTCCGCCCATTACACATCCTCCTGGACATGCCATTATTTCTACAAATTGATAATCTGCTTTGCCTTCTCTTATCTCGTCCATTACTTTTCTAGCATTACTTAGGCCACTTACTACAACTGCTTTAATCTTTTTTCCGGCAATCTCTACTGTTGTTTCCTTTCTTCCTTTACCACCTCTTACTGCAGTGTATTCGAATTGTGGTAAGTCCTTTCCTTCCAATGTATCTGCTGCAGTTCTTAATGCTGCTTCCATAACACCACCAGTTGTTCCAAATATTGCACCAGCACCTGTAGCTTCTCCCATTGGCTCATCGAATACATCATCTTCTAATTGTGTAAATTCAATATTTGCTTGTTTAATCATTCTAGATAACTCTCTTGTTGTAATTACATAATCAACATCACGAACGCCATCAACTTCCATCTCTTCTCTTTGGCACTCATATTTTTTAGCAATACAAGGCATAACAGAAACCATACATATTTTCTTTGGATCAATATTATATTTTTTTGCATAATATGATTTTACCATTGCTCCAAACATTTGATGAGGAGATTTACAGCTTGACAAATGTCCTAATAAATCCGGATAATTTTTCTCTGCAAACCTTACCCAGCCTGGACTACAAGATGTTATCATTGGAAGACAATCTTGATTTTTAAAACGTTCTACAAATTCATTTGCTTCTTCCATAATTGTTAAATCTGCACCAGTATTTGTGTCAAATACTCTATCAAATCCTAAACTCTTTAGAGCAGAGACCATTTTACCTGTTACATTTGTTCCAATAGGCATTCCAAACTCTTCGCCCAATGCAACTCTAACAGCCGGAGCTGTTTGAACAACAGTATATACATCTGGATCTTTTAAATTTCTCCATACATCTTTAATGTATTCTTTTTCTTTTAACGCTCCTGTTGGGCAAGCTTCTATACATTGACCACAAAAAGTACAGTTAACATCATTTAAACTATTATCTCCAACTGTAGAAATGCAAGATTCAAAACCTCTATTAATGCAATCAATAGCGCCAATTTGTTGAACATTCTTACAAGCAGCAACACATCTTCTACACAAAATACACTTGTTAAAATCTCTAACAATTGCAGGTGATTTATCATCAATTTTATGCTCCGTCATCTCGCCTTCAAATTCCACATGTTGAACATTAAATTTCATTGCCAATGCTTGCAATTCACAATTTCCATTACGAGTACAAGTTAAACAATCACGATGATGATTTGATAATATTAAATCTAGTATAACTCTTCTAGCTTCCATAACAGCTGGTGAATGCGTATGTACAACCATACCTTCTTCTACTTTTTGAATACAAGAAGTCGCAAAACCTTTTCTTCCATCTACTTCTACTATGCACATTCTACAATCTCCAACCTCATTAATATCTTTTAAGAAACATAAGGTAGGAATATCTATATTAGCTTGTTTTGCAGCTTGCAAGATAGTAGTCCCTTGCTTTACTTTTACTTCTTTATCGTCAATAGTTAATGCAACTAAATTTTCATCCATATTAATTCTCCCTTCTAATTAGGCTTTATTTTTCTATGTGCAATCTCAGTTCTGTGTTAATTCGCAACTATTTTTTTATAGCCTTAAACGGACATTTATCAACACAAGTACCACATTTAATACATACATCTGGGTCAATTTTATGTGGTTGTCTTGGCTCTCCTGTAATTGCGTTAACAGGACAATTTCTCTTGCAAATTCCACAACCTTTACATTTCTCTGGATCAATCTCGATATTAGCCAAAGCTTTGCATTGACCAGCTCTACATTTTTTATATTTTATGTGTTCCATATATTCATCTCTAAAATATTTCAAAGTACTTAAAACTGGGTTTGGAGCAGTTTGACCAAGTCCGCATATTGCTGACTTTTTAATATTTAAAGCCAATTTCTCCAATTTATATAAATCATCCTCATCAGCTTTTCCTTCGCACATTCTATCCAAAATTTCCAACATTCTCTTTGTACCAATTCTACAAGGAGTACATTTACCGCAACTTTCACTAACTGTAAAGTCTAAATAAAATTTAGAAATATTAACCATACATTTAGAATCGTCCATAACTATAAGCCCACCAGAACCCATCATAGAGCCAATACTAGAAAGAGACTCGTAATCTATTGGTGTGTCCAAATGCTCCTTTGGAATACATCCACCAGAAGGTCCACCGGTTTGAGCAGCCTTAAACTCTCTACCATTAGGAATTCCACCACCAATATCAAATACAATCTCTCTTAAAGTAGTTCCCATTGGCACCTCAACTAAACCTATGTTATTTACATTTCCGCCCAAAGCAAAAACTTTAGTTCCTTTAGATTTCTCCGTTCCAATGCTTGCATACCATTTAGCACCATTCAAAATAATTCTTGTGATATTTGCATATGTTTCAACATTATTAATTAATGTTGGTTTTCCCCATAAGCCTGAATTAGCAGGATATGGAGGTTTAACACGTGGTTGTCCTCTTCTACCTTCTATAGATTCTAGAAGTGCGGTCTCCTCACCACAAACAAAAGCACCAGCTCCTAATCTAATCTCTATATCAAAAGAAAAATCTGTACCAAAAATATTCTTTCCAAGTAAACCATAATCTCTGGCTTGGTCAATTGCAACTCTAAGTCTTTGAACAGCTATTGGATATTCTGCTCTTACATAAATATATCCCTTATCTGCACCAATACTATATCCTGCAATTTCCATAGCTTCTAGCACACTATGTGGGTCACCTTCTAGAATACTACGATCCATAAATGCTCCTGGATCTCCTTCATCTGCATTACAAACAACATACTTTTGGTCACCTTCAGCTTGTTTCGTAAATAACCATTTCCTACCAGTTGGGAATCCAGCACCTCCACGTCCTCTTAAACCAGATTCACTAACTTCATTAATTACTTCATCAGGCGTCATTTGGGTAAGAACTTGCTCTAGAGCCTTATATCCATCAAAAGCTATGTACTCGTCAATTTGCTCCGGGTCAATAATACCGCAATTTTTAAGAGCGATACGCTTTTGCTTTTTATAGAAATTAAGCTCATCCAAACGATTAACCATTGTATTGTCAACATCTTTACAAAGAAGTCTCTCTACAATCTCACCTTTTTCTATATGCTTCTCTATAATCTCTCTACAATCATCTGGAGTTACCATAGCATAAAAGGTATCCTCTGGTCGAATTATAACAATAGGTCCTTTGGCGCAAAGTCCAAAGCATCCTGTTTGTATAACTCTAACATTTTGGATACCTTTTTCTTCTATAATCTTTCTAAAATTAGCTATAATATCTGGTGACTTAGATGATGTACAACCCGTTCCTCTACATACTAAGATATGCTTTTCTCTTGTATCTGCTGCTGTATTTACCCTTAAGTCAAGCTCTTTTCTTTTTTGTTCTCTAATTTGGTGAATTTCTTCTAAAGTTTTCATATAATTCTCCTTTCGGTTTATATTAAATTTTTCCGTTAATTTAGCAAAATCCTTTAAATATCTATATGTTTCATTAAAAATTAGTCCTCTTTTTTCATATATTCATCTAATACCTCATCCAATTTTTTAACAGTAGCTTTTCCATAAACCTCGTTATTTACTGTAAATACAGGAGCCAATCCACATGCGCCAACACATCTTGTTGCATCAATAGAAAACTTGCCATCTGGAGTAGTCTGCCCTTCTTCTATCTTTAATCTTTCCTTTAAACGATCTAGCAACGCTTGTGAGCCTTTTACAAAGCAAGCTGTGCCTAGACAAACTGATATATTATATTTTCCTTTTGGTTCTAGAGTAAAACGAGAATAAAACGTAATGACACCATAAATTTCTGCCATTGGAATTGATAAATAATTAGAAATTTCAACTTGTGCTTGTTTTGGAATATAACCATATTTTTCTTGAACTTCATTTAAAATTTGAATTAAATTTGATTTTTCTTTCGTGTAATTTTTTAGTAGTTCTTGCATTTCATTTGATACTTTTTCGTCCATACAATTTTTTTCGCCCATATTAGCCTCCATTCTGTGCCTTATTGGTACAACTTTTTTTATTTTACTGTGACATATCTATTTTTAACCTATATTTTTAAACTCACTTATGAAATTTAATAAAACATTGAAGAAAAATAAAACCCCAATTATAAATAATATATTTAAAATCATCCCGATTATACCAGTAACAATTCCAACAATTGAAGCACGTCTCTCTTCTGATTTTAATCCAAGTATTCCCATAATTATTGCTACTATTGCTAATAGCTCTGGTATCCCAACAAAAAATGAAAATACAATTGATAGTATTCCACAAATTAAAGATACAAAGCTGAAAGCTTTTCTAGTTTCACTTTTCGTAGTTTTTGTATTATTTGATGAATTATTATTGCTTAAATCGATACTTTTTCCTGGCTTTATATTTTCTTTGTTATTATTTGTATTATTTTCTTCCATAATTAAAAACCCCTTTTTTAATTGTAATTAATTATACTATAAGGTAATTTATATTTTCAATCAATTTTTAATTTTATATATAAAGATTTCATAAAAAAATTCTTACCATATAATTTTGTCAACACCAAAAAGGACCTAAATTGTTATAAATTCAACAATTTAGGTCCAATAATTTTTTTCTATTAGTCATCATAATTATATCTGTAATAAGTTGATGGAGTAGATTGTTTTAATGTATCACTAGCGTTTTTAAATATACTAACGCCCATTAGTACAACAGATATTATTAATACAACACATAATATCATACCAACTACACCAGTTACTATTCCTGCGATTGACATTCCTCTCTTGCTTGATTTTAATCCTAAAATTCCAAGAACTAATGCTATAATACCACAAGGTATAGATACATACCATAAACAACAAAGCACGATTGCAATTATACCTAATACTAATGCTGCAATAGAAAAACCTTTTCTATCGTTTGTTGTAGTAGTATTTGTAGAATTAGTAGTTTGATTTACCTCGCTTTCAACATTGTTTACTTCGTTTTCTTTGTTCTCGTCCATAAAAAATTCCCTCCTATTTTTCTTTTTGTATATTATGTAAAAAATATTATGTAGCGCTTTAATATGTTTTTAAAGAATATTTCTAGCAATTCCAAATATAATTAAAATAATTGCAAAAATTATTGCATAATATGGTTTTGGATATATCCATTTAGCAATTCCATTTTTCCTATTCAAATTGACTAAATAGATTATATTTACAAGTACTAAATATGCTATTGCAATAAAAAATATTGGATGAAATAGAAATGCTTCTTTAAAATTACCATGTAGCATATTTACTACACATCTTGTTCCACCACATGAAGGGCATTGTAAACCTGTTGCCTCATAGAAAAAGCAATTTGGAATATACTCACCTATATCAATTGTATTGAGCAATAATATTGATATTAACACTATGCTTAGTTCTATTAAAATTATTTTTATGCTTTTGCTGTTCATTTTTCCTCCACTTGATTTCAAAAACAATATACCATAAAATCTTCTAAATTTCTACATTTTTTTAACTTTTTTTATGTATTCGACAAATTTCTACAACATTTGCATTTTTAATGTGTTACAATTATGTAAAGTAAAGGTCAAAACATACTTTTTTCATACCTTTGCTGAAAAAGATTTATTTCAAGGAAGTGTCAATGTTTTATTTTTTTCTTCACTGATGCTTTCATTTTTTTGCAAAAAAAGAACAAACTCATAGCAAGAATTTGTTCTTTCTTTTACGTTATACAAGATTTTATCTTATTTTTGAATTTTAATTGTATATCCTTTTGGAATAGCAGGAGTAAGAATATCCTTAATTACATATTCAGCTTCAGTTTCCGCAAAGTCTAATATTCCTGTATTTTCAGCTTCTTTTACTCCATCTTCTTCTGCTAAAGCACAAGCTTTATTAGCATCCTCTTTCGAATCCACATTAAATAATGCAAATTTTTCGTCAAAATATTGTATATCGCTCTGATTTACGTGACAATCAAAAACTTTTGCTTTTGGCATAGTTACAACTATTTCCTTTGAAATATCATTAGATGAAATACTAACTTCTTTTAAATCTACTCCTGCACTAATTGTAGCGGTATACACCATAGTGAAGTCTGATCTATTTATAATTGTTATACCTTCATCATTATAATTTTCTATTCCAGTAATTTTTAACTTTGCGGTTGTTAATTCGCTAGACTTTTCTAGAAGTTGATTTAAATATGTAACATCAGCCTTTGCATTAAAATTAATTCCTTTAAAACCTAATATTATTAAAACTATTATTATAACCAATACTAGTATAAAAATAATTTTTGATTTAGTTGTTTTTAATAATTTAGAAAGCAACTTTGATTTCCTTTCTTTACCTTCATTTAGCTCTTTTTCGCTATACTCCTTATTCCTTTTAAACATCAAAAAATTCTCCCCTCATAAGTAAATTTATATATTTTATTAAATATGAATTATCTCTATTAATTTTTATGCTTTAGAAAACTGTAATTATTATTGCTCTTATCACAATAAAAGCTAATATAACTCCTAAAATAATTCCTAAGATTTTCAAAAAACGTTTCATATCTTTATCCTCCTTAGCATCCCGCTTTTAGCTAATGTCTCTAGCATATCCTAATATATTTATATATATCATAATAGTTTATGAATTTCTACAAAATTTTACATTTTTATTAAATGTTTATGTCTCAAATAAATTTATGATTTTTTTGCTACATGTTGTTTTATAATTTTTGAATATATTTATTAATCTTTGCAAATAATTTTAATATGTATATTTGGGTAATGGAAACATTATTCAATGAATTAAGGAGCGTGTTGTCATGGATTCTATATGGCTTAACGACAATTTATTTTTAAATTCTAAAGAAAATTTTAAAAATTTAGAATATGACTTAACTACTGACGTTTGCATTGTAGGCGCTGGCATTTTTGGGCTTACCTGCGGGTATTACTTAGCAAAGCAAGGTCTTAATGTTGTAATTTTAGAAAAAGAAGCAGATATTGCTAGCAAAACTTCTGGCCATACAACTGCAAAAATAACTAGCCAGCATAATTTAATATATAAATATTTAATTGATTCTGTAGGTATGGAGCAAGCTAAACAATATTTATGTGCTAATCAGGAAGCAATAGAAAATATAGCAAATATTATAAAAGCTGAAAATATTGACTGCAATTTTGAAAGACAGGATAGTTATGTTTATACTTTAAATGAAAATGAATTAGAAAAAATTAAATTAGAAAATGAAGCTGTGAATTCACTCGGATTTAATAGTGAATTTGTAACATCAACTCCTCTACCTTTTGATGTGTTGGGAGCAATAAAATTTCCAAATCAGGCTCAATTTAATCCTATAAAATACGCTTATGGATTAGCAAATGCTATAATTCATAATTCCGGCGAAATTTATACAGATACATTGGTTCAAAATATAGAAAAAGAAGATGATAATTTTATAACATCAACTATAACACATAAGGTAAAATCAAAATACGTAATACTAGCATCACATTATCCTTTTATTGACCGCTTAGGATATTATTTTTTAAAGATGTATCAATCAACATCTTATGTAATCGCTGTAGATATTGGAAGCAAAACATTTGACGGGATGTATATAAACTCCGAGCAACCTACTTTCTCATATAGATTTGCTAATTTTCAAGGCAAAAAGTTATTATTAGTTGGTGGCGCTGACCATAAAACAGGCAGCAAAATAGATTTATCAAATGCATATAAAATTTTAGAAGGCGAAGTAAAGAAATATTATCCGGATTGCAAAGTTTTATACAAATGGAACACTGAAGATTGCATTACGCTTGATAAGATACCTTACATTGGCGAGTTCTCGCACTTTATGCCTGGCATGTACATTGGTACTGGTTTTAATAAATGGGGAATGACCTCTTCTAATGTTGCTGCAAATATTATTGTAGACAGGATTTTAGGTCGCAAAAATGAATACGAAAATGTTTTTGTTTCCACTAGATTGCATCCTATAAAAAATAATCAAGAACTTGGCAATATGATAAAAGAAACTGCAAATTCACTTGTGATAAATAAGTTTAAGGTGCCTGAAGATGATTTGAAAAATATAGAAAATGATACTGGTCATGTTTTTGAATATAATGGTGAAAAAGTTGGAATTTATAAAGATAAGGATGGTAAGATATTTGCTGTGAAACCTATTTGTACTCACTTAGGTTGTTTGCTTAGTTGGAATAACCTTGATAAGACTTGGGATTGCCCTTGCCATGGTTCTAGATTCGATTATGAGGGTCATCAGTTGTATAATCCTGCGATAAGGGATTTGGATGAAGTAGAGATGGAATGAAATAGAAAAAAAGTGTTATCTAAAAGTTATTTTAAATAACACTTTTCTCATTTTATTCAAATTTTAATTATTCATCCCAAACTTTACAGTCTGGAAGACTTTCTTCCAAAATTCTTCTCTTTGTAAAATATAACTATCCTTTGTTTTTTTATCAAATATTTCTAATATTGAATATGTAAAATTATTCTTTATGTATTCCTCGTCATTATTATTAATCAATTCTATAAAAGTTTTATTGCCACCTGTTAATTCTTTTGCATAAGAACACCATCTTTGCCATATTCCATTTTCACCCGTTGCAGAACCTATATATATCTTTCCATTTGAAATGTCTGTTATTGTATACACTCCTTTTACATTCTCTAGAGCATTTTTCCATTCAGGAGCTTCATATTTTGCTATTATTTGTAATTCTTTATGAGTTAATAAAACATTATTATAGCCAGTAAAATTAGATAGTCTAGCTGATGGCGTCAACTCATAAATTTCAGGATTAAAATCTCTTTGTACAGTTTCAAATGGTTTATTATAAATATCTCTAGCTACTGGTCTATCTAATTTAATTATTAATCTTTTTATATACTCTTTATATTCATTTTGTAAAGTTAAATTATATCCAACCTGGTCATATTTTTCTGGCATAATTTTTTCTATTTTATATAGTCCACCAAACATATAATAATTACTTCCATAAGGATAATATTGAGCAAAAGCTAAAACATATTCAGCATCTGCATAATTATTATTAGCTTGTTTGGTTTTCCAGCTATTCATTTCTATCCATCTATAATCATCTTTTAATAACAAATCTAATGCTGGTAGTTTTTTATTTCCTGCATTCATATTAAATTTCACTTTAACTTTACCACTTTCAACTTTAAAAAAATCTTCAAATTTTATCATTTTTATCATCTCCACATTAACTTAATTTAATCTAAAATCCTATAACTCTTCTTTCTTTTTTCACTGGTTTACTCGTTTGTAGTTCCATCAATGTATTTTGAATATCTTGTTTTGTTATCATATTAATATTTTTTGAATCTGTCCTAACTACCCTATCAGCTTGCTCAAATTTTATCTTCTCAAAAATATTTCTAACATATCTACCATTTCCAAAACTTTTTTCACGTCTTGCTTCTTCAAAATGTTGTAGTAAGATTTCAGAAGTTCCTTTAGACAGCCTATACTTTTCTTTTTTGCATAATCCATTGAATATCTCTAATAATTCCTCTGATGAATAATCTGGAAAATTAATAGTGAACTGTATTCTACTTTCAAAACCCGGATTTCGTTTAATTAATTCTTTCATTTCATCTGTATATCCAGCTAATATAATACAAATTTCATCTCTATGATCTTCCATCTCCTTAATTAAAGTAGCAATTGCTTCATCTTCGAAACTGCCTGCTCTATCTGAAACCAAGCTATAAGCTTCATCAATAAACAGAACTCCTCCCATAGCTTTTTCAACAATATCATGCACTTGTGAAGCTGTCCATCCAACATATTTAGCAACTAAATCTCTTCCATGTATTTCTACAAATTCACCATTTCCAGGTAAAATTTTTTCTTCTTCAAACAACTTACCTATTACTCTTGCAACACTTGTCTTACCTGTCCCAGGATTCCCATTAAAACACATATGTAAAGTTGGCATTTTTCCTCTAGACTTATTTAATTTAACATAATTTAATATCTTGTTTACTTCGCTTTTTATTCCATCAAGTCCTATAAGTTCTTCTAAATCATCTTTTGCAGTTTGATTTTTAATCTTTTTTGTTCTTCTTCTAACAGGTTTTGTTTTTGAATTTCCACTTTTCTTTCTTAACATTTCGCAATTAACACGATCAATCTCATTTGCTTTACACTCTACAATTAATTGTAAAATATTATTTTTTAATTGCCAAAAAGGTTGATCTGCAAAGTCTTGTAAATCCTGTCTTTTATATTTTATTTTATTTTTATCTAGCATATCTTTGCAATACATAAATTTATCTTCTAAAGAAATTTTTTCTATTGTCATCTTCCATGTTACAATATTTCCTAATTCAGCATCCATTTGTCCTTCGCGAAAATCAGTATCTTCAAATACAAACATTTTATTTTTATATTTTTGTATTAGTTTTTCTATATTTGGCATTTGCCTTTCAAAATCTACGTAACCTATTCTATTTTTACTAATAACTATAATGCTATCTTGTTCATTTAATTCTACTTCAAATGGACCTTTTACTCTTTGATTTTTCTTTTGGCTTTTTTGTTCTCCTATATAATAAATTTTATCGTTTGGAATAATATTATTTTTTACAAATAATTTAGCACATACCTTTAAATAATCAGTTAATAAATTATAAGAAGAATTATTTCTAATGATTATATTATAATTTCCAAACTGCATTTCATTGTCTTGTCTTAATTTAGCAAACATTACCATATTTTTTAGAACATCCTTGTTTTGTATAACTCCAAATAAATTATCTAGTTCATCAATAATTTTTTCATCTTCTGCATCTAAGACATATTCCTTTAACATAAAAATTCCTCCTTATTACATCTTATAAAATTATAATTTGTAATAAGGAGGCTTTCAATATGCTTGGTCATGTATTGCATTGTTATTCTGTTTTATACTTTATGAAGTATCTATGCTGATAGTCTATCTAATTTATTTATTATATCTCTTATCCGCATCCTTTATAATCTCTCTTAACTTGTTTACAAGGCTTTCCGGCTTTTTAACATCAACTAAATCTATGTTTCTCATTGCCCATAACCTAAAACCTATAGGATTCGCTTTTAATTTCATACTAAAATGTTCTTTGTCAATTGGCCTAACAGTAACGTTTTCTCCAAACTTTTCCATTACATCTTCTAGTATATAATAATGGCATTCTGCTTCTATTTCTACTTCATCGCCACTAAACACTTCTACTGATGTATTAGCATATTCTTGTATATCCTTATCAGTCCTTTTGATAGTAATTTTATCTTGTAACTCTTTTAGATTTTTTATTCTGTCTAATCTGTAATGGAAAAATTCAGTATTACCCTCTTTAATCGCCAACATATAAAATTGCTGCTTATCATAGATAATTGCATATGGAGAAACAGTTGGTTCACTTACAATTTTCTTTTCTATTTTGTCACCTACTATACAAAATTTCCAATATTCAAATTTCACTTTATTTTTATTCATTATACTGTTTGATATATCTTCTATATTTTTGATTACCTCTGCATTCGTAGTTCTTCCTTTTGGAGAAAATACTCTATAATTTTTTATTTTTTCATTTTCATAAATATTTTGTAGCTTTTTACATTTTTTAATAATTCCCTTTGCTAGATTTTTTTCTACAAATGAAGAATAACTAAACGTATCTATTATTGCTCTAACTTCTCCAGGTTCAAAGTCTGTTTCTGGATTGTTTGTAATATAATACCCTTGCTTATTTTCATTATATGTGCTTATATCGTATTCAAATTTTTCCTTTAAAAGGTTGATGTTCCTTCTGATGGTTCTTGGGTCTATTGCTTGTCCATATTCGTCTTCTATTTTTTCTTGTAATTGTGATATTGATAGCATGTGGTCTGCATCTGTATATTTTTTTAGTACATTTAGTATATAAAGTATATTACCATTTTTCTCGTATAGTTCCATTTTAGTTCTCCTTAACTTCTTTTTTTGTAATCTCCATATATGATTCATCTTATGACTAAAATCATATGTGTTCTCGGTTAATTAATAAAAGTATATCATTACATTATTAAATATTCAATTGTCTTTTTTATTACTTTGGTCAAGTTTTCAATATTAATAAAAGGCTCTGGAATAAACCAAATCCTTAATTTATTACTCATTTTAATAAATCTTCTAAATTGTCCTCCATGATTTACATTATGTAAAATATATTTTCAACTATTTTTTTATATCTATCTTAACAAGTAAATTTCCTCTATTTAAATTTTCATCTTCATTTCCTTCGCCATAAACTAGTAATGCATGTCCTTCTTTTATCTCTTTTGGAATTTTAACTTTTATTTTTACCTTTTTATTTTTTATCTTATTTTCGATTTTATCAAAAAAATTTCGTTTAATCTTAATTTCTTTTTCGCATCCGTTTTTTACTTCTTCCTTAGTAATTTTACAAGTTTTCTCTATATCTAATGCACTAGCCTTATATTCTTGACTCAATATATCATAGAAATCTTTAAAAAAATCTCCCAAATTCTCCAAATGTATATCTTTAAAAAGATTATCTGCACAGCTTTCATTATATTCTATAGGTTCGTATTTTTTTACTCCTAAATCTTTTTCTATGTCTCTTATAAACTTTTCTTTATCTATTTCCATAACTCTAACTCCTTGTATAAGATATTTTATAAGGTATATTAAATTTTATAGCCCTATTTTTTATAACCTTTAATAAATATATAATGGTACTTCCTTATTATTTTTTACTATAAATGGCATTGTAAGGTCTTCTCCTATTTCTACTATTTTAATGTCATCTACATTAAGGAAATTTTCTGGTACTACACCTAATCCTGATGGATTAGAGTTCGTTGAGATAACTCTTCCATCTTTTGTTAATGCAACAATATATAACACATCCGCAATTATCTTTTTATATAAGCAATTATCATTATATAAATAATAGTCTAAGTTCGTCCATTCTTCTTTATTTCTATTTATTGGTATTATTTGATTTTTATTTGTAAAAGCATATATATTTAATCCATCAAGGAAATGAATATTATTTATGTCTCCTTCTATTAGTTCTCCATTTTCAAATAGATAACCATTATTTAACAATACATAAACATTATTATAATAATCTGTTTCTATCTGTTTTACCTCTTCTATATCAATTCCTTTTAAGCCATTTGTGTTATTCTTTATATATTTTAATCTCTCATTTTCATCTTCTACTAAATAAATTTTATTTGATACTTTATCTATTGTTTCTCCATTTGATGGATATTCATTGTTCATCCTTGTCTCCTTGTTTAATTATTATCTATTATTTCTTTAAATTTCATCCATATTTTTACCATTGCATATGTATCTAATTTGCAATATACCAATAATCCATGCCTGATTTCTTCTTGTTTTTCTTTTGATTTTCCTTTTAAATTTAAGAAAGCTTCTGATGCTTCTCCACCATTATGTACTACAGGTAGGTTATGATAATCAAGTTCCGGGTCATCAGGATACAAAGCTGGTAACACACATTTAATTGAAGCAGAGCCTTGCATTTCTTTTGTATAATATTTTCTTTGTTTAAATGGCACTAGAAAATCTACCATATTGCTATTTATTCTCTTCAGTTCATCTTTTAACTCCGGATACATTTCTGCAATTTCTCTATTTCTAGCCGGTTCAAAAGCTTTATTATAAATAATAACACTTCCATTATCTGGTATATCTTTTATTAGCTGTTCTCCGAAATGTTTAATGAAGTTTTTATCATCTATCTCTGCTAGAAATTCTTTATGCTCTATTGGTGCTCCTTCATTTTTAATAAAATGTAACGAATACTGAAATGGCAATTGTTGATATGGCTTAGTTCCATCTATTTCAGGAATTGCTACTTGATATGTTTCATAGTCTAAAAAATATAATGGATACTTCAAGGTTTTCATTATATCTTTGATGGTTTCTTTATCTATTTTAGGTTGTAAATCATTTATCTCAAAATTTATCTGTTCTAAATATTTAGGATTTAAATTTTCATTTTGTAAATCTTTAAAAGAAACTTTTCCTTCATAATATTTTTCGAACTTCTTGTTCAAATTCATACCACCTTTAATATCAAATACATTTGGCTTAGGTAAATTCCTTGTGCAATATTCCCAAAATTCACATTCATAAGGTTTAAAGCATTTTATTCCTATATCATCTTTTGGTTCATTGTCTTTGTGGACTTCCATATATTTATTTAATTCTGAAATATTATTTTTTATTTCTTGTAATTTTGACTTAGCAATTTCAGTTACGTCTTCAATATTAAACAATTTATTTAATTTTAGTTCTCCTCGCTTTACATATTTATTATTAATATATACTATGCTTGCTTTCTTTATGTTAAATCCCAAACTATTTAATATATAATATTGATAAGAAACATCATCTAAATAAATATCACTAATTTCTGTAGAGCTTTTAACTTCATAGATTTCTACGCCATCTAAATCATTTTTTAATATATCAACACTACAGAAATTATTATCATAATTAAATGAAGCTTCTGTTATTATGTTCGGCTTATTGGCTAATAATTTTTTAGTTTGCTCAATCATAATGTTAAGGTTTTCATTAAATTCTATATTTTCATATTTTCCAAATAAACCTTTTGCAAGTTGTCCAACTGCTGTTCCATTTTCTAATACAGTATCTCTTGCTTTTTGTATTGCACATTCAGTTTTATATTTTTTTAGCCAAATTATCTTTTTACATTGTACTGCTTTGCAATATCTTGATTTTGATAAATATATGTTATTCATGGTATTTTAGTTTTTCCTCCAAATTTTTGATATTTTCTTAATATTTTATATCATTTGTTTTGTAGTAATGTAAGTAGGTTGGTCACAAGGTGCTTATGGTTTTATGGTGGTATTTTTTTATACAACAGCATTTTCTATTCAAACTTATAATACTTCATTTCTACTTGCATACCTTTTCCAAATAAATCTATATTATTTTTATAAAAATCATATAAATCTTTTTTGTATTCTAGTCCATTTTCATTTATATCTTCGCTTAATTTGATTATATTAGGTTTATGCTTATCATTTGTATAACCCACTCCAGAAAGCACATAAATTTTAGCATCTTTATATTCCTCTGTATTAAAATCTGTTAAATCTATCTTTTCATCAACTTTAGTTTGAACATACGCCTTTTGATGAGTATCTTTTTCTACTAATATGTATTCAAATAATTTTGTTGTTTTTTTCCAAGATGAAATATATAAATAATAATTTAATTTGGCTTGTAAATATAAGCACACTAATTCTTCCAGCATATGAGTAGATAATGTACTGATATAATTATCCTGATTAATTGTTATTTTTTTTATATTATAATTTTGATTTTCTTTTTCATTTATTAACAATTTTGATAAACTTATTTTATTTTCGTCATTGGTTACAGTTATTGTATGTTCTCTTCTTTCCATGAACCATCCAACAATATTACTTGGCACATCATCTTCTCTTCCTAATTTATACCAATAAATTTTTCTTAACCAACTGGCCTCTTTTGCAAAAATTCCAGTTACTTCATATTCCGCCAATATTGGATAATCATCCATTACTCTGCCTATATAATATATATTTTCTTTAGATCTTGTAAAGCATATATCTCCTTTTGCCATTTTGAATATATTATTGCTTGCATTTACAACCCCAATTCTGCCATCTGGTTTTTTATTGGTATTAGTTTGTTCATATTTTATATATGTTTTTAATGCTAATTTTTGATATTCCTCTTTCATTTTTTCAGCTAAATTACTACTAATATTATTACTTTTTAACTCTTTTTGATATTCTTTTTTACTGTTTAATTCACTAGTATTAACTGGCCAACCTATTGCAATATATCCTTTGCCTTCTTTTTCATTTTCACTTGGTAAACATTTCTTTTGTATAACTTCCATATCTTCTAACTTCTTCGTTCCTATTTTTATATTTATTCTCCATACTTTTGTTTCATTTTCTTTCATAATTAATCTCCTTGTTTAGTTTCCTTTTTACTTAAACTATTATCGTTCTTAATTATTGATATTTTTCTTACATTTGGATATCTATCTTAATACCTTATTAATTACATAGTGTGCTCTATAAATTTTTAACATATTTTCAATATCTCTTTTTTCTAAATAATCATAATTTAATTTATTTTCCTGTTTCCTTGCATTTATTGTCTCATTAATTTCTTCTTCTAAAAACTCTTCAATGTGAAAAGCTTTTTCTAAATCCTTTATATACTCACTTTTAAATATATTTTCATCTGCTTTATAATCTTTAAATTCTCTCGTTTCACTAAGTTCTTCATCTCTTCTATCAAAATTATTAGTTGTCCCTACATAATATTTATAATTTCCTTTGAAGCGAAATCTATATACATATACTATATATACATTTTTATCATTTTCTATATTTTTTATTGCATTTTTAAATTTGTATTCTTCTTTATCTTCTGCTTTAAGTGTATGCACTTTTAAGGAATTCATAAAATCTATATAATATTTTTCAGCAAACGGATTTTGAAATTCTATCTGTTTTTTTTTTTTTTCTTTAAAAATCCATCCAAAAAATTCATAAATTTCACTATATTCTATTATAGTATATCCTTTTTTTCTACATTAACATATCCTTCTTCACTTTTTATCCTATAATAATTATAATTAGGAACGAAAATCAGTCCTATAAAATTGTCTTCCGTATTTGAAAACTTATCTTTATATAATTTTAACTGATATCCATCCTCTTTTTTTCCATTTATTTTTGATTTTATTTTATTTTCAATTACTAAAAAATTTTTATCTTTTTTGGTAAATAAATCTATTCGTCCTCTTTTGGTTTGCTTAGATTTTTTATCTTTATTATTTTTGTTATTATCATCTTTTGTATCTTCATTTTTATTTTCTATATCTTCTAACTGTATTGGGTGTTCTGCTTCTATTTTTTCAAATTTTATATGAGCTTCGCTATTCTTTATTTTGCCATTTTTTTCTAGCCAATCCAAAAAATAATTTAATATTATATCATTTTTATATTCAGTATTAAAATAAAACGCCAACATATTTGTAAAAATACTTTCATCATATTCTTTTTGAATCAAATTTAAAAAATTAAATTCAATTTTATATCTATCATCTAAATTCTTGTTTAAATGTTCCTTTACAGCTTCTATTTTTTTGTTTTATCTTCTTTTTTTCAATAAGTTGGATTATTAATTACAGCTAGTAGGAAATTATATAAGTTTCCTTCTTGTAAATATATAATATTGCTCTCCCCTATATTTAATGGAATTTTATCATCATTTTTTTCTTTTTTAAATTCTCCATTCTCTAAAGTCACTCCATCTAATTGTATTTTTGCACATTCATTTCCTTTTTGCTTATTTATCTTAACTGTAATTGTTTTTGTTGGCATTATCACATTTTTAACCTTAAATGTTGCATAAATAGCTTCATCATTTCCAATATTATTTTTGTATACATCATAAAGTAATTTTCCACCATATTTTTTATCTTTAGCTTGTTCTTTATGTACATCTTTAAACCTATCTTTTAAAATAAAATTTTCAAATTGTTTACTTTCTTTATTCCTGTAATTTTCATAAATTAAACATCCTTCATTATCAACTTCAACTTTAGCAATTATATTATATTTTCCTCCAATTGTTGCATCTGTTAATAAAACATATTTAATTCTATTTTTATACGTTAAATCAAATTTACCATAAGGCGTTATGTATATATAGTTATTTCCATCTGAGGCTTTGAAAAAATTTATAATTTCATGCCCAATATTATTTCCTTTATTGCCATTAAGATAACTTCCTGTATACATTTTATTTATTAATATTACATCCTTTTCCTTTTCATCTTTCTTATTTTCTTTTTTACCCATATTTTAATCCCTCTAAACTTCTTTATTTTTCTTTCTAAACATTTCACCATTAACGCAATTAATTTCAATCACATTGCATAAGCTATATTACTTTCTCTTACAACTATAATACTGCCTTTTTGTACTTTTTAGTTTTGTATAACTCCAAATAAATTATATAATGTAATAACGAGGCTCTCAAAGTAACTGGTCATGCACTGCATTGATTATATTTCTTTTTCATTTCATATTGTTATTGATATTATATTATAAAATAATTTATTTTTTAATTAAATATATAAAAATCTTAAGACTTGAACACAAATATATACTCATGAGCTAGCAAATAAAAACCCCTATTTTTATTTTGACGCCAATAATCTGTTCTTTTACAATTATGTTGCTCTTTTATAATTATTTCTTTTAAAGTGAAACCCGTCTGAATAAAAATATTCATGATACAAAATACTAATGGAATAATATTCTTTTTTTTTCTGATATCTCCTATTAAAACTGCACATCACTTATTTTTCTTTATAATTCTTAAACATTTTTTCTAGAAAATGTATCTAATACGATGTCACATTCTTTTGTATATTTTAAAATTAAATTTCTTGACACTTGTGGTGCGCAATTACCTCTATAGTCTCCTTTATGAGTAGATCAACTTCCTTGTTCTTTAAAAGATCATATTGTTGTTTCTTCTAATTTAAATTGATCTGGTTTATAAATCATATTATCCCTCCTTAAAAAGCCAAAAGAGACAACTAGTATAAGTTGCCCCATAATTTATTAATACATTTAATTTTTATCTTCCTCTAAAAGTTGATATAATAATAATTGAATAAATACCAATATTGTTATTAATGCTTTATTTAAATATTTCATTTAATATACCATTTTCCATATCATTTATATTATATATTTTTTAATATCTTAAATTCATTTTCTTCTAGAGTCATTCCTATAGAATATATATTATGTAACATTCCACTTTTCAAAATAGTTCCATTATCTTTAAGTATTTTATAACATTCCTTTATCCATTTTTTATTAAAATTATGTTTATACTTTAAAGAATCTGCTTCATCCCATTTTCCTTCATTAACTATTACAATCTTTCCACCACTACATGTTATTCCATTATTTGATAAAAAATATGGTGGATCTGCAAATATTGTATCTATTGATTTATCTTCAAATTTTTTTAAGCTCTAAACATATCTCCTTTAATTAGTTTAAATTTATTTTCGTTGAAATAATACTTACCTGTAAACATTACCTTATAAATTATCATTACTTTTAATATTATAATTTGTTACTAATATTTCAGAAATTTTCCCTTTACCTTTGCCATCAGCATTTATCATTCTACTAGTATATATTTCATTAATATTAAATCCTTGATATATATTATCAAAAAAAGTATCATCTTTATTAGTATTTTTGGAGTTAGAATTGCTTAGCATCAACTTTGTATCTTTTTCATTCAATTTTCTATAAAAATCCCCCCAACTTCTTTTGACTATTATCGTCAAAATTCTCTTTTGTATATGATGTAAATTCCGATGTCACATTTAATTGTCTTATATGGAGGGCCAAATACACAAAAGTATTTTGCGTAACATCAAACATTTTGAATAATCTCCATATTTAAATTTGACATTTTTTATTAGCTTAGCTAAGTTTCTTAAATTTTTCTCATCATATATTGCAGGATTTTTATATTTGCCAAATGGGACATTAAATTTTCCATTTTTATTTACTCTATATAATCCATTAAAATATGTCCTATTTAAGAATATAGATAGATGATTTAATTGAAAATTTTATATCTTATATCACTATTTCTTACTATTCTAAATAGAAGTCTCAGCATTTAAATTATCTAATATATACCTTGCTAAATCAATTTCATACTCACTATATTCATCATCAATTACTAATCCATTCCAATGACCATCAAAAGCAGTTGAGCACAAAATTTCCATTCCTCCTTCCGCATATTCTTCTAAATCATTAAATTTTGCTTTTATTAGTTCATAATCATAAAAAATATCTTTATCAAATTTCGCCTCTTCAAAAATAATGCTCATAAGTGGTACCAATTCTTTCTCTTTAAAGTGCTCACTTCTCATTTCTGTTCCTCTTTCAGCTATCTTTACTTTATTATTATTCTTGTATCCAATTATACATGCAAAAGTAAATATCTCTGCCATATTATTAAATATTTTTTTAGATAAAAGCGTCTCATAAACTTTTTCATATTTTTTACTCTTATATATAAAGAAATTTGGTTCTAATTTAAATCTTTTCATTCCTTCCATATTCTAATCTCCCTTTATTAAATATCCTTCTATATTATCTATATTTTTAATTTTAGTTTTCCCAATTTCACTTTGTTCTAGTTCATATAAGTTATGCCATTTATTAGTTGCATACAAATATTCCTTTTCGTCTTTTGTTAATTCGGTGTCTGTTGCTAATAAGATCCATTGTTCCATCTCATTAGGTATTGTATTAATAATATTTTTTCTATTTTCACCAGAAATTCTTCCAAATGGTGTATCCATGAATAAAGGAACATTTATAGTATTGTTTTCATTACATGCTAATTTTGACAATGCTATTATTAATGCTAAAGAAATAATTTGCTTTTGACCAGCTGAGATGTCTTGTAAAATAGAAATAGATTGCCAATTTTTCAAATCTATTCTATATTCATCATCAACTTCTATTTTACTAACTAAGTCTCTATCTTTTTCACTAATCATTTTTTTATAAATCTTAAACATTTCTTCAGCTAATTGTTTTTTCACTTTATCTGTATATGTTTTTTTGATTGATACCAACATATTTTTTACATTTTCTATATATTGTTTTTTCTTCACTTCTTTCCTGTTTTTCTCACTAAGTATTTCTAGTCTATTTATATCTTCTTGTATTTCTTCTACCTTACGCTGTAATGATATTTTTTTATATAAATTTAAAGTTTTTTCTGTTTCAATTGACTTCTTTTTAGATTCTAATTTTTCTAAACTTTGTTGATATTCTTTAAGTTCACTTTCACTGCTTAAATTAAATTGCTTAATTTCTTCTGTATATCGTTCAATTTTTGTTGTTTGTTCGTCTATTTTTTCTTTTATTTCTGCTATAGAAGATAAAATTTCAGATAATTCTTGCTTCTTACCATCAATCTTTGCCTTAGAATAAATTATAGCATTCTTCCATTCTTCAAATAATTTAGGAGATTGTACATGATTAATTTTATAACTTTTAAATAATTCTAAGGTAGCTGAACCATCTTCAAAATGTCTACCACAAATACATTGTTTTTCTCTTAGTATCTTATCTATAAGCACTTCTGGTATATCAATTTCTTCATTTTCATTTTTTAAATGATATTCAGCATCTATTATTGTTTTTTCAATAATTAAGTTTCCAATAGATGATTGTAAAAGTTTTTTTAGTTCCTCTTGCTTACTTCTTAAATTATTTTTATGCTCATTTTTTAAATTTACAGCATACTCTTTCTGCGATATATACTTTTTCACGCCCTCATTTTTTTTCATTTTTTGTGTTATCTCTTCAATTTCCTCTTTGGCTGTTTCAATTTCGTCCTCTTGCCTATCAATTTCATTATTTAATTTTTCTATATCTTTTTCATTTTCTTCTTTTTCATTATATTTTTTTACTAAATCACTACTAGATGATTCCTTTATTTTTCTAATTTGCTCATTTAGCATTTTATCTAATATTTTTATAGCTAATTCCAAATTGTCTATTTGTAATAGTTTGATGATACCTTCTTTAATTGTCTTTCTAGATTTAGCATCTGTTTTGGCTAATTCTTCTATTTTTTCACCATTAAAAAAGAAGAAATCTTTTAATTTTGGATTTAAAATTTTTTCTAAAATTGATAATATTTCATCATTATCTGTAATTTCTCTATTTTGAAGAATACCATTTTCATCTATAATTTTTAAAGATACATCTGTATCAGGTGAACTTATTACTTCTTTATTGTTCTTCATAAGTGAATATGTTTTTCTTTCAATAAGATATTTTTTACCTTCGTGTTCAAAATTAACTTTTACTGAAGCTTCTACTTTTTTATTCATATTCTCTTCTAACTTATGAAGATTAACTAAATGAACTTTTTCATTTTTTGAATCTTCTTCTAATTCGCTAATTCCAAAAAGTGCAAATATCATAGCTCTAAATATACTTGTTTTTCCAGCTCCATTTTCACCAATAATA
Organism: uncultured Clostridia bacterium; assembly: GCA_944388935.1. Taxonomy (GTDB): domain Bacteria; phylum Bacillota; class Clostridia; order TANB77; family CAG-508; genus Merdicola. The sequence goes on along the minus strand of CALXKK010000004.1, from coordinate 30,681 downwards.
ACAGTAATATTAGAATTATTTTTATTAAAATTTATTATATTTCCTTCTCCATAATATTGCCTAAAGTTATTCATTTCTATTGATATTAACTTCATCATCTTCACCTTCTTCAACAACTAAATTTGTTATTTCTCTATCTATATTTGTCTTAATATTCTCTTCATTTTTTCCTTCTTGAATTAATTCTAACATTTTATTAGCTATGTCTTTTATTTTTTCTGGAGCCTTATATTTAATAATTTCTTCCTTTAAATTAATATTCATCTTCTTCATTATCGTTTTCTTCCTCCTTATTCCTTTTATATATTTCCCATGGCAATAAATCCATTCTAGGCTCTAAGTTATATTTCTTTATTTCATTAAAAATTCTATGTCTTGCTTCGAAATAATTATTTGCATGTTCTGTAAATTCAGCAAATCTTGGTAATTCTTTCTTAATTATATCTTGTCCAACACTTATGTCTTCCACTATTTCATCATTAGGAAAAACTATAAAGTCATATATCTCCGCAATGTCCTTAGAATCATCTTTTCTTAAAACTCTTCCTCTTCTTTGCACAAACTCTCTTGGATTAGTAGTACTAGAAAGGAAATATGATGTTTTAGTACTTGGGACATCCACTCCTTCATCTAGACATTTAATCGCTACTAATATTTGATATTCTCCGGAATCAAATTTATTCAGTATATCTTGTCTATCTTTGTCACTCACTTCGTATACAAAATCATGAACTCTAAATCCTAATTCATATAACAATTTGGTAACAATCTTATTTTCGCCTTTTGCACAATATATTAATGTATGTGAGACATTTCCGTTTTTAGTATTTAGTAATTCAATTAATTTCTTATATTTATTATTTGCTTTATTTATAATCGTTTTTCTTTTTCGTATTAAGGCTTTAATATATTCTTCATTTTTTTCTTCTTTTTTATTTTTGTTTATAAGACTCAATTTATTAATTCTTTTTGTTAAAATATTATATTCTTCTTGTTCAATATCATTTAATCGTACAGCAACAGGATAATAATTATATGGAGTTAAATAATTATTTTTTATTGCTTTTTCTAAAGAATAACTATATACTGTTTTTCCAAAATAATCCCTTATTTTTTTTGTTCCTTCTTCATCAAACCATCTTTCTGGTGTAGCAGACAGGCCTAATCTAGTATCAATTTTTTTTATCATTAAATTGCTATATTCTTTTGAACCCATATAGTGACATTCATCAGCAATTAAACATACATTATCTTTAATTTTATCTATCCAATTAATAAATATATCACTAGAAGCAGTTTGATATGTGCAAATAATACATACTTCTGATATTAATTTACTATTATAATCTTTTATTTTAGAAATAAATTTATTTATCCAAGACGTCTTATTTCCTTTACATTTAATTGCACTACACCAACCAAATTTTTCTGTTTCTTTTTTCCATTGTTCTACTAGATGTTTAAAAGGTACAACAATTATTAAAAATTGTCTTCTTTTCATTTCTTTATATTCTTTCATAGCAAGTAAACTCGTAAAAGTTTTTCCAGTTCCTGTGGCCATTTCGAATATACCTTTCCAATTATTTTCTTTTAGCTTTTCTATAGCCTCTAGTTGATAGTTTCGTGCATCATCAATTCCTAAAGTTTTGCCATTACTATTTTCATCTTCAAAATCATATGGCCTTTTTTCTTTATAAGTATTATCAACAAAATATTCCTTTAACTTTTCTGGCATATCTATTATATAATAAAATGAATTTTTTGAATTCCATAATTCTAAAAATCTAGTTTTATGATAAATACAATATTCTTGTCCATTTGACCAATTATTAAATACGGAAACGCCCTCCCCATTATAAGTAGCTTTTAAAGAATCATTAATTGAACCATGAACACAAACTGTATTATTAGATTCATCTTCAAATATCGCTAATTTATCATGATACATTCCTATTTTATTCTTACATATAGCAAATTTAATTTCTAAAATATCATCTGCTATTAACCAAGAAAGTAATGTTAATACTTCTGGCTTACTAGTATTTAATTCATCTATAATAGATTTGTATATTACTTCATTTCTTTTTGCTAAATCTCCTTTACAAATTGCTTCATAGTCAACTTTTGATAAATTAGGAGATGTTATTAAAAACATCTTACCTTTATTTTTTATAATTGAATTAATTCCTTCCAAAGTTATTTCAATCCACTTTGAAGAAAAATATCCAACCCCCCTATAATAATACTTTGTTTCATTCATAAGAGGAATAAATAAATCACTTTCTATATCATCTTTTGAATTATCATACACAATTTTAGTTTTAACATTTCTTAAATTCATGCTTACTCCTTAATCTTTATAACATTATTTTCAAAAATAATTCTATCATCTCTAAAAAAATCTCTTGGAATAGTCTTAAATATTAAATTATTTTGTATTAATATTTTTCTTAATTCATCAAAATCGATAAATCTTTTCCTATTTTTCTTTAGTATTAGGTCAATAATCAAATCGTTCAAACTTTCTATTTCAGTATTTCTTTTTACAAATATCGGCATATAATATTTCCAAGATATACCCTCTCTAGATATTTCTATATAATCATCGCTTAAATATTCATTTATAATTGATTTCATAAAATATTGATTCCATTCATAACTATTAATTTGTGGCAATTTTTTCATATCTGCTTCTATTTCTTTTAAAACAATAAAAGCTTGATTCTCAAATTTTCTCTCTAAAAATTCTCTTATTTCATTTAACTGTTCTCCAGTTACTTTAAAACTATTAGGTTTTATATATGTATCTATATCAATTTGAAAAAAATATTCTTGCAGTTGCTTTATTACATTATTAGCTACACTAGCTTTATATTGCATTTCATCAATAAACTTAACAAAATCATCTCTGTATATATAATCATAATTTTCAAAATATTTATCTCTAACATAATTTTCATCAAATTTATTTATATCAATATCTAATCTAACTATGTATGGTTTCTTGTAATTAAAATCTTTATTATATTTTAATTTTAAAATATTATACAAAGTATCACTATCTAAAATTCCTGCCTCTATGAAATCTAATTCCATATTTTTATATAAATTACGTGTAGAAACAAAACCATTCTTTATTGATTCGTTAATTTTAGTTAACATTTTGTTTTCTAATTTTTTGGATAAATTCAAATTATTTATATTTGCAATTTTAGTATTTTTATCACAATAATATAAATTTTCTGATATTTCCATAATGTTATTTATAAGATCTTTTGACAAATCAAATTTTTCTTGTAATTCTTCTTTTTTTATAGGTATATTTAATTTCTGTACGAATTTTTCAATTTTTTCGATTTTAGAATAATGGTTTTTGCTATTTTTTGATATATTAAATCTATTAAAACTGAATTCTTCCTTGTAAAAATGTCTTATAATCCCATATAAGAAAATTTCATTATCGATTGATGTAGTTTTTAATAGGTCCTCTTTGTATTCTTCATATAAACTTTTTATAAAAACATTTTCTTTTTCTTCTAATAAATCATGTAATCTTTTGTTAATATTTTTCATTAAATGTTTATTTAGCTTTACATTTATAATATGTATATATCTATTATTACCACATAAAATTATATCTTCATCTCTTAATAATATCGATTTTATATTGTGTGGATTTTCAGAGAAAACTAATTTTTTCCCGAATATTTTATGTATTTTATTAATTAACCCACTTATAAAATCATCATCTATGTAAAATTTATTTTTATAATATTTTCTCATTGTATAATCAAATAAAGCTACTTTTGTATCCTTTTTGCAATAAATATTATTTATTAATTTATAATCATTTATTTTAAGAAAATATTCAAAATATTCTATAGGTAAAAAATCAATATCGTATTCTTCTAGTATATTATCTATATTTTCTATTTGTTCTGAATAATCAAATATATCCCCTAATTCCTGCATAATATTATTATAAATCTTTATAATTTGGTCAGCCTTATAAAATACAAAAACATCTAATTCCTCTATATAACCCAGACCTTTGTCTTTAAGCAATTCTTCTATAACAATTGCATCATCATCTTTATAAATTTCATCTAATGAATTTAAATCAAAATATTTTTGATTTGCATACTTATCTTTTAAATAATTAGCTAAAAAATCCACATATTCATTAAATGTTTCCTTTACTTTATCCCTTCTTTGGCGAATTCTTTCTTTAGTCACTCCCATTTTTGTGCCTATACTTTCTAAAGTTTCATTGTTTATAATTGTTCGATATAGTATATTTTCTACATCTTCTTTTTGCTTTAACTCAAACAATTTCTTATAAATGTATAAAGAAAAATTAATACCCATATACTTCTTATCTATATGATTAATTAAATTTGTAAATTTCTTGTTATCAAATTTTTTAAATAATTCCATAAAATCTATTTCTTCTAAAGAGTTAATATTTTCGTCTAATAAGTACTCGTATATTTCTTTATCTATGGTCTTTAAAGATTTAAAATCAAAATACTCTAATTGTCTTATAACAAAAACTTTTTTTATAAAATCATAGAGCCTAGTAGAATCAGCATAATTTAATACATATTTTAATAAATTAGTATCAACTAAATCTGATATATAAACAATTCCATCTTTTGTCATTTCATCTAGTATATTTTGCTCTGATTTTTTTTTGAAGAAATCTACTACTTTTTTCTTTTTATTAAACTGATAAATTGGTAATATTTCATTATGAAATATATAATTATTTTCTACTAAAATTTTAGTAATATCTTCCGCAATATCTGATGTTAACCTATATTTAAAGAATATTTTATAATCAAACTGTTTTATATCCTTCATTTTATAATTATTTATCACATCTACAAGAATATCTTTTGTTTTATTATATTTTACTTCTGACATAATACCGTTAAAACTATTAACTTCCTTTATTTTTTCTGTTGACTGATTTTTTATACTTTGTGAAAGTAATGTTTTTATATCACTCATTGTTATCTTTTGTTTTAACAACAATATTAAAAAATCAAGATTATTAATTTGAAATAAATATATGAATTTATTGGAAGCACAATATTTTAAAAATTTTTTTGAAAGCTTTAATTCTGTAATTTTTTTTGATGCTGTAAAATTATTATTCGGTTTTATAATTATTGTTTTTTCTTCTAATTCTTTTATAAATTTTTCTATTCTTCTTGGTCCAGTAGATTTAATAAGTAATAACTCATTTTTATTTAGTCTAGATAATTCTCCATAGGTTGTAATATTCTTACTTTCTAAAAATTTTTTTATATATAAATCTTTGGTTACAATAATTTTGTTATTAATGTCTTTTGCATTATTTATAGGAAATAATGTAAATCCCAATTCTTCAAAATATTTTTTTAGTAAATTTAAATCAATATTTTTATTAAAATATTTAAATGATTCTAGTTGTATATAATTAAAGAAGCAATCATTGTCTATTTCAAATAATTTATTTAAATTTGGTAACCCCATAAAACTATAGTTAATATCATTAAATCTGTTTAAATTCTCCTTTACATTAATATAATATCCTTCATTTTCATTAATTTTGAAAGATGGAAGTATAGTATGTTTATTATTTGACGAAAAACTAAAACCACGAAAAGTTAATTCGTCTATAAGTTTTAAAGTTTCTTCATAATCTATTTTAGAATATTTTCTTATATCTTCTATTTTTACATCCATAATATTAACAAGTTTAATTACTTTCTTAAATTTTTGAATTGTTTTACTGTATTTAAAATTATAATCTTTAGGAATAATTTTTAGTTTTTCTATTGCTTCTTTCATTATTTCCACCCACAATTTTATTTATATTTATTCTATCTTATTATAAGTTTTTATTCTTTTGTAAAATGTCTTGGTCATAAAATGACTCTTTGTGTATTTTTTTACAAATATCTTCCTGTGTTGACATTATATATTAAATCCATGCATTTTGCAATTTTTTCACTTTTCACATAAATGCTATTTATTATTCCTTCACTTAATTTTCCTCTTCTAAACAAATCCAAAAAAATATTTTATTTGTGAGTCAAATCAAAAATAGTACATATATTTTAATATTCCAATGGTACAATATCCTTATAAAGTAATATATATCTTGAATCTATTTGCTTATTATCATGATAATGACCAAAATACCATTTCTTAAATATGCATTTTTCTGATACTTGTTGTAGATAATCTGTTAAATAATCTTTTTTATATAATCCTCCGCTAAGTAAGGCTTGTACACTTGTAGGACAACAATGGGTTATAATATAATCCACCTTATAATTTACTTTTTCTAAATTTCTTATTCCTCTTTTCATCTCTTCTTTGGTTGGCAATTCTAAATCCCACCAAGAAAAATCTCTTATTCTGAAAAAAGCTCTTTTTTTCCTATAAGCATATATTTTTTCTTCTTCATCTAAATTTAATATTCCATCTTGTATATCATGAGATTTAGCCCCACCAAATGCAAAAAATCTTTTATTATCTATATCAAATATTTCTCCACGCATTAAATGTAATACTGAATCTCTTATTTTATGTACTTTACCTCCATGCCATTCTTCTACTGGATATTTATATAATCTCGTAAAATTTTCGTGGTTTCCATCTATAAATAATGTAGTAAAATTTCTTTCATTTAGCCAATCTAACCAATGTTTTTCATATGAACTTTCTACTAAGTAATTCCATATTCCTCCAAAGTCGCCACATATAATAATATAATCATTTTCAGTCATTTCCTCTTGGATAGGAAATTTATCAACATCAAATCTTGAAAAATCACTGTGAGTATCTCCTGTAATGTAAATCATTAAAAAGCACCTCCCTATCATTAAATCTCTTTTTTCAAAATTATTTTACTATTTTTTTTACTATTTTTTCAACACAAATATATACTCATGAGCTAACAGATAAAAATCCCTATTTTTATTTTGTCTCCAATAATCTGTTTTTTTGCAATTATGTTGCTCTTTTATAATTATTTCTTTTAAAGTGAAACCTGTTTGATTAAAAATATTCATGATATAAAATCCTAATGGAATAATATTTTTATTTTTTCTGATATCTCCTATTAAAACTGCACAATACTTATCTTTCTTTAAGATCCTAAAACATTCCATTGAAAATAATTTAATTTGATTTAAAAAATCGTTTACATCTAATCTTGATAAATCTTCTTTGATATTATCACTATATTTAATAATGTTAGCATATGGTGGATGAGCAAATATAAAATCTATGCACTTATTTGGAACTATTCCTCTTAAATTAGTTGAATCTGCTTTTATTAACTTTGGTTCGTATAAATTGTTACTTTTAAAATTTAATCGTTCCTTAGATATTCTTAGTGCTTTTACATTTACATCTATCCCTACACCTTTTCGGTTTAATAATTTAGTTTCTATTAATGTCGTTCCGCTTCCACAGAATGTATCTAATACAATATCACCTTCTTTTGTATATTTTAAAATTAAGTTTCTTGGAACTTGCGGTGGACAATTTCCTCTATAATCACCTTTGTGAGTTGCCCAATTACCCCTTTCTTTAAATTTCCATATTGTTGTATCCTCTAATTTAAATTGTTTTGGTTTATATTCCAAATTATCCCTCCTAAAAAACAAAAAGAGACAACTACTATAAGTTGCCCCCAATTTATTTATACATTTAATTTTTATCTTCCTCTAAAAGTTGATGTACTTACAATTGAAAAAATATCCATATTATCTTTTAATAATTCATCAAGAATTCGTTTAAATAAGTATGCATCTGGTCTATTTGTTTTCTCTTGAAGCATTAATAATATCATTAAAATTAAAACAAAATTAACTGGATATTCTCCACCCTCTAATTTTAAAGTTGATATTTGTTTATCAATCTTATTTTTATATTTTATTATAGTATTACTTAATGTAATAAAATCATTACTTTGTAACCCTATAATTTCATTTCATAACTTTTGCATACATTGTATAAACTTAATAACATCATTATGATTTTTTTGTTCTTTTAATAGTATATCTATTACCCAATGTATGTGCTTTGGTGTTCTCATTCTTTTTCCATTTTTACTATATTTTATTAATATATCATTTTTTGATATATTACCTTGAAACACATATATTGTATAATTATCATCTATTTTAATATCCATAATAGATTTTTGAGTATTGTTATTTCTATATTTACTACCTTCTAATATCTCCATTTATTAATTCTTCTCTTTCTTTATTTAAATATTTCATTCATTATTCCATTTTCCATATCATTGATATTATATATATTATCCATTACATTAAATGTTTCTTCCAAATTTCTTCTTGCACTTCTCCACGCAGTCCCATCTGTAAACCATACAAATGTAACACCATCTATCATATCAGCTTCCTGTGAAATCATTTTATAGCTTCTGGCAGTTTCATTTAATTTCGAACCGCCACCATTTCCCCCATAAAAGTTGGTTTCTATTACATATATCATATTCTCTGTTTTTACAACAAAGTCAAATCTTTTAGTTGATGTACCATTTCCGGATATTGCTGATAAATCAACATTCCATTTCTTTTCGATATCTGTTAAGTACATTTCTTTATAATATTCTTTTACATTTGACTTCTTTATATAAGATTCAACAAGGTCTTCCATTTGATGTCCACCACGATTTTTTCTACCGTTTGAATCTAAGCCAGTTTCTACTCCTAAGCAATAATCTACTAAATTATTTACTATATGATTTTCTAACAAATCGAATAAGCCTGTTTTTCTCATAAAAACTTTATACTGTGCTATACTATAATTTTGCTTTTTAAAATTATAAGTAAATGCTCCATCTTCATCCTGAGCATAAATTTCCATCTGTCTTACCGCAAGCAAAATAGGTATGCACTTTAACGTTTCTGGATATTTATTTAATATATTTTCGAAATCTTTTTCTATATTCTTACTTCCAATAAGTGAATTTAAAATATTTAATTCTATTTTTATATTATCTACATTTCTATAAACCTTTTCAAAATCAATATAATATTTGTATCCTGAAATACTAAATTTAAAATTTCCCAACCACTCTTCAAAATTTCTACTCATTTAATTTCTCCTTTAATTCTTCATATCTTTTTATTGATAAATCTAAATATGGTTTTTCTTTTTCTATTCCAATAAAATTTCTTCCTAATTTGTATGCTGCAATTCCACTTGTTCCACTTCCACTAAAAGGGTCTAAAATTATATCATTTTCATCTGTTGATGCCAGTATTATTCTCTCTAGTATTTCTAATGGTTTTTGTGTGGGATGTTTTCCACATTTTTTCTCTGATGGTTTGGTTAAGCTTGTTGTCCAAACATCCTTCATTTGTTTTCCATTGTTCATCTCTTTCATTAGTTTATAATTAAATTTATATTTGCATTTTTTTATATTTTTTCTAGCCCATAAAATTGTCTCTGTAGAATGAGTAAATGTTTTACAAGCCAAATTTGGTGGTGGATTTGTTTTTTGCCATGTTATGTTATTTAATATTTTAAATTCATTTTCTTCCAACGCCATTCCAATAGAATAAATATTATGTAATGTTCCGCTAACCCAAATAGTTCCACTATCTTTCAATATTCTATAACATTCTTTTATCCATTTTTTATTAAAATTATGTTTATATTTTAAAGATGTAGCTTCATCCCATTTTCCTTTATTAACTGTTACCATCCTACCACCACTACATGTTATTCCATTGTTTGACAAGAAATATGGTGGATCAGCAAATATAGTATCTATTGATTTATCTTCAAACTTTTTTAAAACTCTAAATGTGTCTCCTTTAATTAATTTAAATTGACTTTCGTTAAAATAATATCTACCTGTATACATTATCTTATAAATCACCATTATTAACATTATAATTTGTTACTAATATTTCGGAAATCTTTCCTCTTCCTTTCCCATCAGCATTTATCATCCTGCTAGCATATATTTCATTAATATTAAACCCTTTATATATGTTATCAAAAAAAGTATCGTTTTTATTTACATTTTTTGGATTTGAATTACTTAACATTAATTTTGCATGTTTGTTATTCAATTTTCTATAAAATTCACCCAATTCTTTTTGATTATTATCATCAAAATCTTCTTTTGTATATGATGTAAATCCTGATGTCACATTTAATGGTCTATATGGAGGATCAAAATACACAAAAGTATTTTGCGTAACATAATCCAAACATTTTGAATAATCTCCATATAAAAATTGTACATTTTTAATTAGTTTTGCTAAGTTTCTTAAATTTTCTTCATCGCATATTGTAGGATTTTTATATTTGCCAAATGGAACATTAAATTTTCCACTTTTATTAACTCTATATAGTCCATTAAAACATGTCCTATTTAAAAATATAAATTGAGCTGTTCTTTCAGCATTTTGCTCGTCTTTCTCTAAAGTATAGCTATTATACATGTCCCTTATATGATAAAAATAATCTTGCCTTTTTTCTGGTTCTACTTGTGCAAATTTTGTTTCTATTTGTTGTAAATTTGTTATTAATTCTTCCACATTGTTTTTTATGACATTATATGAATTTATTAAATCTAAATTTATATCAAAAGCATATGCTTCTTTTACGTTATATTTTTGTAATATATCTATTAATACAGCTCCTCCACCTACAAATGGTTCTATGTATCTTTCTATTATTCCATTTTTTAATTCGTATGGATAAAAATTGTTAAGCTGTGGTATTAATTTTCCTTTTCCTCCTGCCCATTTTACAAATGGTCTTATCTTTTCTGTCATTTTTGTACCTCGTTTTGTTTTTTGTAATTTTATCATAAAAATTGGAATTATTCTATAGTTTTATATCTTGCATTAAATAATGTTGCAAAAGATTTATAAAAGTTCTTACCCTTTCTATATCCATATTTTTCAAGTAATAAACCACATTCATCTTCATTCAAATTTGCGATAATATTAAGTTTATACTTTGCTCTTGATGATCCTACATATAATAACTGCTCAATTTCTTCTCTCATTAATTTATTATCTAAATCTATTAAAACAACAGCCTCTGCTTCTAAACCTTTATATTTTCTACATGAAGTAAATGAATATTTACTTCCTCTATATAAATATTTTCCATCAATGCATTCATCTTTTAAAAAGCTAGTTTCTTCAGTTTTACAAGTTAATATTTGTATATCGGAATATTTTTCTTCGTTTAACTTATCAAGTATATAATTCAAAGTATGTACGCCTTCTTCATAATCAGTAGCGTAATACATATCTGCTTGTTCCCCTATTAAGGCACCTTCATACATTTTTGGATTTTTATTGTTTCCTAAAAATCTTAATGACGTCCTTGCTATATTAATTGTATTCCTACAGTTTCTATATAAAGTCAATTTGCAATCCGCATATAAGATAAAGTTTGGAATTTTAGATGATTGAACCATTTGATTTCGATCATAAAACAGATAAAATGTTCCATTTATATTTTCATTATCTACTACATTTGCTTTTAACAAATCTAAGATTTCCTCTTCTTCTATATTAAATTTACCAAAATCTTGCCCTTCATCTATAATTACATGCTTATATGGAAAAGTTCCTTTATCATACATTTCAATTAATATTTCATTAAGAGATTCATAATCCGGTTTAGAAGAATTTGTTAATTTACAAGCTAATCCATCTATAGTCATAAAATCAACATTTTCATATTCATAATTATTTTTTAAATATTCCTTTAAGTAATAATTATAACAAAGAAATAATACTTTTTCATTATTAACTGAATGTCTCCTTGCTTTTTCTAGCGCCATAACTGTTTTGCCAGTGCCAGCCATTCCATTTATAATTGCATTATTCTGCTCTTCCAAATAATTTAATAGGGCAACTTGTTCATGTAACATTTTTTTAAATACCTGTCTTTTGTGATTAAGTTTTATTTCCGAAATTGATATAAGATTAAAATGTGGTGCCAAAATTCTATTTAATATTAAATTTGTTTCATTTAAGTCTAAATTAGTTTCAACATTATTAGGTAACTTTATATCAAATATTTTAGAAATATCCTCCTCAATATTATTAATTGATTCACTTGTCAACATAATATTCAAATCTGCCTCTGGAGGTAAATTTATTCCCGTAAACTTAGATTTGGGAATGGAAGGAAACCAAACAGCATGTAATAATTTACATTTCTTCAAAATATACTCAAGTCCATTTTCTCTCATAAGCATGCTTAGTTTCCATTTATTGTTGCTCGCTTGATGAAATGGTCCATCATGACTCATTATAATATTGCTACCATATTTCCATTTTCCTTCTTCATATTTAATATTTCCAGCTTTAGCTTCTATGCATAAAATTCCTTTTTGTGGATTAAATACTACAAAATCTGTTTCACTTTCATATATTTTATTATCTATTACATTTACAATTTTAAAAGAATGAAAAATATAATATGTATCGGGCAATTTTGACAGTGCCTCAAACATTAAATCTTCTTTACTATTAGCAGTAAATTCTTTTGGTTTATCTGGGTACATTATAGCCATAATTTACACCTCTATCAATTTCAAAAACTCATTAACATCAAATTCTTCTTTTGTACAAAAACATTTCCATCCGGTTTTTTTCGCTTTTATATAATCTTCATAATTATTCGATAAAAATAACATAACTTTTTTCTGCTTCCATATTTCATTTATCATAAATTCTTCGTCTGTTTCAGTGTTTTTTGCTACTTCATTATATATAGGTTTCTCTATATTCATCGCTTCAGATTTTCTAATAATTTTATCAATAATTAAAAAATCTTCATCTTCGCAATCTTCAATTAGGTTAGTCCAAATCTCTCTATTGGTATTTGATTCTTGATACATTCCTTGATTTTCGAATTCTAATTTAACCTCTGGAATATATTCATCATTTGATTTTTCACATTTTGTATTATCTAATTTTATTTCTTGCATACTTTCAATTATTTCATTATTTATAGAAAATTGATCATAAAATTCTATTGCGTAAATTCTCTTTAACATATCATGTTGACGTTGATTATAATAATTACATAGACAACTATAACATGCTGTATCTTTAGCTTCTCCTCCACATGTACAATTGTTTACCACTTGTTTTCCATAATAAAGCATTTTAATAAATACTTCATTATTCTCAAGCTTTCTAACATATCCAGCTCCTCCAGGAGTATTATCAAATAATACACAACCAAAATTACCCATAGGCGTACTATTATCGCGATACCATTGTATACAACCAGATAACTCTTTTCTATCTATATTTAAAGTTCGACTTAATCCTTCTAATAATGAATATAGTATTGTCCATGCTCTCTCTCTTTGTCTCATTTCAATATCTCTAAACTTTAAGAAAACAACATCTGTTTGAAATTCATGTCCCAAACTATATTTATATAGTTTTCCTTTACATTTATGTCCACTTGGAGAAAAATGTTCATATACAACATTACTTCCTGTAAATTTTTTATCAACTTTACCATATCCGCAAGTTTCACATATATAAAAGTCTGTCTTATTTAAAACTGCAAGTGAGTCCATTTTACTATTTCCAATGGATATCCTCTGTTCTCCAATTTTATAGTCTTTAAATTTTACATTGTTTTCATCACCTATATACGATATTTGTCCTCTATATGTTTTTTCCGGTTTATTTAAACCAACTTCTTTAGGTCCTTCTATGTCTAGTACAAAGCCAAATTTTGGTATAATATATTGTCCTAACTTAGACATAACCTTGTTTCCACATTGTCTACATTCTGTAATCGTATTTACAATTGGAACTCTTGTCAAAGTTGAACATTCTGGACATTCATAGTAATAATATTTTGGCCATTCATATCCAGCTATCTTTTTTATATATCTACTTGTATATAATTTTCCATCTGCAACGACTTCTGACTCTGGAGCATATTCTGAGATTGCTGAAAGTAAATCTCTGCTCAAATTAATTCCATTACTATGAGAATTTTTATATGAAGGTTCTTGCAATTCAACAGTATCAACAGGGAATCCATATTTAGGTATTATATTATTTTTTGACAAAAATTCAATTATTCTTTGATCTCTTAGCGTGTCAATAGATCTTTTTATCCAGTCTGTTGGCTTATTTTCTGCATTTCTTTTTTCTTTTTCTATATTTAAATCTTCTAGCATAGTTTTGTATTTATTTAATGCAATATCTGCAATTCCATCCTTTTCATTCGGTGCAAAAAGTTTTTGTTTCCATTTAAAAGAATTTATTCCTAATTTATCCCTCAAATCTTTTGGTACAACATTCAATAAATATATTTTTAATTCTTCTGGGTAACTCTCAATATATTTTTTTAACTTTTCAAAGCCATTATTATCTATAAATTTTCCTATGCTATACATATACATATTGGGATTATTTTTCCAAAAGAATGAAAAAGCCGAAGCCAAAACATGTCTAAGTACAATTTTTTCATTATTTATATTTAAAACAGGAGGAACAATTTTTCCTTCAATCATCTCCACAGGATTTTTAAAGTAGTTTAAATCATGTGAACTATTTGGACAGAAAGTAATTGCATAAGCAGCAGATTTTAAACTACGACCTGCACGTCCAGCTCTTTGTACATAATTAGCTGGTGAAGGCGGCATATTTCTCATAAGTACAGTTTCCAAAGACCCAACATCAACTCCCATTTCAAATGTTGTAGAACAACTTAAAACATTTATTTTTCCTTCTTTAAATTCCTTTTGATATTCATATGCTTTGTCGCTTGAAAGTTGCGCTGTATGTTCTCTAACAATCATAGGAGAAATATCCAGTTTTGTATAAAGATTATAATAATGATTATCTTTTAATTTTTCTTTATAATTATATTCAACCAATTTTCCATTACATCTAGGATTATCACATATACCTTTAACATTATATGCTGATATATTTTTACATTCAGTACATATATACAATTTGTCTACTTTTTTTACTTTTATTTTTTCTATATTTAATTGATATGGTTTTCTATTGTTTCTAAATTCTACTTGTTTAATATATTTGTTATTATCATCTACTAATACGTTCCATATTGATTTTAATAACTCTCTTGCTGTTTGCTCATCATTGTTTAATATTTTTTTTAAATATTTTAACCTTTTATTTGATTTATCTTCTTCAGGTGCCCATGACTCTATATTACCTATTTTTTCACATTTGTATTCATACCCCTTTTGAAATCCAGAAAAAGTAAATCTCCCCACTTCTACGTCTGTAAAAGGCATTTTTGTGTCAACAGCAGATTCTTTCATAAAATATATTGTCATTTCCTTAAAGATTTCATTTACTTCCTGAGCAGATAGATTCAAATTTGGTATAGCTGGCATATCAAAGTCAATTTCAAACTTTAAAAATCCATTTCTTAACAAAGAATTTTTTGCCTTATAATTTGACATTTCAAGTAAAATTTGAATCCATGCTTCTTTTAGAATAGTATCTTCACTAGCATTTGGTACAACATTATATCTTTTAAATTTATTTGCTAAAATCATTACAAATCTTTCAAGAGACATTCCAGAAACAAACTCGTTTTCTTTTTCCTGTAATATTTCATACATAATTCTTTTTACTAATGTATTTTTATATGTTCCTTCTAAATATGAGGCAAAAAAAGCTGCAGTCTGTCTTCCATCAGAAAATGCAAGAAATTGCTTAGATAATTCCTTTTTTTCATCTTTAATAATTGTTGAATTTCCAAAAAATTTATCTTTTATAATTTCAACTTTTTTATGATGTTCAGTACTAGGAAGTTCATTATATAAAGCTGTAGAAATTACAGCTGTCGCAGCCTCATTTCCAAGATAATATGGCCTTAATATTGTAGTCCTACTATTACTGCTATGACAACAAGGACACATATGCAACAATTCTCCTTTAGCTTTTACTTTAATAAGTTTATTTATATATTGACTTCCATGACCACACTGTAATCCATTCACAGAGGATGCTTTTTTTATTTCTCCACATCTTGAACAAATTTGATATGTATCATCATTTTCATTATCTTCATCTTCAGGATCATACTCACCACTTAATAAAAAAACTTCTGGATTACATTCATCATTTGATTTAGATTTTTGAACCAAATACCCATCCTCTATTTGCCCTGTTATAAATAATGCATTACAGTTATTACAAAACGAGATTTCATAAACCTTATATCCAATATCTCTATCGTCATATGGATTTTCTTTGTATACATCCATTTTATTTATAAATAGCTTATCTAATGGCTTTAAAGTAACAAAAATTCCTTCTATCCCTCTTAAAAACATATGGTATTTAGCTTCAAACAATCTTTCTTTATCTTTTTCTGCATTTGAAGCAACTGCAATGAAATCTGTAAAATCTTCTACTGGTATATTTAGTTCATTTGCAACTTTATCTAATGTTTTTATGTCTTCAAATAAAATTTTTCTTGTTTTATAATAAAATTTATCGTGTAAAACTAAATCAAAAATTTTTTTTTCATTTGTTTCACCATTTAAGTTTAGCTTATTTAATTCTTCTGTAATTTTCTCTGTTTCATTTTCTCTTATTAACTTAGCTAATGTTTTATATATTTCAAAATTTACTTCTATTAATTCTCTTGTTGGTTTAATTTGTTCTATATATGATCTTATAATAGAACTATCATCAAAATTAGAATCGCATAAAGATTTTGCAAAATTAATTATTTCATTATTAGACTTTTTATCGCCTAATGTTGCACTAGTAAGAATATATTTTAAATCATTTCTTTTTAACATTGCTTTAACCCTTTTTAATAAAGTAGCAACTTCTATTCCATTTGCGCCATGATATGAATGCGCTTCATCTAGTACAATATATTTCCACTTACTTGCATACTTAGGCCCTAATAAAATATTATCTCCTGGTCTTAATAAAATATATTCCAACATTGCATAATTTGTAATTAAAATATTAGGGGGAGTTATTCTCATTTGTTCTCGACTTATTATTTCATTTTTTCTCCATGGATATTTACGATCTTCAACGTCTGAATATATTTTTTCTGCTTCTTTTTGTTTTTCTTTAGTTTCTCCTGTAAATCTGCCAAATGTAATTGCTCCTTCAACATCCATATCATATAATATTTCTCTAATTCTTCTAATTTGATCATTAACTAAAGCATTCATTGGATATATTATTAAAGTTCGAACGCCAGGACCCAAAGTACCATTTTCTTTTTCTTTAAGTAATTGATTTATAACTGGAATCAAAAAAGATTCTGTTTTCCCTGAACCTGTTCCAGTAGTTATGATTAGGTTTTTACCCTCTTCTGATTTCAATATTGCCTCTTCTTGATGTTTATATAATTCCCTATCAATTGGATGAAATTCTTTTAACTTTAAAAATTCCCTTGATAAAATACCGTCTTTTACTAAATCTACTATCCTTTTCCCCTTTTTGAACGGATCTGACATACTTATATATGGTCCATCAGATAACGCTTTATTTTTTTTCAATTCTTTTTTTAATTGTTCATTGTACTTATCATTATTCGTACTAAATGTTGTTAATAAGTATCGTCTATAAAATTCCGTTATTTTTTTTGAACTTTCAGATGGTCTAAAAATCATTTTCTATCTCCTTTATTTTTTTAATTTTATAACATACTTCGTATTACTACATTCCAAAACTATCACACTACTATATGTAATTTTCTCTAATATGGAATTATCATTTTCTATAATTCTTTTGCTATCTTTATCATAATATAATTCATACCATTCATTATCCAACTTTGAAAAATTCTCCATTGTAAAATAAATCTCATTTAATTCATTCTTATTGATATTACTTATTCTTACATCTCCTAGGGTTCTTTGACTGATTTGTGTTAAAAAATCCGGATTGTTAAATTTTGTAAAATATTCAACTTCATAAAGTTTACCATAATAATAATCTTTTTGTTGATTTATTATTTCTATCTTATACTTAAATAATCTATTTATTTCTAAGAAATCTTCTTTTAAAAAAATTTCTTTTATAAAAAATTTATTACCTATTAACTGCATAGCTAATGTATTCTTTACATAACTTATTATTCCCTCATGTTTTTTTGTAGGCAAACTTTTAATTTTATTATTCAATCCAAACTCGTCATTTTCTTCCATTATAGGATAAATATTATAATAAATATTTCTTTTTATTTCCGGTAAATAATTTATACCTTGTTTCAATTCTCTGTGATGGACAATTTCCTTATATGAATCAGCTTCTTTAATTGAATAAAATATTTTTACCCCTTTTACTTCTTTAAATTCAACATTAAAACATGGAATATCATTATAAAATTCAAATTCAAAGTAAGGTTTAATTTTGATACTTTTCTCTACAACATATATTTGTAGAAATCTTTCCTTATTGTCTACATATTTTATATATAAACATATATATTTTTTATTGCTATTATTTATATCTTCAATTAAAGAAGATATATTAACTCTAAAAAAGTTTTCTGCTATTTCATCTCCCAACACAACTTTATTAAAATCCTCATTACTATATACTCCTAATTTTTTAGCTCCTGGTAATTTAATATACATTAGTGGTTGTAAGTTACTATACCATATATTATTTAAATTGCCATAGTATAAATTATTTTGAGAAAATCCGATGAGCATCATTTTTATTGGCACTTTTATATAAAATAGTTTATTTTCAAAATTTAATATGGCATTAATAACCCTATATCGAGAATTTAAATTAAAAGTAAAATAATAATTCTTTCTATATTCATTACTATATATAATTTTACATTCACTATCTACTATTTTTATATCCAAACCATCAGTTTTTAAAGTCAATTTTGCTTCTTCATCTTTAATATATCTCCTTTTATCAAAAATAAAATAAACATTTTTTAGCAGTAAATATTCTGTTATTAATTTATTATTTTCCTCTAATATATTTAATTCAACTTTATAGTATCCATTCCTTTGAGGAAGTATTTTATTTAAATCAACAGAAATTATTAATTGATTTTCATTAATTATTGAATCATACTGTAAAATATTGGGATTAGATAATAAGTAATTGTTTGAATTAATTTGAATTGTTGTTCCTCTTATCTTCTTTTTATCTAACTCAAATGATATTAATGGGTGTAATCGAGTTCCTATAATTTTATTTTCTTTTTCATCATAAACATCAAAAAAAGTTATTTCCTGCTCGAACATAGGTTCCTTTGAAAATTCTCCAACTATCGTAAGAGGTTTATTATTTATATAGCATATTGAATCATCCGATATATTTAACATATACTGAATCCACTCATCAGAAGTCTCTTCTTCTATAAGTATATTTTCGTTAGAAAATTTAACATTAGTTTCAGGTTTAACTAATAAATAATTTATGCCTTTTTCAAATCTATTTACTTTTATACAATCTTCATTAAAAATAACATAATTACTTTCTGGGATTACCATTTCATAATTATCTAATGCTATCATTTCTATTTTTATTTCATCAAAAGGATAGTTTAGTGGAAATCTATACTCTTCTAAAATATAAGTTCCCATATTTTTGCTGACTTCTAATTGTTTTATTGGTCTTTGAAAGCCATGTATAGTTAATCTTAAGCTTACTCTTCCATTACATTCAGAGGATCTAAATCTTCTTTTAGGAATAACTAATGTAAAAGGAGTTCTTACATATTTGTTAGTATTAAACACTATATACGGTTTATGACTATATTCCTTTCTTTCATTCACTATTCTATTATTTTCATATTTTAATTTTTTCTTTCTATACCATTCAACAAAATTTTGAGCAAACCTATTGCTATTATCTTTTGGTAACACACCATCATAAAAATTATCATCTATTATTTTTAATGAAGGATAAAATAATTGATAAAGTACTTCTCCAGAACATTGTGCAATTACTTCTCTTGTTGATTTTAATAGTTTATATGCTTTTTTTGTTTTTCCATTAGTATTTGAATAAATAGTATCTGAATTTTGTCTGATAGTAGTTCTCATATAATCAGATAAATCCTGCAAAGTATCTTCTACACCATTAGAAATATCTCTAAATAAATTATTTTCATAATAATCATAAAGGAAATCAAAGAAGCCTTCCATATAATTATTTGTTACAAAAGCATGAGCCTTTATATTTTCTACATATCTCATAGCTCCATTAATATTTTGTTTTAATTCAAATAATTTATATTCTCTTAAAGTATTTATAAAGATTCTTCCTAATATACCTTGCTTTTGTGGAGAAATATTATCTATATTAAATTTATTTTTTAAAGACTCCCAATACTTCCCATCCTGATATTCATTAATTGCAATTTGCACTAAAGCTGTTGAAAGTACTAAATCCGGTTCTTCGTTGATAAATTTATCATCAAGTGTAATTCTATTTTTTGCATATAACATAATAGAATTAATTTCTTCATCATTTAATGGCATCTGCCCTATTAAATAACATTCATTTTCTTTTATTTTGAGCAATAAGTCTTTATTGGTCATTTCTCCACCTCTAACTGCTATAACCTTCTATTATATTATATATCATAATATTAAATTTTTTTCTACTTTTTTTGACAAAACTAAGCATTATGTCCTTTTCTTTTTGGGCCAAAGTAATTGAAAGAAATTTTCAATTAGTTGAATCATAATAGTTTTTTTAGGATAAATCGAAAAATAAATTCTAGTTTTCTTCACGCTAGAATTTATTTTTCGTTTGAGTCTTTTATAATTTTCTTCAAATATCCCAATATTCTTTTAACATCATTAATAAATAATTCTACCAATACTACATCAAAAGATGTCACTTTGGTTCTATCACACTTTTTTTCTATATAATTTAGACAGGCACTTTTATTTTCTATTTATTTTCAAGGATTGCTTTATCAAAGGTATAACATTATCTATATCATCTTCATTATTTATAAAAGTAAAATAATCTCCATTTCCCCAATGACCGACATTACTAACATCTTTAGTTATTTTTAAAGGATCAATTAAATTTCCTTTTCTTACATTTATATATATTTTTAATCTATTTTTATTAAATTCAACATCACAAATATTTCTTGAACCTTTAAAAGCAATATATAATTTCTTTGGATCTACATCAATATCATCTAATTCTAATACTCTTGTTTTAAATTTTTCATACAGGCTTCTTAAATCATTAGAAACTTTATTTAAATGTTCTTCTTCTGTATAAACAACGATTTCTTTATTTACATTCTTAGTATCTGAGATCATGTTAACTTCTTGAATTTTAACATTACTATTTTTCTTAATAAAATCTATTTCTACTATATCTTCTTCATATCTTGTTATTTTTATTAAATCAATAGGAATATTTTTAAAATCTGTAGCATTTAATTGATACTCTGTATATATTGGAGATACAAATATAATTCTTGATTGACTCCAATCTATGTCTTCTTTAGAGAGTGAAGCATTATTTTGCACATTATATTGAAGTACAAAATCTGCTTTTCTTTCTAACAACATCTTTAGATAAGTATATCCTTGATCAACTAATGAATGATTTCTTACATTTTTGTATTCAATTATCTTAAAAGACTTTGTTTCATCATCAAAGGCTAAAGTATCAATTCTAAAATTGCCAACTGTAAATTCTGTATCAATAAACTTATATCCTAATATATTTTCTATATTTTTCTCAAAAAACACTTGTAATTCCTTTTCATTTTTAAAATCTTTTTGTTTTAATTCTTTGTTTCCTTTAAAAATCATTTAACTCATTCCTTCTGACTGATTACAGTCTTATTTAATTATTCATTAGATTTATTACAGGCATATTATAAAAAATAGAATACAGATTTATGTAAACATGTTTTATAATACTTTTCTTTTATAATTTTTTATTTGAGATAAAAATTTTTTATTTTTTCAATTAATTCTTTATCAGCAGGTAACCAGTCTACACTATATAGTTCATCTTTTGATAACCATTTAGCAGCTTCATGTTCTTTTAAAATCAAATCTCCCTCGACAATATTACAAATAAAACAATCCATTGAAAGATGAAAATTTGGATAATCATATTCTATTGTATCAATTTTTTCATTAACTTTTATTTTCGTTTCTAATTCTTCTTGAATTTCTCTTACTAGTGCTTGCTCTGGTGTTTCTCCTTTTTCAATTTTTCCCCCTGGAAATTCCCATCCGTCTTTGAATTCGCCATATCCTCTTTGGGTCGCAAAAACTTTTTCTTTGTTTATTATTATTGCTGCAACTACTTTAATAGATTTCATGTTTTCCTCCTTAATTAATTAGATATTCATATATATCTTCTCTTACAGGCGTTTCTAGTATCCATTCTATCTCAACAGCTGTTTTATTTGTATTTGGCATAATGAATTCTTTTACTTTGCCTGTTGCATTCATTCTTCCTAAATAATAAAATTCTTTAGATATTTTATCGTCTTTATTTTTTCTAACAAATAATTCAACTTTTATTTCTTTTTCTTTTGCATTTAAGAAAGTTTGTACATCTTCAGAATTAATGTTTCTACCGCTTTTAGATATTGCTATTAATTTATTTTGGCTTTCAAAATGATCTTCATATTTTATACTGTCATTAATTTCACTGTTTTTATCATAGTTAATAAAAACAGGAAATGTTTTTGTATATTTATCATATTTGTATCCTCCTATATTAATTGGGACCTCATTATTTTTCCAGTTCAACAATCTGCATACATCTTCATATGTATATTTTTGATATAATACCAATTGTGTATCTTTGTATTTATTGCTGTAATCTCGTTCATATCTACTGATTCCAAAGTCAATTAAGTCTTCATATATTTTCTTAAAATCCTGATTATTCAACATACTGTCAAATAATTCTGTTCTACAATAATCATTATGAGCTTTTTTCATAAACACGCAATCTTTGTAAGTACTTCTTCCAGAACCTGTAGCAAAATTATTTGTTAATATATTTATAGCACTTTTTATTTCCATATCTGTAACATTTATATTATAAGTATGTTGCATCTTTTCTTTAAATTTTCCCATTAATCTACTTCTATTAGTTAACATTATTTTAAGCAATTCCAATTCATAAACTCTTTTTCCATTTGCTAATTTTTTTGATATAAATTCTATGAATTTTTCCTCTGTTTTAGATAGTCTTATCGTATATTCTTTTTCGTATTTAATCAAAAATTTATAATAAGAACCCAGACTTTTATTATCAAAAATTCTTAATACATCCATTTCTCCATATCTATCAAAATCTAATAAAGATGGGATATGTCCAAGTTTATATTTTAAATTTTGATAATTTTCTTTTATTAATTTTATAGCTGTAAAATTAGCTTTATCAATAGCTTCAAATATTTTTTCTTTAGATATTTCATCAAAATGAATAGTTGAAGAACCCGGAACAATTCGATCTCCTTCTAAGACATATCGACGTATATTATCTTTATTATAACTACGATCCCCTGACAATGCTATTGGAATCATAAAGTTGTTTTTGTAGTTACCTATAAAGTCTAATATAACAACATATTCTTTATCTTCCTTTTCATCAGCTTTTCTTAACCCTCTTCCTAGTTGTTGTACAAAAATAATTGGAGATTTCGTTGGTCTCAACATTACTATTTGATTAATTTCTGGAATATCCACACCTTCATTAAAAATGTCTACTGTAAAAATATAATCTATTTTTTCGTCTACATTTCTAGATACTAATCTATTAACTGCTTCTTCTCTTTTTTCTTGTGAATCATCACCTGAAAGAGCAATTGTAAAATATCCTCTTTTATTAAACTTTTCACTTAATATACTTGCTTCTTTATTTGAACTACAGAATATAAGACCATTTACGTTTGTACCAGAATAACCATAAAATTCTATTTGTTTTATTATATAATCAACTCTATCATCACAAACCAATCTATTAAAATCCTTTAATTCTGTTTCTTCATTGATTTCATCTCCATCAAATTTTATATCTGTTATTCCAAAATAATGAAAAGGGCATAAATAGTTTTCTTCCAATGCTTGCTGCAATCTGATTTCATATGCTATATTATAATCAAATTCTTTATATACATCAAAACCATCTGTCCTTTCTGGGGATGCTGTCATTCCAATTAATAATTTTGGTTCAAAGTATTTAACGATTTTTTGGTAACTATTCGCACCAATTCTATGTGCCTCATCTATAACAATTATATCAAATTCCCTTCTATCAAATCTTGTATAAATTTCTTCTTTGCTCATCTTTTGCATTGTAGAAAACAAATAATCTGTATTCAACTCTTCTGAATTTCCGGAAAGTAATCCAAAAGTCTTGGTATTTCCAAAAATTTTTTTGTAACTTTCAATTGCTTGTTTTGCTATTTGCTCTCTATGTACTAAGAACAAGGCTCTACGTGGATTAAATTCTCTCACAGCAAATGCTGAAGCATATGTTTTACCTGTTCCTGTAGCAGAAATTAACAAAGCTTTTCTCCCATGATTTTCGACTATTTTCTTTAAATTACTTATAAAAGTCAACTGCATTTTGTTTGGCTTTAATTTATATTCCTCTATTGGAGTAATCTTTTTTGAACTTAATATTTTTCGTTGTCTCTGTATAATTTTATAGTTCAATTCATATATGTCAATAAAATCTTCAAAAGATAGACTATATTGTGACTTCCATAATCTTTCAAATTCACTAATAATCTCTTTTACATATTCTCCTTGTTCTGTAGAAACAATTTTGGTATTCCATTCTCTATTAACCGATAATGCTTTTTGAGTCATATTTGAGCTTCCAATAATGATTCTATATATATCCTTATCTTTAAACATATAACCTTTTGTATGGAAGCCTTCTCCTCCACTTTTTGTCATATACATTTTTAGTTCTATATTCGTAAATTGAGCTAATTTCCTTAACGCTTTTGGATCACTGAATCCTAAATAATCAGTAGTTAAAATTCTTCCTTTAATATTTCTGATTTCTAATAATTTTAATGTTTGTAATAATGGCTCAATTCCTCCATTAGTGATAAAGGCAACACTAAAATCAAACTTATCACATTTCAATAATTCATCTTCTATGCTTGATATAACTTTTCTTCCTTCTTTATAGTCATTGGAAATAAATTGTGGTTTATATTCGATATTAGATTGATTTTTATAATCAATAAATGCGGTTTCTATTCCTTCATATATTAGTTCTTTTTCATTCATATACTTCATTCCTTATTATAATTTATTTTTTGTACTTAATTCTTTTAATTTTACTACCTTATATTTCTTTAATAATATAATTTTATTTTTTCTTATTTGCTTTTTTCATTGATTCTTCTTTATCCAACTCTAATCCTATTTGCCAGAAACACATATCAATCACTTTCATTTGAGGATATTCTATAATACCAATCTTCATTTTTTTCTTGCTTTTTCTAGCTCTGTATAATTTTCATTATAAAAACTAGCAAATTTTAATATTGATTTTTTATTAAAACATCCTGATGCCTTTTCATATGCTTTTATACCTTTAATAAAAAATCTATCATAAGCAGCAACACATCCCATTGTTCCCAAAAGTACTTTAGTAATGAGAGTTTTTGAAATTCCATTTTTTACTTTCTTATCTTTTCCTTATAATATTTATTTTCTTTTTCTATTATTTCATTAATTTCACTCATTTTTATTCCTCACTTATTATATAATCGCTAACATACTTTATCACTATATTTAAATTTCAATTATGTATAATCCCTCCAAATTTATATGTAACTTTTTCTTTTATGCTAATTTCTCAGCATTATCATTTATTTCTTCAATATCATTTCGAATTTCTTTAAATAAATCTACATTATTCCCAAATAATTCATACACTTGTCCAACCGTATTAAAAGGTTGTTCTGTTAATTTTTCCATATCTATTGTTCCATTTTTGACAACATAGTCAACTAATAATTTTACAAATTGTATTTGTTTCATATTAAGTCTATTCTCATTTATATATTTATAAAATATATCACTAGCTACACTTTTGTCTAATCCAACAATGTTCCTTACTGCTTTTATTACATTTGTATCTCCAAATGCTTCAGCATATTCTTTATTGCTTCCTAATTCTTCAAATAGTATCTTTTGTAAATTTTCTTTTTCTAATTCTGTTAATCTTATATTATGTCTTATTTTCCATATAATGCTATTTTCTAAATTGCTTGTCAAAAATTTTTCTAGCTTTTTTCTATAACTTGTAAAATTATTTCCACTACTAATTTCTACATAAGTTTCATCAACATCATGCAATGTATCTTCAAAATCAATATATACAGGAGGTCTATTGTATGGATCTATAAACTGTATTAAGTCTCTTAATTGCTTTCTAATTTCTTCAATATTCCAAAAATCAGCTTCTTTCAAATAGTCAGTTTCAGACACTTTCAATATTAAATCTTGTTTTTCTTTTACTTGTGGTATAGTTCCCAATTTTTCTAATTCAGTTATAGTTCCTATTATTGCATTTTCACATTTTGTAGTTTTCTCATTTCGTATTCTTTTAACTTGTAATTGATATATTAAATTATCAAATCTTTTAGCTGGTTCATTTTCATCTGATGATATAAATAATGGAATTAAATTATCTTTTATATCTACTAAATCTATTGTAGAAATATATACCCAGTTATCCTTTTTAGAAAATTGTTCTATATAATGTGCTTTTGCTTTTACTAAAAAACTTTCTTTATTCAACTTTTTTATTTCTTCTATAAAATTTTCTATTAGTTTTTCTCTATATTCTTTAAATTTTTCATCATTTTGATATTTTAAATTTTGTAGTTCAACAATTAAATCTAATTTATATCCATATATTTTTTCTGTTAAACTTACTTGTGAATTTGTTTCTATTCCCTTTGGATTCTCAGAAAAAAATTCAAAATTTTTGCAATAATCAAAAATATAAAATCCTTTTTTATCATTTCCTGGCCCAAATAAATCTTTACAAAGCCTGGTACCTCTTCCTATCATTTGCCAAAATTTAATTTTTGATTTTACCGGTTTAAAGAAAACTAAATTTAATATTTCTGGTACATCTACACCTGTATCTAACATATCTACAGAAACAGCTATTTGAGGGAAATCATCCTTTATGCTAAAATGCTCTATTAAATTATCATTATATTTTACTTGGTTATCTATTAATGCTATAAATTTACCGTGTTCATAATTTGGATATAATTCATTAAACACCTCTACAATTTTATCTGCATGCTTATGGTTTCTTGCAAATACAATTGTTTTTCCTAATTTATCTCCGCCTTCTACTTTTAGCCCTTTTTCCATTAAAAGTTCTAAAAGTTTCTTAATAGTATCTCTATTAAATAACCAACTATTAATAGCTTCAGCATTTATTTCTTCTGGAATACTATCTTCATCTTCTGCAAATGTATTTTCATATTTTTCTTTCTCTTCATCACTTAATTCGTTATATTTAATTCCTCTATCCATAAAATCTGTTGTTGTTTTTATTGTGTGATAATCTACTAAATATCCTTCTTTTACTGCTCTATCATATTCATATGCATATGTTGGCACATCATTTTCTATTTCAAAAAATCTATATGTATTTCTATCCACATCGTTTCTTGGCGTTGCAGTTAAACCTACTACCAAACCATCAAAATAATCAAATATCGCTTGATATTTTTTATAAATACTCCTATGAGCTTCATCTACTATTATTAAATCAAAATGTCCTGGAGTAAATAACTTATTTCCTGATTTATTTTTTGTACTATCTATAGCTTTCATCATTGTTTGATAAGTAGAGAATACTATTCTTGAATCTTCCGGATTATCTACAGTACTCAACAAATTACAGCAAGACATATTTGGTAACAATTTAACAAAATTATTTTTAGCTTGTTTTACTAAAACTGTTCTATCTGCCAAAAATAGAACATTCTTTACCCATTCTTTATCTGCTAAAACATCCACTATTGATATAGCTATTCTAGTTTTTCCTGTTCCAGTCGCCATAACTAATAACGCTTTTCTATGGCCTTCCTCGAAGGTTTCGCAAACACTTTTAACAGCCTCTAATTGATATTCTCTGTTTGTAATATTTTCATTAATATAAACATGTTCCAAGCTCTGTTTATTAGTCCTTCTATTTACTAGCAATTGTAGTTCATCTTGAGTGTAAAACCCTGCTACTTTTCTAGGTGGATAATTTACATCATCCCACATATAGATTTCAAATCCATTAGTATAATAAATTACTGGTCTTTGATGATATTCTCCTTCCAAACAATCCGCATACAATTTAGCTTGATTTTGGCCCACTTTTGGATCAACACTTGTCCTTTTAGCTTCCACAACAGCTAAAGGCAATCCGTTTCTTCCAAATAATACATAATCTGCATATCCAGTATTTTGATTATTAGGCATACCTTTTAATTTTAATTCTTCCTGAATATTTTCTTCAAAATCCCAACCTGCAATTCTTAATTCCAAGTCAATATATTTTTTCCTTGTTTCATATTCTGAAATATCTTTGACTTCAAAAGTATAATTCTCTTTCTTTGATTCTCTTTTTTCTGTTAATTTCTTTCTTAGTTCTTCGTTTTCTTTTCTTGTCTCTTCTAATTTTTTATCTTTTGCCTCTAATTCTTCATATAAATTTTTTCTTTCTTTTACAGCTAATAAATTAACAGTTTGTTTTGGTAAAATACTTTCGTCAAATTCTTTCTCAACAAAATTATCTGAATAACAATATGCAATCCACTGCATAAAATCATATAAATATCTTAGTGCTAATATTGCCTCTTCTCTAGATATTTTCTTATTATTATGTACAGCAAAATTACCTAATTTTATTATATATTCAATTTGTTTTAATATTTTTTCATCTATTATATTTTTAAAAGTTATATCATGAACTAAAGCAGATAAATTATCATTATATGGAATACTTAAATCGTTATCATTTGCGTATAACCATTTAACAGCTAGTTCAAGTGCTCTCCTACATAATATACTACATGTTATTGTATTTAAGCCTAATCCATTTTCTGCTTCACAACATGCTTCTGAAAAATTATTAAATATTTTACTTTGTTTTAAAAAATCAAAATTTGACATATTTTACTCCTATTAACTAAATTTACTAAGTATACTTGGTATAAGTTGAATTGCAACATCAATTCCTTTATCTAATAACAAAATAATAATTTCTTTTACTTTTTCCCATTTTCTATTTTTTCTTTCTGATGAATTCAAAATTTTTTCTATCTCATCTATTCCCTTTAATACTTCATCTATTTCTTCATCTTTAAGAGAAGTTATATTTTCAGCTTTTTCCTTTAATTCTTTAAAAGTCAAGTTAACTTTCATAATATTTTGATTATTATTGTTTATTTGAAAAATAGGTTGACCATCAGGTTCATTAAATGATAAGTTAACGAAGTTCAAATCTATACATAAATTCATCTTATCATAAATATTCTTTAAATTTTTTCTTAATCGTTCTCCATCTACTTCAAAATAATATCCATCGCTTTTTCTATATCCATCAATATTGCTCGAAAAATTAGGTATTATATCACTATATTTAGCTATCAGTTTATTATAAATTTCTTGTAAACTTTTTTCGCTCTGATTATCAAATGAATCTATTATTTTTCCTAAGCATTTAACGTCTTTTTTAAACGTTTTTTTAAAATCAAACAAAGAATCTTTTTCTCTTTGTTTGTTTTCATTTACTGTAAGTAATAGCTCTAATTTTTCCTTAATTGCATTTATTTCTGGTCTAAAATCTAATGGAGAGCCAGCTGGAGCAACTTTTCCAGAAACTGCTACCCCGTTTTTAAATCCTTCAAATATTCCATCATACTTAGAAATTAATATTTGAAATAATTGATGTGTTCCTACAGCACTTTTTTGTGCTTCTTCGCATTTTTCTATATCTGACAACATAATTTTTTCTAATTTTTCATCTATTATCATTTCATTCTCCTCATATATATAATTTTATTGCAATTTGCTTCAATACTTTTAATCTTTCAAAGTTTTTCATTCCTTCAAATTTCTGTTTATCGATTTGTTTAACTATATCTGCAAATTGATTTTGTAACTTTATTGGTGGAACAATATAATTATAACTTTGCAAAGGTTCTTGAGTTATTTTAGGTTGTCCTGAAAAATTCGCAAATCTATGAAAATCAATAACCTTAAACATTTCTTCTAAAAATTTTATATTATTATTTTCTTTAAATTCTTTTATATAAATTGCATTATCAGTAACCCAAACTTTACCTTCTGTATAGTGAACACTTCCACAATAAGCACCAACTCTACCAATTACTATTGAATCATAATTAATTAAATAGTCTTCACTAAACCCTGTTACACCATTTCCACCATAACACTTATATTTAAAATTATTACTTAAATTTGATTTTAAATTGCTTTTCCCACTACTAAATATAAAAAGTTCACTACCTTTTTTGGTTTTCCAATTTTTATCATTACTTTTTATATCTCCAAACATCTCGACAAACTGAGATTTGAAATTTAACAAATATATTTTTTATGTGAAATTTTTACATTATTTTGATTTA
>CALXKK010000003.1 GCA_944388935.1 uncultured Clostridia bacterium | reverse complement strand
ACTTTTGATGGTACTTGTGTTTCTGTTCCATCAATATAATGGTGTACTAATACGCTTGTGTCTTTTAATCTGTAATAGTAGATTACTTCTGTTGTACCTTCCGTTATTGTTCCACTTGCGTTATCTGGAGTTTCTGCCAATTCATAGTAATTACTTACATTATCTGCAGGATTTGTTGTGTAGCTATCTCCTTTTACTCCTTCTATTGTCTTATCCTGGACTTCTCCTCCATCAGTACTTGGAACTCTCGTAGTTGTCTTATCTCCATCATCTAGAATATAATGATGAACTATTACATTTCCAGTCAAAATCGTATTTGTTATTGTAAATCCATTTGACATACTTCCTGTTGTAGATGTCGAATAGCAATTTAGGTCATCTGTACTTTTTGCCTGCTCTTCTACTGTATAATTTATCTCACTTAAATTATCATCATATTTTGGAACACTAAATGTGTATGTCCAACTATTTCCATCGTTTAATTCTTGTCTTCCAACCTCTTCTGTTCCATTTTTAAGAACTACATCAACCGCACTTGGTCTCTTCTTAGCTGCATCTCCATTGTCGTTCCATACTTTTGTTATCGGAATATTTATTTTCTTTATTGTTAGACCTGCGTTTACATTTGTCTCGATTAGCTCTGGACTTTGTATACTATCTAATCTTGTTATTTCATCCGTTTCTGCTGAGTCCGTATTAAATTTACTGTTTATTTCTACGTTTGTTCCTACTTCTTTCTCGGTTAAATCATAATATGTTCCATTTACTTCTATTTGTACCTTATATTTTCCTTTTGCTACATCTGTAAATTTATATTCTCCATTCTCGTTTGTAGTAGTCGTTGCAACCTGTGAGCTATTAGCAGTATTTATTAAATTTAATGTTACATTGCTTAGATATTTTTCTCCGTCGTCTATAACACCATTATAATTAATATCTAACCAAACTTTTCCTTCTATATATCTATTTACAACTCTTGAATATACCCTTGATGTCTCCATCTGTTCAGAATTACTATATACTTGCGCCATTGCTGTGTTTGCATATACATCTTTTGCATTATTACCATTAGTTTGTAATGTTATTTCTAATTCTATTTTAGCTTTTCCTGCTAACTCTCCTTTTATTGCAATTCCTTTTGAAGCTTTATTTACATTTCCGTTAGATATACTTTCCCAGATACTATCTGTTCCAATTCCCGTATTCTTAGCATCCATTCCCTTTACATTATCAGAATTTGTTGAATAAATTTTCAAATTATCTAGCGCTTGATTACTTCCATTTACTGTTTGAACTACATTTATATTCTTTAATGTATAACTTCCACTAAAGTTACTTCCTCTTCCATCTCCATTATATGGTAATACATCTAGTAATTGGAAATCTGGCACTGTACTATCTGTTTTATTTTCATATGTTACTTTATATTTAATCTCTCCATTTTTCTCTATTACTGGTGTTTCTACTTCTTTATATAGTCTATGACTTTCTAAGTTTATTATGTTTATTGATACATTTGATGTTCTAAAACCTATTGCACTATTTCCTATTTTACTTATTCCGTCATTACCTATTACTTCTGACACAACAAATTTAGCTTCGTATTGCGTTCCATTATTTGTTTCATTATCTATGTTTGCATCAAATGTAATTGGTGTTATTGTTTGCCCAGAAGTTACTCCATATATGTACCATACTAATGTTGTACTTCCATCTGAATTTTCTGTTATTTCTGGTTCTGTATAAGTACTTCCTCCTCTTTTACTACTTCCTGGCACATATTCTAATCCCTTAGGTATTGTTACTTCTGCTTTTAATGTTACATTACTTATTTGCGAACTTAGATTACTGTTTGCATCTAGTTGTGGTTCTACACTGTATGTTACTGTGTTTTCATTTTTACCTAAGTCGTAATTTACTTTTTCACTATTTGAGTTATCGATTGCTTTTATATTTCCATGAAGATTAGCTCCTACTACTTGTACTGTATTTCCATAATAATGTCCTCCACTATGTGTTCCTGAAATCATATTTCCATTTTCATCATATTCTGTTTTTATATAATCAGGATTTCCTGAATCGTAATCCGCTTTTGGCCATTTTACATTTTTATTCGTAACTGTATATATACTTCTATCTAATTTATCCACCCACATTTGTGTTCTTCCAGTTATTCCGTATGTTTTACCTATTGTTGCTGTTTCTTTTATTTTTAATGGTATCTCTAACATGTTATTACCGCCTGAACTTCTTGCTAAATAACCATCTATCATCTCTGCATAAACACCCACGCATAATTTTCCATCTGGTATACTCTCTATATTGTCATATAGTTCTATGTTTGAATCTGTTATATTTGCACCGTTCATTTCTTCTTGGCTTGCCCAATTAGTCCCATCAGATTTTGTTACATACCATATTTTAAAAGTTGGATTTCCATCCATATACCATAAATCATATTTTTTACCATCTTTCGTATAAATTGGTTCATATGCTTCTGCATCAAATTTTAAAAATTTATTTGCTGTGTATACATCATAATCATTTGTTTGTTTTACTATAAATTTATTCTCTACATTAAACTTTTGTCCTATAATTGCTTTCGCATCTCCCACATAAAGAGAGCTTCCCATCTGCTTTCTATTTTCATCATATAACAATAATTGTTGTTGATAAACACCTGGTTTTAATAATACATGTTCTACATTTGTAGTATCATCACTTGTATCCATCTGACTTTCAATTTTAGTACCAGTTATAGTAGTAATATTCATATTATTATCTGAAATTTCTAAATAATAGTTCCTATCCTCCACTGTACTTGCTTCATTATCTGGTACAAATATTTGCATATATCCTACACTGAATGTTCCTATATTATCTGTATATATTTTGCCTCTATACGTCGTTTCACTAGCTCCAGAACCTGAGTAATAATGTGGGAATTTTCCATTAAATTCATAATCATTTATTGTAACCTTTAATTTATTATTCTCTTGTGTGATTTTTACATTACCAGAATTATATGTAGAATAAGTATTGTTAGAATCTTTATAATACTGTACTCCTAATGGTAATTTCTGATCCCATAAATGTTGATAAGCAAAATTATACATTTTCCTTTCATTAATCAAACCATCTGTACTATTTGTCCAATCATTTAATCTATAATTCCATAATACTGGTATACATTCACTTGTTATATCTTCTAATTCGTTTGAGCCCAATTTTGTTCTATATAGTTTTAAATCTATATCAAATGATATTTCTCCTTTAGGATACTCTAGTCCTTTTAAGCCTTTTGATTCATTATCGTTATATAATTGTACAGTGAAACCATATCCATACATCCTTCCAGATGTATCACCATTACCATAATTAACTGTTGTTTTATTTGCTAAATCTGTATTTCTATGTAATTGCACATTGTATTTGCCTGTTGCACTTACTATTACTTTTTCTGCTGTAGTTGTAGCTTTTTTTGTATCGTCATTTCCATCTATATTAAAGTTAAAAGTAGGTTGTATCTCTGTTCCATTTCCTGCTCCGTAAACCTGTAGAACGAATACTAGAGTTTGTTTTGCAGAAGAAGAAGTTTCTGTATCAGCTACTACGTAACTTCCTGTAACTGTTCTACCATCTTCGCTTACTTGTCCATCTACCATCCATTGCATAGAGTCTAAATCCCATTTCATTACATTTGCACATACTTCTGGTAAAGTAGCTTCTACATTTATTTTAGAACCTGCAATAGCTTTGCTGTCTTTTGAGTTCATTGTTAAATCTAATGTCCACATTACTTGGTCGAATGAGCGAACAATATTGTTGTCTTCTGAACTGTCATTACCTGGTTCGTCATCGCTATCAAATGGTCCTGTTCCTGTCTTTGTGCTTATTATAGCTGCTGAACTTACAACTGCGTTTGATTCGTTTGCCTTTTTTATATTGCCGCCAATTGCACTTATGATTCCTTCTCTTGTTTTAAGATTTAAACAAATTGCAGCCACGCACAAAAATGCTAATATTAAAAATACTAGCATTGACCATTTTATTATTTTCTTTTTATCCATCACTTTTAGAGCAGATTTTCCGTCTGCTCTTTTTTCTTTTTGGCTTAAAGAACCGTGTGTGTGTGTGTGTGTGTGTGTGTGTGTGTGTGTGTACAGCGCCAACGTTTTCAGGCGTTACTTTTTTGTTGTTTTCGTCCTTTTTACTCATAATTTGTATGCACCTACTTTTCCCATACTAATTTATTATTTTTATTGTAACTACTTATATATAATAAGTAAATAGAGCACTGTTTCACATTTTCGAAACAATGCTCTATCTCTTTACGGATGCTTTTTTCCGACGTTTTATATTATTTTTCGATTACAAAATATCTTTTTACAACTTTATTTTTTGCTAATAATGACCTTTTTAGCTGTTTTCCGTAGGTTGTGAACTTTTGGGACGTCCATATAGTTCATATTGCAAATTTATTTTACATCTTTATATTGTTTTACTTTAATAAAAGAAATTATTGTTGCTATTGTACTTATAATTATAACTAACAACAATTTATTTTTTCCTGTATTAGGTAATGAATTCTTAAATGATAATAAAGGTATATCTATAACAAAAGATTTAGTGTTAATATTTCCAGCCATATCTTGAACTGATAATGAATATGTTCCATTATTTTTTATTTTATCACCAATTTTATAATTATTTACTATTTCTCCATTTCTTGTTAAGGTGTATGAATATATTCCAGACTCATAGTCCATAGCATTAGGAACAACTTCTTTAGAATAAGTTTTACCTTCTTCAATTTCTGTTATTTCTGGAGATGTTTTATCTATATTAGTTATTGTTAATGTTTTTGTTAATTCATTTCCTTCCTCATCTACAACTACTATATCATATTTGCCATTATTACTTATTTTATATGTTGCCATTTCATTTTCTATATTTAACCTTACATTATTTACTGTTATACTTTGTATTTTATTATCATCATTTTTAATCGATATTGTTGCAATTATATCTTTATTAGTCCATTGTGATAAATCCACTATTTCTCCATTTATCGTATATTCAATCATAATACTAGGTCCATCCACAATTGTAAATGTCTTTGATTTTGTTCCTGTATAGTTACCAATTCCTGTAATTTCCACAGTTGCTTCCCCGACTTCTATATTGTTACTATATTTTACTATATAATCTTTACCTTGTATTAATACGATATTATTTCCATACGATATTGATACACTTGGCTTTTGCTCATTACCATTATATGCAACTAGATCTGATTCCAATTCTATTTCTATATCTTCAGAATTTATATCTTTAGGCAATATCGTAAATTCTACATTTTCTGTTTTTGTACTTTTATAATTAGATGTCTCTTCAACAATTCCATACATATAATATGTTCCTGCATCTAGAGATGTTGGTGTTATATTTTTCCATTCCATATCAGCATTATCACTATTGATAATATTATAGTAATACGTAACTTTTCCATTACCAGGGTTACTATCCTTATCCAAATTAGGATTACTTACTTTATCTCCATATATGTATCCACTCATATTTAATTTTGGTTTAAAATTAAATTTGTTTACCAAAACTTTACAATTGGCTTGAAAATTTCCATCTTCTGTTGTTGCTGTTATTGTTACCTCTCCAGGGGATACTCCAGTTACTACACCATTATTAACTGTTGCAATATCCGGATTAGAACTTGTCCAAATTATATTTTTATTTGTTGCATTATCTGGTGAAATTGTAGCTATTAGTGTAGTTTCATTTCCTGGTTCAACTTCTACAGTTTCTTTATTTAATGTTACACCTGTTACAGATTGTATTAATGCTGATATATCTAATCTACCTGAAACAACTTTACCTTGTAAGCCTTCTGTTATCTTAGCAGTGTCTAAAAATTTTTCTTTTATTTCTAGTGGAGTTAAATTCTCATATAAATTTGAAGTAGTAGCGACAGCTGCTGCTACATAAGGTGCAGCCATTGAGGTTCCAGATAAGAAATCATAATCATTATCTATATCAATATCTGTTTTTTCGGAAATTGCAAAATCATCAATATAAATATTATATGTACCTGCTACTTGAGCACTCATTTCTATATAAATAGCATCATCATATTTATCAGCAAATTCATTACTTTCTAAATTATATTGATGAGACCAATAACCCGTTTCTTCACCATTTATTCTAACACTACTTTCTCTAGTAAGAGGAATATTGTTCATTCCATACGAAAAACCACATTCCCCTGAATAATTTATAGTTAATGGAAAATCCCCTTGTTTTCTGGCTTCTGACTCTGGACCAGTTCCTAATACCATTAAGCTAAAATGTTTTTTTAAAGAATTAGTTTTAGTTTTCAGCTTTAGTGTATAAATATTTCCTCGTTCATCATCTGTTACTTCCACAGTCCATTTAAGTGACTTTCCTTTAGGACCAAAATATTTTTCTGAGCTTAATGATACAGTTCCATTATCTACTTCATAATCAACATCTATAGAATCATCAAAATTATGAAATTCGCTACAGATTTCTTTTTTTTCTTCTTCAGAATAGATAGATGGGTTAAATGTTTTTATTGCTGTACCATTAGAATCACACTCTTTTATTGTAGACAAAATAGCAGTTCCCGGAGCCGCAATATCAACTCCATCACCATAATTTGAAAACCATGCTAGTTCGTCATTTTCGTTTGTAGCTCCTACTGTTATAATATAATCACTATTTAATCCTAATGGATAACATAATTCTTTTCCGTTTATTGGATCATCACTATATCCCGTGTTATCAATTTCTAACCTATCATTTCCAGCTGCACATATAGATAAAGCACCATTTTGACCAACCAAATCTATTATACTCTCCAATTCACTAGTAAATATAGTACTGCTATCGATTTTTCCAGACCAAGAGTTATTTATTGCGACCACATTAACGCCTAATTGTTGAGCTTTATAGATATAGTTATACGCAGATATTGCTGAAAATAAATCTCTTGCCCCATTACTATCTCCAGTTTTTAGAGCCATTATTTTTACATTCGAATCTCCAAGTACACCTCCTGCTATACCTTCTTCATTATTTGTTTCAGCAGCAATTATCCCTGCTAGATGTGTACCATGTCCATTATCATCCATAGGGTCATCATCTTCATTTATAAAATCATATCCATATTTACCAGGTAATTCATCCGTATTGAATGGATTTTCCCACATAATGTTAGTCAATTCACTATGGTTATAATCTACTCCAGTATCTAATATTGCAATTACTTTTTCTTTATCTGATGATGTTTTAATTGGATTAATGTCACTATCCTTTATACCACCATTTTGTCCATTGTTATCCAACGCCCATTGATAATCTACATATTCATCATTAGTTATACTTGTTGATTCTAGTTTATAATTAGGATAAACTCCTTTTACCCAACTTTTTTTACTAAGTATATTTATTAATTCTTCTGTTGAATGCTTGTTGGAAGTAATAAGAGAAAACACCATATCATCATCTGAAATAGATTTATCTATATCTTCAAATTTTATAGTTTTTTCAATACTAAAATCATTTATTAGTGAACATATATTAACCTCTAAGCTATTTTCAAATTTATTTTTTGAATATATTACTATAACTTGATTTTCATAATAGTCACCGTTTTCTACGGTTTTTTCACTATTCATAGAGCCATAATGATTTCTTTCATTTGCCTTTATGGTTATTATCTCTTTTTGATTTATAAAAAAAATATTTATTAATAACATAAAAATAAATATTAAAAAAATTGATGAAATAATTTTCTTATTAATTACCTTTTTCATTAGAATACCCCTTTTGTTATATTTTCAAATTACCATACATATTTTATTTTTATTATTACATATAACATCTCTTTTTTCAACAATATTTTTTTAGCTTAAATAATTGCCATATTTGAACACGAGGGATTGACCTTAGCTATGCATATATCCCACTCTAACGAAATTAGAAATTTCTGAACACGGGGGACGGACCTTAAAAGTTCAAATTTTATGTTTACTACTTGTGTGTTACTCTTTCCAAATCTTTTATAAATTTTACAATTTCTTCAATAGTCTCCAAAATGGAGAATGTTAAAATGTGGGTATACTTTGATAGTTATTTTAACTGTTTTTATAGTATAATATGATCATAATTTAAAGGAATTTTGGGGAGGTTTTTGTATGTCTGATGAAGAAAATTATATTATTGAAAATGAAATAAATAATCCGGGAAAAAAGCGAGAATATTGGAATGCCGGTATTGGATTAAATATGGTCGATAATTTAAAACCTTCTAAATATCTAATCGACCTCTCCAAGAAAAATATTAATGGAGAATTAAAATACCTTGAAGTAGAAAATTTGTTAAAAACATTTTATGAAACACAAGATTCTAATAATATAAATATGCAAAACGAAAAAGAATGCGATTTCGTGTCTTTACGAATTGCTCATTTATTAGAAAATAAAAGTTTTGTTTTTAGACCTATTACATTAAAAAATATACATAAATATTTATTTAAAGATATTTATAACTTTGCTGGTAATTATAGAAATTACAATATTATTAAGAATGAGAATATTCTAAATGGGGATACTGTTAAATATGTAAATTATCAAGACATAGAAAGTTATTTTGATTATGATTTTAAAGAAGAAAAAGAGTTTGATTATTCAAAACTAAACAATAATGAAGTAATAAAACATATAGCAAAATTCACTTCAAACATTTGGCAAGTACATCCTTTTGGTGAAGGTAACACAAGAACCACAGCAGTATTCGTTGTAAAATATCTTAATCATATGGGACTTAATACCTATGTAAATGTTTTTAAAGACCATAGCCTATATTTTAGAAATGCTTTAGTAAGAAGCAATTATGGAAATATTCCTAGAGGAATTTATCCTACTTTTGATTATTTAATAATGTTTTTTGAGAATTTATTACAAGGAAAGAATAATGAACTTAAAAATAAAGAATTATATATTAAAGAATTGTTTGCACATTAAAAGAATCAACCTGTGCAATTTTTGCACAGGCTGATTCTTTCTAAAAGTGGCACACTTATTTATAACAGTCCTCCGTCTATATAATTTCTACCTACATAGTACATATGTGATATTAAAATAGTTCTAACATGTATCTGAAATTACTATTTCATATTCCATATTTTAAATTCCATTCTTTAAAGACATCTTCAGCTTTCCTTACTTTTCCCTTATTGTAATCTTCTTCTGATTTCAATATTTTTTCTTCTATTTTCTTATCTATCATTTTCTTTTTATATTCTTCCATACTCATAACGACTACATTATTTTTATTATTTTTACTTACTACAATTTCTCCATATTTATCTACTGCAGTTTCTATTTATTCTAAATTCGTTAGGCTTTGCATATCAAACACCTCTCTTTATAATATTTGAATTTTTTAAATATAACTTTTACTAATTGAAATTTGATTTTTTTATAAGGAAAAAAAGACCATTCCAAAATCTCGGAACGGTCCTAAATTTCTATGCTTGTTCTTCTCCTTCGAAGATTCTATCGAATTCATCTCCATCGATTTTTTCTTTCTCTAGCAATACTTTTGCTACTGCATGTAATTTGTCTACATGCTCACTTAAAATCTTTGTAGCTTTTTTGTATCCTTCATCAACAATCTTTTTAACTTCTTCGTCTATGATTGCTGCAGTTTCTTCTGAATATTCTTTTGCATGAGCTAGGTCTCTTCCTAAGAATACTTCGTCTTGGTCGCTACCAAACGTTATTGTTCCTAATCTTTCGCTCATACCATATTTTGTTACCATCGCTCTAGAGATTGATGTTGCTCTTTCTATATCGTTGCTTGCACCTGTAGAGATATCATCTAAGATTAATTTTTCTGCAACTCTTCCACCTAATAGTGAAACAATTGTCTCTTCCATTTCTGTTTTTGATCTAAATGATTTATCTTCTGTTGGTCTATACATTGTATAACCTCCAGCCATTCCTCTTGGTACTATAGATATTTGATGAACTTTATCTTGTGTTGGTAAATATCTGCTTACAACTGCGTGACCAGCTTCGTGATAAGCAACTAATTTGTTTTCTTTTTCGCTTCTTACTCTTGTTTTCTTTTCTGGTCCCATTGTAACTTTTACCATTGCGTCTTCTATTTCTTTCATTCCTATACAATCTAGATTTCTTCTAGCTGCAAGTAATGCTGCTTCGTTTAAAACATTCTCTAGGTCTGCACCTGCAAAACCTGAAGTATTTCTTGCAACTGTTTTTAAATCTACATCTTCTGCTAATTTTTTCTTTCTAGCATGAACTTCTAGTATTTGCTCTCTTGCTTTTACGTCTGGAGCAGATACAACTATTTGTCTATCAAATCTACCAGGTCTTAATAATGCTTTATCTAGTACATCTGGTCTGTTTGTAGCAGCTAGCACTATAACACCTTCGTTTGTTCCGAATCCGTCCATTTCAACTAAAAGTTGATTTAATGTTTGTTCTCTTTCGTCGTGTCCTCCACCAAGGCCTGCACCTCTTTGGCGACCTACTGCATCAATTTCATCTATGAATATTATAGATGGAGCATTCTTTTTAGCTTGTTCGAATAAGTCTCTTACTCTTGATGCACCAACACCAACGAACATTTCTACGAATTCTGAACCACTTATACTAAAGAATGGTACTCCTGCTTCTCCTGCAACTGCTTTTGCAAGTAATGTTTTACCTGTACCAGGTTGACCTACAAGTAGTACACCTTTTGGTATTCTTGCTCCCATATCTGTAAATTTCTTTGGAGTTTTTAAGAATTCTACGATTTCTTCTAGTTCTTCTTTTTCTTCATCAACACCTGCTACATCGTTAAATGTAACCTTTGTTTTTTCAGCTCCGTTTGTCATTCTTGCTCTACTCTTACCAAATGACATTGTTTTATTTCCGCCTTGGTTACCAGGATTAATTAATAGTAAACCAAATAATAAAACAATTACTATAATTCCAAATGGTATTATTAAGTATAGCCCTTTCATAAATACAGACTCTGGTTTTTCTGTTAAAGTATAATTATTTGTTTTTAAAATTTCTTGTGCATATGTCATGAAACTATTAATATCTGGAATGTTTACTTCTTTTGGTACAGAATCGCCTTCTAATTCTACTAAAGCTTTTTCTCCTCCAGATTGAATTTCGATTGCTGTTACTGTTCCATTTTCCATATCTGTTAATAATTCTGAATATGCAAGTTTGTTGCTTGAATTATCCATTATTGACGAAATTAGTACTATGAATATTATTAAAAATATTACCCATACCGCCAATGATTTTATACCATTTTTCAATTTATTTTCCTCCTCCATTTTAACGAATTTTTTAAATGGCTTCGTCCAATTAACTTTTTTTATTAGAAATTATTATGCAATAAGTTAAATCGCTATAAGCATATATACCATATATATCAATTGTTTTCAAGCCTTTTTATGTGTCTTTTGTGTGTCAGGTTGCTTCTGCTTACGGATATTAATATGTATGTGATATAATAATTTTTCCTTTGTTTACAAAAACTTTTACATTTTTATTTGGTGTTAAGTATTTATTACCTATATTTCTTTCGCATAATTTAATAATATCTTCTATATGAATCTTTTCTATATTTTTGCTTGAACCAAATATTTTATTTATCGAAAGAAATAATAACCTTTTCTTTATTACGATATCTTGCTTATTAAATTCCTTTAAGTCTAGTATAATCCTATCTTTCGTCTCTTCTATTTTTATTTGATTATATATATTATTTACAATTTTTTCTAAATAATTCTGTTCTTCTGTTACTATTTCTGATAAATTGTTAATTCCTTTTATTATGTTTGGATTGAACTCCTTTTTTATAAATGGAATTAAGATGTTTCTTACTTTATTTCTCGTGTATGTGTTGTCATTATTGCTTTCGTCAAATTTAGGTTCTAGCTTTTGTTCTTCGCAATAAGCTTCTATATCTTTTCTTTCTGTTTCTATTAATGGTCTTATATATTTGTTGTCTCTTTTAGGCTCTATTCCTTTAAGCCCTAAGCTTCCAGACCCTCTTATAATGTTCATTAAAATAGTTTCTACTTTGTCGTTCATATTATGTGCTATTGCAATTTTGTTAAACCCTGTTTTTTCTAAAACTTCATCAAAGAAAGCGTATCTAACTTTTCTTCCTTCTTCTTCTAGCCCTATTTTATCTTTTTTTGCAAGGTCAATTACTTTTTCGCGTTTAATATATATCTTTATATTATATTTCTCACAATATCTTTTTATGTATTCGGTCTCCTCGTCCGCTACTTTACCACGTATTCCATGGTTAACATGTGCAACAGCAATCTCTATATTTAATTTATCTTTTAGCTTATTTAAAGTATCTAATAAGCACATAGAATCTGGTCCCCCAGATACTGCAACTAGTACCTTATCGCCAGATTCTATTAATTTATATTTTTTTATAGTTTTTAAAACTTCTTTTTCCATTTTACCGTCCTTTTTTGTTTTATTATGCACTCTTTATTTTGCTTATTTATTGTTTGCTTTATGCATATTTATACGTTTTAATTTTTACTCTCTATATCTTTCCAAATTAGCAAATTTTGTGTAGTTTCCTAACCATGCTAGTTTTACTGTTCCTGTTGAACCAGATCTATGTTTTGCAATTATTACTTCTGCTTGTCCCTTGTCTTCGCTGTCTTCGTGATAGTATTCGTCCCTATATAGGAACATAACTATATCCGCATCTTGCTCTATCGCTCCAGACTCACGCAAATCGGAAAGTATAGGTCTATGGTCCGGTCTTTGCTCTGGCGCTCTAGACAATTGCGCAAGTGAAATAACAGGAACATTTATCTCTTTTGCTAATATCTTTAATGACCTACTTATTTCTGAAATCTCTTGCTCCCTGCTTCCTGAAGATCTTTTTGATGACCCTTGTACAAGTTGCAAGTAGTCGATTACTACCAATCCTATATTTTTTTCTATTTTTAATTTCCTACATTTTGCTCTTATTTCGTTTATAGAAATACCTGGGGTATCGTCTATATATATTGGTGCTTCGGATAGCTCTCCCATAGTGTCTGCAAGTTTTACCCAGTCCTCATCGTCTATTTTTCCTGTTCTTACTTTGTTGCTATCTACCATTGCTTGGCTACACAAAATTCTGTTAACAACTTGCTCTTTTGACATTTCTAGGCTGAATAATACTACTGGGACATTTGCTTTTACTGCTGCATTTGTTGCAATATTTAATCCAAATGCTGTTTTACCCATAGCAGGTCTTGCTGCAATCAAGATTAAATCTGAATTATGAAGTCCAGCAGTTCTGTAGTCTAAATCTATAAATCCCGTAGGTACACCAGTTATATGTTGCTTTTGATTATATAGTTGTTCTAATTCGGTAAATGTATCTATTAAGACATCTTTTATTGGGCTATAACTTTTTTGGTCTTTGTCTTGCATTATATTAAAGATTTTCTTTTCTGCACTGTTCATGATGTCATCTATGTTTTCCGTTGGGTCATAGCCTTCTTCTATTATTTCGTTTGCTGCTTTTATAAGTCTTCTTAATTCTGACTTTTCTTTTACTATACTTATATATTTTTCTACATTTGCTGTTGTAGGTACTTTTTCTGGCAAACCTACTATATATTCCAAACCACCGATTTTATCGAACATTCCCATAGATGTAAGTTCTGCTTTTAATGTGATAATATCGATTGGCTCTGACCTGTTATATAGGTTTAGTATTGCTTCGTATATAGTTTTGTTGTCTTCTCTATAGAAGTCATCTTCTTTAAGAACTTCTATTGCAGATATTACAGCATCCTTATCTGTTAGCATACTTCCTATAACTGCTTGCTCTGCTTCTATATCATTTGGTGGAATTTTACCTAGCTCCATTTTAGGCCTCCTAGCTGTGTTTATTTATATTTCTAATGTGCTTTCTTT
Source organism: uncultured Clostridia bacterium (assembly GCA_944388935.1). GTDB lineage: Bacteria > Bacillota > Clostridia > TANB77 > CAG-508 > Merdicola. The sequence goes on along the minus strand of CALXKK010000003.1, from coordinate 91,200 downwards.
AGTATTTTATTAGTTAATTTTCAATTTGGATTGCTAAGTTATTCTGGAATTACATCAATTTTAATTTCGCCCATAACTCCTTCGTATAGTTTTACATTAACTTTAGTAACTCCTAATGTTTTAATGCTTTCTTTTAAGTCAATTTTCTTTTTGTCTACATTTATTTTATATTCTTTGCTTAAAACATCAGAAATGTCTTTAGCTGTTACGCCACCAAATACTTTTCCGTTTTCTCCTGTTTTTATTTTTAGCTTTGGGCAAATTGCTTTTAATTTTTCTGCAACTTTTTTAGCCTCTTCTTTTTCTACTGCTTTTTTATGACTCATTGAGTCTTGTTTTCCTTTTAGTTTTCCCATATTTTCCGCATTTGCTTCTACTGCTAATTTTTTAGGAAATAGAAAATTTCTTGCATATCCATCACTTGCATTTATTACCTCATCTTTTTTCCCTACACCTTTTATATCAGCTAATAAAATTACTTTCATTTTCTATTCCTCCCTTTTGTTTTTTACAGCTTACTTTAGCTCTATGTTGTTTTGATTTTTTCGCAAAAATATGCTGTTTTTTAGCTTTATATATTCTATACTATTTCTTAGGTTTTTTCAAGTATTTACAGTTTTTTACTTTTATATATTGACAAATGTGGTAGTAGGTAGTAAAATAATAATATCATAATTGGATATAAATCTGAGTTACAATTATTGATTAAAAAAGAGATAGTAAATGTTTCTTACTATCTCTTTCTTTTTGTTTGATTAGTTTTTATGTACTAATCTTTTTTTGGAGATTCTGAATTATTTGCTGAATTCGCCTCATAATGCTTTCGACAAAAGCTCTTATAATTCGACTAAAAAAAGGAACTAATTTATTTTAGTTCCTTTTTTTGTTATATTCTATATTGCATATTTCTTAATAACAAATATTCCTGCTATTAATATTACAACTGCGACAGCAGCTACTCCCAAATATATTCTTGCATCTCCTAATGCTACGGTTAGCATTACTGGTGCATCGTCTATATCATCTTCGCCCTCTTTAAAGTTATCCGGTGTTGAATCTATATCTGGTAAATCGTATTCATTATCATCTTGGCTTATTTCTGCAATATTAGTTTTTAATCCCATATTGTCTTGTCCATTTATCCAAGTTAGGACAATTGATACCGTTGTGCTTTCTCCTGGTTGTAATAATGTATTTTCTAATTGTTTTGTTGCAACTCTTTCTCTTCCGTTTAGTGGCTCTCTTGTATACCAATCTGGATTATCTTCTTGTACAAATCTTAATCCTTCTGGAATATAGTCTGTTACTTCTTTTGCATATCCTGCAACTTCGCCTTCATTTGTTATTTTTATTTGGAATTCGAATTTTACTGTTACCTTATTTACATCTTGTCTTCCTAAATCTACTTTTGCTGGTGGTTCTGGATTTTCATCACCAGTATGTCCTGTTTCTGTTACTGTTTGTGTTCCATCTTCGTTTGTAACAATTGCTTTGCTTACCCATTTCTTTAATGCTAAATCGAATATTTTTGGTTGATTTGCTACCGTTATTGTAACTACACCATCTTGTATTTGTACAGCATTTTCATCATATCCCTCTAGCTCAGCTTTTGTTGCTGTATAGCTACCATTTGCTACATCTTTTGTTATATTTAATGTTAATGGGTTTTCTAATAATATTTTGTATGGCTCTGGAGCTTTTGTTTCTTGTATTGTAATTGTATCTACCCCAGGTTGTGTGATTTCTATATCATTAATTGATATTTCTCCATTTTCATCTGTTGTATATGTTTGTTTTCCGCTTGGAGTTGTTATTTCGAATTCTGCTCCTTGCAATTTTTTAGTTGCATCATCAGAATCTACTTTTATCAATTTAAAACTATATTTTCCGCTTACTGTAAATAGTACTTCGTTTTCATCAGAGAAATTTTGTGGTGTTTTTTCTATTACTACTACTGGCTGTACACTATTGTTTGAAGAATTCGTCCAGTATGTAATGTTTGTTGTTGTATAGGTTCCATCTATACTGAATTTTATTCCATCTATTTTATTTTCCGTTACTGTATCTGCTGGAATTTTTAGATAGAATGTTTGTCCTACTAAATCTGTAATAGTTTTATCTGTTATATCTGCTTTATTTTCATCCACTAATGTATATTTTCCTGCTAAGTCGTTTCCATTTCTATCTGTAATTTTTACATTTAAAGTGTATGGTAAAGCATCATTTTTATTTATTTTATATGGTCCAATTATATAATTATCCTCGCTTGCTTCTGCTGTTGGAGTTGTTTTGTCTAAACTTAATGGTGCATTGTTGTTAGTTGTATTATCCGTTGCTGTTTGTGCGTTTGTTATGAAATATTTAAATAGTGTTTCCATTTGGTCAAATCTAGTTCTATTTTTATCTTCTATTGCCTTGTAATCTTCTATTGTGCCACCGCTATCTTTCTTAGCTTCTAACACTACTTGTAATGATGGCTCACCATTAAATTCTGTATGATATGTAGCATCTGCTTTGTTTGTAAAGTACCATATTGCAAGTTGTTGAATTACATCTATATCATCATCTGATAATTCTAAATTTCCTGTAATTTGTGCATTAGCTATTAATGTTGCTTTGTCTTGGTCCGCTGTTGTTGCAGATTCTATGTAAGCATGATTTAAAATCCACATAACCGCATTATAATCCTCGTCTGCCACTGGTAATGTTGGCATAGATGTTTTATCTTTAAAATTATATGATGTATCATATTCTTGTCTGAATACTCCCGGATTTGATGTATAAAAACCTTGTTCTGCTTTTAAACAATATATTGCTTTATCGTAATCTATTGTTTGTCCGTTATATGTAACAATTTTCCAAACATATTTGTCTGATATTTTATAAGCATATTGTGCTCCGTCTTCTCTAGCTTTCCTGTATTCTTGCAATCCAAATTCCATTGTAGTTGCTTTAACACTTGTTGCAAAAATACTTAGAGCCATTGCACATATTAAACAAAAAACAGCTAATATAGTTACTTTATTTTTTTTCATACTTCATAACCTCTCCATCTTTAGTTTCCCTAGTTTTTATTATACTAATTATAATTTTTTTAGTCAACAGAATTTTACATAATTATTTCGTCTTTTTGGTCTTTTGGGTCGTTTGTGTCGTTTTAGTTTTTGCTGTTTGTTGTGCTTTTTTTGTAGTTGTCTTAGTTTCTTTCGGTTTTGGAGCTTTTTCTTCTGGAACTACTTTTAATGTTTGTTCTCTCTTTTGTCTTAACTCTTCCATTTTATCTTTTAATTCTTGTTGTTTTGCTAATGCTTCTCTTAATTCTCGTCTTTCCTTAGCGGCTTTAATTAAAACATCTTTTCTAAATTTCTCATATTCTATACTCTTATCAACTTCTCTTTTATATATATTTAATTGGACGATAATAGCTACAAATTCAACAGCTATTATTCCTCCAAGAACTCCCATTATTAATCTTATGTTCATGAAATACCTCTTTCCGTATTATATTTTTAACTTCTCTCTCATTATTTTCGTATGATACTATTATAATTATTTTTTATAAATGTATCAATATATTTATTTACATTTCTATAACATTTTTTAATTCATATTGTATTAAGCTTTATTTTATATTACAATATCCGTACGGAGGGATTATTTATGAAACTTAAAAAAGTATTAATTATTATTGCTATAGTTTTAGTTGTAATACTATTAGGATTTGGAATTTATACATTATATAGATACCTAACTCCTGTAACAGTTACATCTAGTAATAATGAGTTTTCTTTACAAATACCAGGTAAGATAAAATTTAAAGAAGCTGCATCAGGTTCTTCTGAATACGTTTTAGATTTGTATTCTTTAAAAGACCAAATGATGTTATATAGCACAATTCTTGATGTAGATTTTGATATGGATTTAAAAGATGCAATTACAGCAGAAAAGGATAACATTCCAAATGCTAGGGATAATGCAAGGGATGTTTCCGATGTTACACAGATGAATATTCCAAATTGTGAAGCTTATAAGTATACATTCACATATTATGACTCAAATCTTGAGTCTGACTTATATTCTAGTGTTGTATGGATTAAAACAGATAAACATATTTATATTTTAGATTTTGAAGTTATTTCTAATAATAAAGATAAATATGTAACTGTTTTTGATGATATTGCTAATTCTTTTAAAGAGAATTAATAAAAAGACACTTCTTACCGAAGTGTCTTTTTTGATTGCTCTTTTCTAAATTATGGTGCTACTTAAATTTAGCAGTATCTTATTTATTCAAAAGCCAATCTATTACATTTATTTTTCTTATTCCATTATAATCTGTTTCTAAATCTCTATCCATTGTTATTATATATTTTGGATAATAATCTTCTGTTTTTTGTAATGGTCTTAATTCTCTCTCCAGAGTTTTTTCATCCCTCGTTGTTAGTGCTACTTGATAATACGTTATTCCATCGGAATTTTCTGCTACAAAGTCTATTTCTAAATTATCAACTTTTCCTGTATAAACTTTATATCCTCTTCTCTTCAACTCTAGAAAGACAATGTTTTCTAAAATATGTCCCATATCTTGTCCTGCTTTTTTACCCAATAAATGTTGCCTAAATCCCATATCTACAGAATAATATTTAAAACCACTAGACAATATTTCTTTTCCCTTTACATCAAATCTATCAGCTTTATATAATAAATATGATTCTATAAATGCAGATATATAATCTTCTACAGTATGGTTACTAGTAGCTCTATTCATACTAATTAGAGTGTCACTTATTTTCTTGCTTGTAATTGGACTTCCTATATTTTGATATATATATTTTATTATACTTTCTAATAAAAGTTTATTGTTTATTTTCTTTCTTTGCATAACATCTTTATATATAACAGTAGAAAAAACTCCATCTATATAATCCTCTACTATATCTGGATTTATCTTGAATAACTCTACTGTTTGAGGTAAAGAACCATATTTAAAATAATCCAGTAATTTTTCTTCTTTGTCTACATTCTCGTCAAATGCTGATAAATATTCTTTAAAAGATAGTGGTAACATTTTTATCTCTACATATCTGCCAGATAATAAAGTAGCAAGTTCTCCAGATAATAAATTTGCATTTGACCCAGTTATATATAAATCGACATTTTTCTTTATATATAGTGAATCCACCGCTTTTTGAAATTCTGGTATGTTTTGAACTTCGTCTAGAACTACATAGTTCATTTTATCCTTATTTAGTTTTTCTTTTACATAATTATATAATTCGTTATCATCTTCAAATACTATATCTCGATTTTCTGTGTTTATATGAATTATTTGGTTCTCTTTAACTCCATTGTTTTTTAAATAATCTATATATAAATCTAGTAATGTAGATTTTCCACATCTTCTTAATCCTGTTACTATTTTTATAAGGTTTGTATCTTTAAAATCTATTAGTTTTTTTAGATATTCCGGTCTTTCTATCATACCCTTCACCTCATAATTAGTATATAATAATTTACATTTATTGTCAAGAGTGTTGGAATTTTTCTTCCAACACTTCTACTTTTTCTAAAGTGTTGGAAATTTTCTTCCAACACTTTCCCGTTCATTATAGATTTATTGCTATTATTCCTAATATAAAACCTAAAATATTTCCTACTGCATTCATTCTTCCCTTGTACATATTATTCGCTTCTGGTGTTAATTCGCCAGAAACTATGTATAACATTGCACCCGCAGCAAAACTTAATGATGCTGCAATTATAGATTCTGATATTCCACCAACTAAATGCCCTACTAAAGCACCTATTCCCGTACTTACGCCAGACATTATTACTAAAAATATTACTTTGCCCTTGCTCATTCCACCATTTTTCATTGGTACTGCCATGCTTATTCCTTCTGGCACATCATGAATAGCTATTGCTATTGCAAGTGATAATCCTAAATTTATAGAGGCTTGAAATCCCGTTCCGATTGCTAATCCCTCTGGAATATTATGGAGTGCGAGTCCTATACTAATAATTATTCCCGTTTTTAGAAGACTATTAACGTCCTTCCTTCCGCTAAACTTTTCTTTTACTAATGAATCACATATAATCATTGTAATAATACCTAATAAAATACCTATTAATATTACGGACAGGCTAGAAATCTGCATTGCTTCTGGCAATAAGTCAAAACAAATAATTGCCATCATCAATCCTGCAGCAAAAGATAATATAAAACCTAAAAATTTATTAGACGTACTTTTTAAGTTTATTCCTATTATTCCACCTATCGTAGTTCCAAAAGTTCCAAAAAAGATTCCAATCATAAATGTTTTTAATAATCCAGCCAAAATAATACCTCCACACTTTACTTACTTAAATATATTTTTCAAGTAAATAAAATATGAAGGTTTTAACTATGAACTTTTGAGGTCCGTCCCTCGTGTTCATTATTATTCTTCGTCACCTTGTAATTTTTCTGCTCTATCTGCAGCAGTTAATCTATCTATCATATCGTCTAGATTTCCATTTAAGAAATCTTCCATTTGATAAATGCTATATCCTATTCTGTGGTCTGTTATTCTACCTTGTGGGTAATTATATGTTCTTATCTTCTCGCTTCTATCTCCACTTCCGATTTGTGACTTTCTCTCGTTTGCAAGCTCACTATCTTGTTTTCTTTTTTCTACTTCGTATAGTCTAGAACGTAGCAGCTTCATAGCGTATTCTCTGTTTTGTAATTGTGATCTTTCTGTCTGGCATTCTGCAACCATTCCTGTTGGAATGTGGATAAGTCTTACTGCAGAAGATGTCTTATTAACATGCTGTCCACCAGCACCTGATGCTCTAAACACTTCCATCTTTATATCTGCTGGGTTTATATCTATTTCTACATCTTCTACAACTGGTAATACCGCTACTGTTGCTGTAGATGTATGTATTCTTCCGCTACTTTCTGTTTCTGGAACTCTTTGTACTCTATGTACACCACTTTCGAATTTTAACCTACTGTATGCACCTTTTCCTGTTATCATAAATGAAATTTCTTTGTATCCACCAAGCTCGGTTGCATTTTCATTTAATATTTCTAGTTTCCAATGTTTTCTTTCTGCATACATGTTATACATTCTAAATAGTGTTCCTGCAAACAACGCTGCTTCCTCTCCACCTGCGCCTGCTCTTATTTCGCAGATTATGTTTTTATCATCATCCTTATCTTTTGGAATTAAAAGAATTTTTAGTTCTTCTTCTAATTTTGGTAATTTTTCTTTTGCTTCATAATAATCTGCTTCGGCCAAATCTTTCAATTCTTTATCATCCATCATTTCTTTGGCTTCTTCCATGTCATGTTCTACTTTTTTGTATTCCCTATATTTTTCTACGATGTCTTTTATTTCCGCATGCTCTTTCATATACTTTTGCCACTCAGTATGATTGCTAATTACTTCTGGGTCACTTATTAATTTTGTCAATTCATCATATCTTTTCTCTACCGCATCTAATTTTTGAAACATAATTCTCTCCTCTTTTTTATAAACTCTGTTTACTATTATACACAATTTTTCCATCTTTTTCAATAGTGAACTTTAGGGACGGTCCTTAAAAGTTCAAAGGTAAACATAAAACTAGTTTTCATTATTTTGTCTAACAATTTGGATTCACTTGGCAAGGTTTGGAATTTAAATATAAATAAAAAATGAACCTTAAGGTCCGTCCTGTTCCCTAAAGTTCATTTTTCTTCTATGCATTCCAGAATGCTTTATATGCTTGGTATGCAGAATATACATCATATTTACTTGCTACTTCGTATGGTGAATGCATACATAGAATTGGTATACCGCAGTCTATAACATCTATTCCCTTATTAGCTAGAATGTATGCTATAGTTCCGCCTCCTCCAACATCTACTTTTCCTAGTTCTGTTATTTGATATTTTACATTATTATCATCAAATATTTTTCTTACTTCTGCTAAGTATTCTGCGTTTGCATCAGATGCGTTGTATTTTCCGCCAGAACCTGTATATTTGTTTAATCCTACTCCATATCCCATATATGCAGCATTAAGTCTATCTGAAACATTTGCGTAAATTGGGTCTAGGCAAGCATCTACATCTGCAGAAAGCATTTTTGATTTTACAAATACTTTTTCTAATAGGTTAACTTTATTTTCTCCTGTTTTATTTAATAAGTATGTTACGAATGTATCGAATGCATGAGATTCCATTCCTGTGTTTCCCATACTTCCAATTTCTTCTTTATCTGCAATAATGCATACTGCTGTTCTTTTTACATTTTCAAGTTCCATCATTGCTGTTAATGATGTGTAAACACTAACCTTATCATCTTGTCCGTAAGCGGCTACCATGCTTTCGTCAAAGCCTTGTGTTCTAGCTTTGTATGCAGGTACTAATTCTAATTCTGCGCTACTTAAGTCTTCTTCTACAATTCCATATTTCTTATTTAATATATTTAGAATGTTTAATTTAACTCTTTCTGGAATTTCTTCATCAAAAGGCATACTTCCAATTAGTAGATTTAAGTCTTCACCTTTTATGGCATCTTTTAATTTTAAGTTTTCTTGCTCTTTTGCTAAGTGTGGTAACAAATCTGTTACTGTAAAGATTGGGTCTTTGTCGTCTTCACCAATTCTTACTTCTACTTTTTCTCCGTTTGCTTTTACAATTACACCATGTATGCTAAGAGGAATAGTTGTCCATTGATATTTCTTTATTCCTCCATAGTAGTGAGTTTTAAAATAAACTAATTCTTGGTCTTCGTATAGTGGGTTTGGCTTTAAGTCTAGTCTTGGAGAATCTGCATGTGAACCTATAATATTTAAACCATCTTCTAGTTTTTCTTCACCTATTATTGCTAAATACATACTCTTTTCTTTATTAACGTAATATACTTTATCTCCAGTTTTTAGGTTTTCTACTTCGTTTATATCTTTAAATCCATGTTCTTTTGCCATTTTCACAGCACTTTTTACTATTTCTCTCTCTGTTTTAGAATTGTTTAAAAATTCCATATACTTGTCGTTGTAATCCATTATTTCTTGCTTTAGTTCATCAGGAATCTTAAACCATCCATTTACTTTCTTTTTGAATAGCTTGTCCTTTAGTTCTTCACCATGTGTCATTTTATCTACTCCCTTTCTTTTTTTCTATATTCTATCATTAAATATTGCAAATGTCCAAATTTTCCGTTCGACATTTTTCATCAGGGATTCGGGGACGGTCCTTTTTTTCCCTGTTGCGAACACGAGGGACACAAAAAAGGGATTTGGAGGACCGTCCCCAAATCCCTTTTACATTACAATACATATCTCTTTATTGCCCATACTCCTGCTGTTAGCATTGCAACTACTACAAAACCTAGTCCTATATACATTACTGTTTCACCTAGTTTTACTGTTAGCATTACTGGTGCATCGTCTATATCGTCTTCTCCTTCTTTAAAGTTGTCTGGAGTTGAGTCTATATCTGGTGTGTGACTATCGTTGTAGTCTTCGCTTATTTCCGCTATGTTTGTTTTTAATCCCATATTGTTTTGTCCGTTTATCCATGTTAACAATATTGAGATTGTTGCGCTTTCTCCTGGTTGTAATAATGTATTTTCTAATTGTCTTGTTCCTACTCTTTCTCTTCCATCCAATGAATCTCTTGTATACCATTCTGGGTTATCTTCTTGTACGAATTTTAATCCTTCTGGTATATAATCTGTTACTTCCTTAGCATATCCAGCTATTTCGCCTTCGTTTGTTATCTTTATTTGGAATTCGAATTTTACTGTTACTTTGTTTATGTCCTGTCTTCCTAAGTCTACTTTTGCTGGTGGCTCTGGGTTTTCATCACCTGTATGTCCTGTTTCTTGTACTGTTACTGAACCGTCTTGGTTTGTTACTATTGCTTTACTTACCCATTTCTTTAATGCTAAATCGAAGTATTTTACTTTTACAAATTCTTTGTCCAAGTCATCCTCTTTGTTCCATTCATTGTTATTGTCTGGAGTAGAATCTATATCTTCTACTGGATTATTATCTTCGTCCCTGTCGTCAGCTATTTCTGCTGTGTTTACTAGGATTCTGTCTGATGTATTTGGCTCTGTTACTCTAAATGCTATTTTTAAATCTCTATAGTCTGGGTTTGTATCTGTTATTCCTTCTTCCGGATTGAACGCCTTTATTAGGTTTGCACCCTCTTCTTTCTCTTGTTCTTTAGATAAGTAATCTGTTTCTATTGTTTTTCCATCTTCAGAAAGTACCCATCTATATTCTTGGTTTATTTCGTTGTCTGGTAAGAATTCCAATCCATCTGGTACATCATCCTTTACTAAACTAGCATAACCGCTCATTAGTCCTTCATTAAAGATTCTTAATGTGTATGTTACGATGTTTCCATTTTCTACTTCTACTGGCTCTTTTGTGTGGTCATAATGAATATTTCCATCTTCCCCAATACTTAGTTGTGGAATTCTTGTATCTACAACTTGGTCATCTACTGCTGTTATGAATTTTCTTAATGCCAAATCGAAGTATACTACTCTTACTTTCTCGAAGTCATCATCGTCTTCTTGTCCTGGTACATAGTCCTTGTCTGATTCATCATCTTTGTAGTTTGGTAAATCTTCATCACTTGGTACATCTACGTCGTCAGGTGTTGAATCTCTATCATCTATATCATCACCATCTGAATCTTTATCCTCTGTTATTTCTGCTAAGTTTGTTAATTTCTTGTTAAATTCTGCTGTATCTTTTATTCTACAAGCTATCTTTACATCCTTATATGATAATGTTTTTCCATCAAATGCTTTAATCAAGTTTTGTCTGTCCTCTGTTTCTTTTGCTTTTGATAGATAATCTGTCGTTACAGTTCTTCCATCGCTTGATACTTGCCATTCGTATTCTTGGTTTATTTCATGCTCTGGTAGGAATTCCAATTCTTCTGGTAATTTATCTGTTACTTCATCAGCATAGCCATCAATTAAACCTTCGTTATATACTCTTATTGTGTATATTACTATGTCTCCTCTTTGCATATCTACAGGTGTTTTTGGATGATTATATATTGCTGTTGTAGATGTGTGGTCTGCTAGATGTGTTACATCAACTTGTGGCTCTCTGCCTGTTATCTCTGTATCATTTTTACCTGTTATGAATTTTCTTAATGCTAAATCGAAATATACAACTTTTAATTTTTCGAAATCATCATCATCTTGTTGACCTTTATAATAATAATCTTTATCTGTTAAATCTTCTTTATTACCATTTCCTGTGTAATCTGACATATTATCCTTGTTTGCATCTGGATGTGTTCCTGGTTCTGAGTCCCTATCTTCTCCCGGTGTATTTGTTATTGTTCTGTCTAAGTCAGAATCATATTCTTCTGAAATCCATGCTATATTTGTTAAAATTTCTTCTTTGTCTGTTGGGAATGCAGTTACTGTACATTCTATTTCGATTGTTTCGGAATCCAAATTTTTACCATCAAATGCATTTAAATTATCAGTATTTGACGTTCTCTTTAATTTTAACAAATTATCTGTTTCGCTATATGAGTCTAATTCAAAGTTTCCAGATACTACTTTATTAAATACCAAACCTGTTGGTAATTGGTCTTGTATTTTTGTAGCTCTTCCGGCATTTTCGCCTTCATTAAATATTGTAATATTGTATGTTACTACATCTCCTGTTTTTACTACAACTGGATCTTTTCTATGTTTATATGTAGCTGTTGTTCCACTCGTAAGTGTACTTGTATCTATAACTGGAACTCTTGTATCTGTTAATGCTACACCATTTACTTTTGTTATATATTTTCTTAAGGCTAAGTCAAAATTTCTCATTTCATTTTGTACTGTTACCGTTATTGTTTTTCCAGATAAACTTACACTTGCACCTGTTTGAGGATTTGTTATTTCTGCTTTTGTTACAGTATATGTTCCGTTTACTAATTCTTTTGTAACACTTATTGTGATTGGCGCTGTTATTATTTTCTTATAACCTGATGGTGCTTTTGTTTCTTCTATTGTTATTGTATCTGTTCCAGCGCTTGTTATAGGTAAGTTTCCTACTGCAATTTTTCCACTATCATCAGTTGTTTGTGATGTTTCTCCTCCTACAGTTGTAATTTTAAAGGTTGCTCCTTTTAGTGCTTTTCCACTTGCAGAATCTTGTTTTATTAATTCTAATTCATAGTTTCCATTTTCAGGTTGAATTATTAATTTTTCAAAATCATCATCATCTTGTTGACCTTTATAATAGTTATTTTTATCTGTTAAATCAGTTTTATTATTATTTCCTGTATAATTTTGCATATTGTCTTTGTTTACATCTGGATGTGTGCTTGGTTCAGAATCCCTATCTGCTCCTGATTGATTTGTTATTGTTTGGTTAAGCTCTGCATCATATTCTTCTGAAATCCATGCTACATTTGTTAATACTGTATTGGTTGAAGTTGCAACTCCTGTTACAGTACATTCTATTTCGATTGTTTCTGAATCCAATGTAGTTCCATTATATGCATCTAGATTGTCCGTATTTGACGTTCTCTTTAATTTTAATAAATTATCTGATTCACTATATGAGTCTAATTCGAAGTTTCCAGAAACAACTCTATTAAATGTTAATCCTGTTGGTAATTGGTCTTCTATTTTTGTTGCTCTTCCGGCTTTTTCGCCTTCGTTATATATAGTAATACTATATGTTACCTTATCACCTTTTCTTACCTTTACAGGGTCTTTTTTATGTTTATATGTTGCTGTTGTTCCACTTGTAAGTGTACTTGTGTCTATGTTTGGAACTCTTGAATCTGGAACTGCAGCACCATTTACTTTTGTTATATATTTTCTTAATGCTAAGTCGAATTTCTTTGCCCTATTTTCTACTGTTACTGTTATTGTATTTCCAGATACACTTATGCTTGAACCTGTTTGCACATTTGTTATTTTTGCATCTGTCATAGTATAAGTATTTGTACTACTAACATATGCTTTTGTAACTTGTACTTGTATAGGATTTGCTATTATTTTTGCATATCCTGCAGGTGCTTTTGTTTCCTCCATTGTAATTGTGTCTGTTCCATCAGTGGTAACTGGTATTGAACCAATATTTATTTCTCCACTTGCATTTGTTGTTTGTGTTGTTTCTCCGTTTGGTGAGTTGATTTTAAATTCTGCTCCTTGCAACTTTTTACTTGTATTACCTTGCTCTACCTTTACAAGTTTTAGATTATACTCACTTGTTTTTGGTATTAATTTGTTTTCTACAGTTACCGTTATTGTTGTTCCAGATAAACTTAAACTTGCTCCTGTTTGCTGATTTGTTATTGTTGCCCCAGCAATAGAATATGTATTATTTTCAAATTTCTTTGTTACTTGTATAGTTATTGGCTGTGTAATTATTTTTGAGTAACCTGTTGGTGGCTGTGTTTCTTCTATTGTTATTGTGTCTGATGTTGTAGATGTAACAGCAATTGGCCCTATATTTATCTCTCCGCTTGCATTTGTTGTTTGTGTTGTTTCTCCGTTTGGTGAGTTTATTTTAAATTGTGCTCCTTGTAGCTTTTTGCTTGTGCTTCCTTGTTCTACCTTTACAAGTTTTAGATTATAATCACTTGTTTTTGGTATTAATTTGTTTTCTACAGTTACTGTTATTGTTGTTCCAGATAAACTTAAACTTGCTCCTGTTTGTGCATTTGTTATTTTTGCATCTGACATTTTATATGTATTATCTGATAAAACCTTTGTAACTTGTACTGTTATTGGAGATGTTATTATTTTTGAGTACCCTGTTGGTGGCTGTGTTTCTTCTATTGTTATTGTGTCCGTTCCAGCAGATGTAACTGGTATTGAGCCAATATTTATTTCTCCATTATCATTAGTTGTTTGGTTTACTGTTCCAGAAGGTGTCGTTATTTTAAATTGCGCACCCTTTAATTTAGTATTTGCATTTCCCTGTTCTACCTTTACAAGTTTTAGGTTATAATCACTTGTTTTTGGTATTAATTTGTTTTCTACTGTTACCGTTATTGCTGTTCCATTTGCGCTCATACTTACTCCAGTTTGTGGGTTCGTTATTTGCGCTGTACTTGCTGTATATTTATTACCTGATAAAACTTTCGTAACATTTATATTTATTGGAGATGTTATTATTTTTGAGTATCCTGTTGGTGGAGTAATCTCCTCTATTGTTATTGTATCTGTTCCTGGCTGATCTATAGTTATTGTACCCAAATCTATTTCACCATTACTATTTGTTGAGGCTGTTCTGTTTACTGCTCCTGTTATTTTAAACTGAGCTCCTTGTAATTTTTTGCTTGTATTTCCTTGTTCTACTTTTACAAGTTTTAAACTATATTGACCTGCTTGTGGAAATGTTACTTGTTTACTTCCACTAAAGCTCTTTGGCGTTCTGTTTATTTCTACTATTGGTTGTACTGTGCTATCCCCAGATTTTGTCCAATATGTTGCTCCCGTTGTTGTATAACTTCCATTCATTGAAATGTTTAAGCTTGTTATATTCTCTGAATTTACTGTACTTATTGGTATTCTTAAATAAAAAGTACTTCCTACTAATTGTTCCAAAGATTTATTTGTAACAGCCTTATTACTATCTAACACTGTATATTTTCCAGCTAACGTTGTTCCACTTTGGTTTGTTACTGAAAATGATACTGTATATGGTGTTTCATTACTTTTATTTACCTTAAATGGTCCTACTACATAATTACTTCCACTTACCTCAACTGTTGGTGTTCCCCCATCCATTGCAAGTGGTGCAGAACTGCTATTTGCACTTTCTGTTGCTGTATTAGCATTGCTTACTAGATAAACAAATAGCTTAGACATTTGGTCATATCTTGTTTGGTTCTTATCTTCTATTGCTTGATATCCACTTATCGCTCCCCCAGAAGCTTTTTGAGATTCTAATACTGTTTGGAATGAAGGTTCACCCGCAAAGTTTTGGTGATATGTTGAATTATCATAATTTGTGAAGTACCATATTGCTAATTGTTGAACTACATCTATATCATCATCTGTTAATTCATTATTAGAGCTTATTCCCGCATTATTTAATAATGTTGATCTATCCGTATTTGCTGTTGACGCACTTGGTATGTATGAATGGTTTAAAATCCATACTATTGCATTATAATATTGTGATGGTACTGGTAAAGTACTCATACTGCTTTTATTCATAAAATCGTATGATAAATCATATGTCTCTCTGAATGCTCCTGGTGTAGCTGTATAGAATCCTTGTTCTGCTTTTAAGCAGTATAGGGTTTTATCATAATTTATCGCTGTACCAGAATATGTAACTATTTTCCATACATACTTATCACTTACTTTATATCCGTATTGTGCCCCATCATTTCTTGCTTTTCTGTATTCTTGCAATCCCATATCTTGTGAAGCTGCTTGAACAGTCCCAGTTAATAGGGCAAGTAGCATTGCTGCTATTGCAAATATAAAAATCATCATTCTCTTTCTTAATAATTTCATGCGTCATCAAATCCTTTTATTTTTTCTAATTCTATTATAGCTACTACGCGTATGTAAAAAAAGGCTTTTTATATTACAATTTCAACACTTTGTGAACGCTTTACGGAAGCTTATTATATTAAAATATTACATTTTTGTAATATTCATGTGAACACAGGGGACGGACCTTAAAAGTTCAAGACGCAAAAAGGGATTTGAGGAGTTTCCTCAAATCCCTTTTAGATTATTCTATTTTCTTAAGACTTTTCTCTTTATTAAGAAGATTCCTGTTCCTAAGATTGCTATTAATACAATTGCTATTGCTGTGTAAATGATTACATCTTTTGCACCAAATGGTGGTACTATTGTAATTCTTTCTGATAATCCTGTATCTGGTTCACCTATATTAAAGTTACCAGGTATAGATACTGTATCTGCATTGTATAATCTTCTACCATTTGCTGTTGTTGTTTCTACAACTTCTGCTACGTTTTCGTATTCTGAATCTTCTGCATTTTCTTCATCTGATGCAAGAACTTTTGTTAATACTACTGTTGATTCTTGTGTTTCTGAAGATTTTCCTGCTTTGTCCTTAGCATCCTCTGGTACGATTGCCTCAGATTGTGCTATTGGGTTATCAGATGTTGAAACAATTACTTTTTGTAATCCATTGAATTCGTCTTCATTTACTGCTTTAACATATGGGTCATTACCAGATGTTAATTGTGTTTTATCTGTTATTTCTTGCCAGCCACTATTTGAGTTTGCATCAAATGATAAGTTGTTTGATACATAGTCTACTACTGTTTCAGGTTTTACTGTTACTATTGTACTTGGGTCTGTTACAACACCTGTATTATAGTATGTTTCGTCTGCGTAATCTGTCTCACCTGTATTTATTACTTTTATAGCGAATGTTACTTCTAATGTTGCACCATGTACTAAGTTTGTATCAACTGTTCCTTGTACTATACCTCTTGATGTTCTTGTATTTGGTACCCATGTTAAGTTTTGTACTTTTTGGTCTGTATCAAATATTGTTTGTCCATCTCCTGCTGATGTTAATTTAAAGTGTGATACATCTTTTTCTACATATATATCAGAACGTGGTCTCTCTATAATACCAAAGTCTATATTTCTTACTGAGTATTCTGTTTTATCTTGTTTTAGATACTCTACTTCCATACCCATTTGAGCTGTATTGGCATTCATATTTGTTGCATCTGCTAAAGTTCTTAATGTTTCTTCATCAGTTTCAGCTGTAGCGTTTAATACTGTTGCATTAGTATATTTTAATGTTTCACTATAGCTATTAACTTCAGTTCTTCTTGATTGATCATCTTTAGCATCATTGTTTCTTGTATCTATATCATTATTGTACCAGTATTGGTCTGAATAATTTCCTTCTGTATATATTGTAGATTTATAATCTTGACCTGTATACATCTCATCATTTGGTTGTTTAGCTATTAATGATTCATAATCACCATATGTGAATTTAACTGTATAATCACCTGGAATATAGTCTGTAAATTCGTATGAACCATCTTCATTAGTTCTAACTTCTTTTACTTCTACATCTGGATTTGTACAAATTAATTGTACTTTAACTTGGTTAACTAGGTTCTCACCATCTTCATATAGACCATCACCAAGTCTTTCGTTATCCTCTTCTAGTTTTTCTTTAAGTGCTGCATCCTCGAATACTGTACCTGTAAGTCTTCTCTTATTTGTATCATCAACTATTAATCTTAATCCTGGAGCTGAATCTGCATCATCTTCGAATACTGCTGTACTTCTAGATGTCTTTTCTTCTCCACCTAAGTTTTGATATTCATCTGTCTTAGATTCTGCAACAAAGCTTTGTACTGCTGAACTTGTTGGGTTCATATTTGCTGGTGTTGAATCTATATCTATTAAACCTGCTGTTTCTCCTGCATTTGTTATTACTTGACCATTTTTATCTTTTCTTTCGTTTGTATAAGTATTTCTGTATCCAGATATTTCTGCGAAGTTCTCTTTAGTAGATTGTTTTTCTTCTAATAATGCTCTTAATGCATCATTTGTTACTTTGTATTCTACATATACATCTAATCTATCTGTAATTCCTTCGTTTGCTAAATCTGTTGTATGCATTGCATGATATGTTTTGCCTTCTCCAGATATATCATTTGCTTGTGTCCAATTAAGTTCTTTTTCACTACCATCACTTAATCTTGCATATGACCTTACTAATTCATAAGATGTATCATAGAAATCATTTAAGTCTGTTACATATCCTGTAATTTCACCTTGTGATTGATTTCTTATTTGAAGTTTGTATGTAACAATTACTTGTAATTTGTCTTCATCATTATCATACTCTTCCGCTGCTTTATACATTAAATCTGATGATCTAATTGCTCTTTCATAATCTGGTATATCTGTACCTCTTATGTTAACGTCTAAGTCTTGTTCTCCTCCTGGATAATCATATGTTTGAGACTTTCCGTTAATGTTTACTACAACATTGTCTAAATCTTTTCTTAAGTTTAGATCAAATTTTTCTCTAGCTTTAATACCAAAGTTGATATTTGTTAACTCTTCTTTAGAGTTTGATACACCATAGTATAATAATTGTTCCATACCATTAGGTCCTGTGTATGCATAAATATCAAAATCTGGACTTGTATAATCATCGTTCCACTTTGGAACTGTATGTGTACTATCTACTGGTGTAAATTTATTATTGAAGTTTTGTCTATTTTGTTTACCATCTGTTGCATATGATTTTTCTCCAACTGTTGTAGGTCCTGTATTTCCTTGATTATCTATTATTTTACTTACTCTTTGATATGTTGTTGGTTCAAATGCTTGTCCATTATATTTAAATCTTACATAATATTGTTTTGATGCTGGTTGGTCTAAGAATTCGTAGTAACCATTTGAATCTGTTGTTGTTTGTGCTACTTGATTTCCTTGAGAATCAAATAATGTTACTTCTATTCCTCCAATGTTCTTGTCACCATCACTTAGGATACCATCTTCTGTACCATCTTTGTTTGCTAATCTGTCTTCGAATACTTTACCAGCTAAATCTATTGTTAATTCAATTTCTGGTCCTTCGTCTGTTGCTGTTTGTTTTCCTCCAGTATAATTTATAGTTACCAAACGCTGTACAGTACGACCAAGCATTGTTTGATGTGCTTTATCTGGTTTGTAATATGTATAAGTACCACTTGCTTCTTCATATTTATATTCTGCTACTAATTTTACTTTAGAAGCTTGTCCTGCATCTTGTTCTGATAATAATACATAGAATTCTTCTCCAGAATCTATATCTGAAACGTTTCCTGTGTATCCTCCAAAATTAACTCTACTAACCTCTATTTGTCTACCATCATCTGTTTGAAGATATAATTTTGAAATTCCAGAATAACTGCTCTTATAGAAGTTTAATTTAAATGGTCCTAATTTAAATTCTCCATTATCTGAACTTTGTAATTGTGCATTTGAGTCTTCAAATTTTACATCTTTTCCATATTGTTGCAATTTATTATAGTAGTCATTAAATCCTGCTATTTTATTAAATTGTACTTTTGCATTATCATAATCTGGTTTCCAACTAGGAACTGTTGTGTTATCTGCTATTTCTGACATCCAAATTAAATTCTGTCTAGCATATACGCTACTACATTGTCTTAAAGCATATGCTAACCCTGCTGACATATTATGTGTGTCTTGGCTATAGAATGTGAATGTACCAAATCTAGTCCATAATGCACCACCTGCTTGTGAACAATATACTGTTGTTGTTTTACCATCGATTGTAGTGTTAAAAGGAGGTGAGCCTAGTGTTGAAAATGAATATGAAAATGAGCTAGCTTCAGAAACCGGTGTAAAATATGCTAAAACTATTATCATTGGTAAAAGTATTGCTATTACTAATAAACTTAATACTTTATTTTTCTTCATATCTTCCATCCTCCTTTCTACACTTTTAATACTTTCTTATTAATTATGTAAGCTCCACAGCCTACTATTGCTAAAATTGAAACTGTTAATAAGATATACATTACTGGTCCACCAGTCTTAATACCTATAATTATGTTTGCAGAAGAATTTGTATCATCATCTTGTGATTTCTCATCTGCTAAACCTTGGTCATTATATGTTTCTGTTATTTCTGCTTTATTTGATATTGTTCCAGTTCCATTTTCGTCCATCTTCTTAGTTAATACTAATGTTACTGATTTAGACTCTCCTGGATTTATTAATTCGTTTTCTAGACTTGTACAAACTAGTGTGTCTCCTGAAGCATACCAATCTGTATTTAGACTAGAATTAAATTCTAATTCACTTGGAATGTAGTCTACAATTTTCTTAGCATATCCTGGTACATTACCATTGTTTGTTACAGTAAGTGTATATTCTATTACTATATTTGTACTATTAATACGTTTACCGTCAACTTCAACTTTTCCTAATTTACTATTATCAAATTCTGCTGATTTTGTTGTTTTTCCATCTGCCATTTGAGTTCTTGATAAAGTTTTATTTAATGATAAGTCGAATATTCCTTTTGTTGTTAAACCTAAGTCTATGTTATTCATACTAGAATCTGTTAATTCTAAGCTATCTGTAATTGCTGTTCCATTGTTATCTGTTGTATTAATTGCATCAGAGTTTACAGATTCATCTACTCCATCTGTTCTATATCCTGTAATTACATATTGATTGTTATCATATGTAAATTTAACTATATATTTTCCTGGAAGTAAATCGCTTAAAATGTATTCACCTTTATCATCTGTAGTAGCTGATATTTCATCACCATTTGAGTTCTTTATAACTTTTCCTGATTCTGCATCTACTACTGTAACTGGTATTCCAGAAAGTAATTGTTCATTAGAATCTCTTGCACCATTTCTGTTTTCATCAAACCATACTGTACCAGAAATTCTATAAGTACCATCTTCACTGGCTCCAGATCCATTTACATCATTGTTCTCTAATGTGTTCTTAATTTCTGTCTTGTAATCTTCTGCTCCGTCTCCAGTTACTTCTACTGCTACATTAGCATCCTCTTCTTCTTTAGATGTATCTATCATTTTATTAGCTGCAGCTTTTACAACAAATGTAAGAGTTTGTCCTGCATCTAAGTCCATTGTTGTTGATGTAACTTTGTTATCTAATAAGTATCCATTAAACATTTCTTGGTCATCTAAATAATATGTTGTATTTAAGTATTTTAAGTTATCTGGTATTGTAGCAGATACTTTTACATCTTTTATTAATCCATCGCTTACGTTTTTAGTTTTTATTGTATATGTTATAACATCTCCGATTTGGATGTAATCTTTTGTAATATCTGTTGCTGTTGTTACTTCTAATTTATTGTTTCCTGTTGAATGCATAATTACTGAACTCTTTTGTTCATTTGCATCTTTTCCAACAATTACAACTTGCATATTTACATCTTCTTGTTTTGTTACTTTTACTTTTAATACATAGTTATAATCTGCTGCTGCATTGGCTTCTATGTCTCCAACATCTAGTGTAACTACTCTGTCTTTTTCATCATAATCTACACCCTCTTTTGTTGGATTTTCTCCACCATATTCTTCTCTTGTTGCTTCTACATATTCTACACTATCTGGTAAATTGATTGTTGCTTTAACATTTTCTATCTTTTTATCTGTTACGTTAGAAATATTAATATAATATTCTATTTCACTTCCAACACTTACATTAGCTTGAGTTGGTGTTGTAAATTCAATATAGAAACTTGCAAGTGTAACATTTATTTCTGGAGATGATACTTGTGCTGTTTTTTCTAAGTTATCAGCAGAAAGTACAAAGTCTAGTTTAAATGTTCCTGCTTTATTAGCTTTTAATGTTAATGTTAATTCTTTGCTCTCTCCTGGTGCAATATTTCCTGCAGAAAGTTCTATTGTTCTTTGGTCTGGTTTTGGTTCATAACTTTCTCCCATAGGTTCTTCTACATATTCAGCATAATCTACCATATCTGGTAAGTTAACTGTTACTTTTGCATTTTGAGCTTCCATTTCTCCATCATTTTTTACTGTTATCTTGTATTCCATGATATCTTCTGTTGATACTTCTGTTCCAACATTAGAAGATATATTTGCTGTTAACTCTGGTCCCTTTCCTGTTGATACACCAACTGTTGGTGCTATAGCTTCTTTTGCTATTGTTTGAGTTTCTTCATCTTCATCATAATATACTGTATATGTACCAAATGCATTTTCATTATGTGGTAAATTTTCTGGTACTTGTACGTTATATGACATATCAAAAGATGTTGCTTGTGGCATTACATAGTTATTAAATACTATTAAATAAGATTTAATTTTTGATGCATCATTTACTGTTGTTGTCCATCCGTTTGAAGCATCGTTTATATCTTCTGTTGCTTCTCCATTTTCACTATAGTAGATTGTTGCTAAACTACTATCTATTCCTGAAACTGTAAGTCCAGATGTTAATACTGTATTTACTGTAGTTCCTAAATCTGTTCCATCTGTCTTTTTATTTCCTTGGAATGGCATTCTTCCCAAAACTTTTGGATTTTTAATATCTTTACCATAGTTGTTTACAACTGTTGCTTTCATTGTGATATTTTTTGCAGTTCCGTTTATATCTATCTTTCCAGCTTGTTCTTTATTTGATAATGAAACTATTTCTGTATTATCACTATTAAAGTTAGATACACTGCTTAGTAATACTACTCCTTGAGGTGCATATATATTCATTCCAACTGTTGCAGTTCCACCATTTTCATATTGAATTGCTTTTTCGTTTGTTACTTGTAATTTAGCTGTTCTCTCTGCACTTGCTGCTGTTTTTCTTAATGTTATATCTGTATTAATTACAATATTTATACCTTTACTTATATCTGTAACAAACTCTGTTTGATCTCCTTGCATATTTATTCTAATTACTTTATTACCATTATTATCTGTTATTACATCATATGAAGCAATTGTTATGCTATCACTATATAATAAGTTGATTGATTTTAAATCTAATGTTTCTATTTCGCTTGGTAATGTAATTTGAATTGTTGGATTTCTATATAAATCACATGTATAATCATTTGATTTTAATATTGCTTTTATTTCTACATTTTCGTTTTTAGCTGTTGTTGTTAAGTTTGTGTTGTTTATATATAGCTCTGCTTTTGTTGCTGTTTCTGCTAATGCTGTTGTTTCAGTTTTAGCTTCCATAGTTGTTACTTTATCTTGACTTACTATACTTCCAGAAACCTCAGCATCCATTCTTTGAATACTTGTTACTGTAGCTCTATTTAAAGATGTTGTAGCTTTTATAGCTTTATTAACATTAAGAGTTATTATTCCTTCTGTAATAGGTTTTGTTGTTTCTATTCTTATTGCTGTTACATCTTGACCACTTATTGTTATTACCATGTTTCCATTTTCGTCTGCTGTTGTATTTTTATCTATTCCAGCTACTCTATTTCCATTTTGATCATATATTTGGATATTTCCGTTTTCTCCTAAGATACTGTCAAATTTAGCTTTGCTAATAGATACTGATTTGTAATATATATTGCTTCCGGCTGGCATTGCATTTCCGTCTGCTGTAACGAAACTTGCATTGCTTTCGTTAATAACAATCTTATCTACAGCATCTATATATGCTATATTTGCTGATATTGTAGAAGCATATTCTGTTTCATATTTGTTGTTTGCATACATATATCCTTTATATATTTCTTGTGTTGCAGATGCTTCTGTATCTACTACACTGCTTATAACGTCTTTTAATTCTACATTCTTTTGAACATTTGCTGTAACATCTTCTTCTGTTACATATGTTCTTAGGCTTGAATTTGCATTCAAAGTAATTACACTTGGTGCAATTTCTGAATCTGCATATATGTATGTAATATAGAATTTATCTACTCCTTTTCTCCAATTTACTAGATTATTATTTTCTTTATTTTCTAAATTAATTTCTACTATTCCGGTGTCTTTGTTATAAGACCACATATCTTTTGTAAACTCTGTACCATTTGTAGCTATTGTGTCTGCAAATATTCTTACTTCGTCTGGATTTTTATTTGCAAATTTTGGTACTGTGATATCAATTTTTGAAGATTCTACTGGAAGTGAATTTCCATCTAAGTTACTTGTTAATAATGTTTGCATATATACGTTTGTATCATATGCTCCATATTTAATTACATCTTCACTTAATACTGCTTTTGGAGTTGCTTTCCAATTTAATCTTACTGTTATGTCAGATTTAATGTTTCTTGCTTTTTCGTTTTCGTCATAATATGTACCTGTTAAATTTAATTTTGTTTCTCTTGAGAAATATGTTAAATCCATATTGTCTTTTCTTACAAAGTTAACAGGAATTTCTATTTCGACTTCTTTTCCGCTCTCTAATTGGTTTAATGTAATTTGATTATTATCATAATCTACAGATTTTACATTATCTGATGCTACAAAATCTTTTGATATTGAAAAGTTTGGGTTATCAAATGAGATTGTTGCATTTTCTAGATATCCTGTATCCTTTACATTAACCTTTACATATAATTTTTGTTCTGCAGTTGTTTCTGCATCTGTGCTATGTTTATTAGCGCCATCTTGTTTGAAATATGCATCAAATTCAACATTCTTGTTGTTTGATACAATTCCTTGTTTTTCTAATTCTTCGTAAGCAGCATAAACAGAATTTGTTAGTGTAGACACATAGGTCATTAACAAACAAACTGTAACTACTGCTGCTATTAATTTGTTTACAACATCTTTTTTCATATTATCCTCCCTATAAAAATAATAATCCCATATAACATTATTATATACTCTTTTTCGCTATTTTTCAATGTTTTTTTCGTATTTGTTCAATTTTTATGTAAATTTATCCTTTTCCACTCTCTATGTCCTAACGGATATTCAATAATCCAATTTTTTACAATTATATTTCTTTTTTAAATAATCACACTTTTTCTATTTTATTAATATAATACTGTAACAAAATTCATATATATAGTTAGAGGTGATTTTATGGATAATTTAGATATGGGGAAATTAATGAATATGCTATCTAATATAGATAAAAAGGATTTACAAAAGAGTATGGAAATTGCAGATAAGATAATGAAATCAGATAATAAAGAAGAAATTATTAATAAATTAAAAAACAATTTAAAATAAATCTAGGAGGGTATTATGAGTGATGATTTATCAGATTTAATGAAAAATTTTTCTAATAGCAATATAGATATGAATAAAGTAAAAAATATTTTGAATAGTTTGAATTCCTCTGACAAGTCATCTTCCTCTAATAATTCTTCGCAAAACACATCAAGTGATTCTAATGCTACTAATATTGATATGAATACTATTTTTAAAATTAAGGAAATAATGGATAAAATAAACTCCAGTCATAATGATAAACGTTCACATTTATTAATGGCTCTAAAGCCATATCTTAGAGAAAGTAGACAGACCAAATTAGACCAATATATGAAATTATTAGATATTGCTCCTTTATTAGAAATGTTTAAAAATGATAATGGTGGTGATAAGGATGTATAACTTTCCTCCTCCATACTCCAGTTTTTACAAGAATAATAAAACTTCGCATTCTCCTAAGAAAACGAATCCTAACCCAAACAAACAAGATATTCATAAAAAAGAGGAGAAAAATTCAACTAATGAAGAAAATTGTATTAATATATTAGGAATAAAATTATATTTTGACGATTTAATAATACTTTTTCTTCTTTTTATTTTATATAAAGAGAAAGTAAAAGACAATGAATTAATGATATGTTTATTGTTGTTGCTTTTTAGCTAATTCCCAATTAGGCAAAAAGAATGTACTTAAAAATTTAGTACATTCTTTTTTTCGTTTTATTCTATAATTATTTCTTTTCCTTTTTCATCAACATATGCATAAGTATATGCTACATTATATGCTTCGTCATCTTTTTCTATTTCTTTTATAATATTTGCAATTCTAAGTTGATGTGTATCTATTCTATATGCTGCAATTATTGCTTGTTTATTTCCTTTGGCACCAGCATGTGCTAACCCTCTTAATTTACCAACTACAACTACGTTGTCGCCAGCTATTACTTCTGCTCCGTCATTTACATCTCCTAGAATTATTAGAGTTCCTTCATATTCTATCCTTTGTCCAGATCTTAAAGAACCTCTGTGAATTTTGGCTTCAGAAATTCCTACATCTTTGTTGTAAGTCCTTCTTATCTCGTTTAGCCCTAGGGCTTTGGGCGTATCGAATTCAACTTCAACATTTATACTCTTTTTAATTAAGTCTTGAATTTCCTTTAATTCTTTATTTTTTAAGATTCTTCCAGTTACAAATATTGGCGTTTTTTCTTGTTGATATAACTTTTTTAATTCTGGTAGCTTCTTTTTCAAGCTTTTTATTGTATCTTCCTGAGTTGCTTTTTCACTTAGTTTCATAACTATTACATCTTTTTTTAAATTTACTGTAACATACTGTGCCATGTTTAACTTCCTTTCTAAACTATCTATATGTCTCTACATAAGGTGCTTGTGTCATATCTTCTTGAACTTGTGTAGTGTTCATTCCAAAATATTGCTCCATAATATTTCTAACTGTTTCTCCTGTGTACCAACCATGTCCACCATTTTCTACAAATACTACTACTGCAATTTCTGGATCATCAAATGGTGCAAATCCTGCAAACCATGCATTAGTTTTACCATTACCTGCACCCTGTGCAGTTTCAGCAGAACCTGTTTTTCCTCCAACTTCTATTGGGAAATTCTTAAATACGCTATAGGCTGTACCAGATTCATCAGATGTAACAGAACGCATACCTTCTTTAACAACATCAATACTTGTTTGTGAAATTGTTAAATCTTCTGCTGCATCATCTGTTATTCCTAATTTTTCTTTAATAGTTTTTTCTACTTCATCTTTTGGTACTTCTGTTCCATCAGCATTAATAACGGATTCTACAATTGTTGGAGTAATTTTATTTCCTCCATTTGCTACCATACTTATATATTTTGCCATTTGTAATGGTGTGAATGCATTATAACTTTGTCCAATAACAGCAGACATCATATCTCCAGGATACCAGCCTCTTTTTCCTGCTGCTTCTCTAGATGCTACTGTTCCGGATACTTCGCCAGGCAATTCTACTCCTGTCTTAACTCCCAAGCCAAAATATCTAGCGTATTTTGCGAGTGTGTCTATATCCATTCTACTTCCAATTGTGTAGAAGAAGAAGTTACAAGATTTCTCTATAGCACCGGTTATATTAAGCCAGCCATGTCCACCTTTTAGCCAACAATTCCAACTGCTGTTGTATTTATAAAATGTTCCTGTATCACGAATTTTCTCTGTTGTATTTACAACTCCAGATTCTAGACCTGCTATCGCAGTTACCATTTTAAATATTGAACCAGGTGCATACGCTGATTGTATTGTTTTATTCATTAATGGTAAATCTGGATTGTTATTGTACTCATTCCATTTATCTGTTGATATTGTACCAACAAAATCTTGTGGATTATATGTTGGATAACTTGCCATTGCTAATATTTTTCCTGTTTTAACTTCCATAACTACTGCTGCTCCAGAATTTGTAGCATATCGTTGTGAATATCCACCACTATTTATTTTATTTATTGTATCTGCTAACGCTTGTTCCGTAACCTTTTGTAGATTTAAATCTATTGTTAAAACAACATCATCACCTTTTACAGCTTCTTGTGTTACATATTCCTCCTGAACATTTCCATCAACACTCATGTCTAGTTGTTTAACACCATCTGTACCTTTTAAATATTCTTCCAAAGCAGACTCTATACCATTTTTTCCTATTATATCGTCTTGGTCATAAGTATCTTTTCTAGTTTCTAGCTCTTTAGATGTTATCTTTCCAGTATATCCTACTATGTGTGAAGCTGTTGTTCCTTGTTCGTAATTTCTTACCGGCTCAACAACAACATTTATTCCTGGAAATTCTGCGGATTTCTCGTTAAATATTAATGCTGTCTCTCTTTTAATATTATTTGATATTTGTAATGGTCTTGTGCTACTATATCCCTCTATTTGAATCTCGTATCTAATGGCCATTATTTTTCTCGCCTCAGTAACATCCGTATTATCTATCTCATATTTATCTTTCATTTTATTAAAACATTCTTCGGCTGTTGCATTTTCATCTATTTTGTTATCTTTCTTGAATTGTGCTACTTTATCATCTGAGACATTAAAAGAATAAGGATTTATATTTATTATAAAATTATCAACATATGAATCTCCATTTTGTTCCAATGTATTTATAACATTTAAAATTGTTTGGTTTAAGGTTTTATCATCTATTTTTGTCTTATATAAATCCACACTAAATCCCATTGTATTACCTACAATAGTATTTCCAGACTTGTCCAATATTGAACCTCTATCCGCTTTTATAGTACTTTCACGGGTTAGCCTTGTATTTGATTGTTCCCTATATTCACTACCATGAACAATTTGTAGATTGAAAAGTTGTAACAATAAAATAATTCCTAATATATATATAATGGTCGTTATAAAATTAAATCTAAGTTTTACATTTGGTTTCTTGCTCAATTAATCACTTCCAATCCTACATTTTATTAAAAGTATCTAGTTAGTATTTTTGTTTCTTTAAAATTTTCTTCTAAAGCATATCCACCCTTTTGGATTAGTGGATACAAAATTATAGTAATTAATATATTAAATACTGTTTCTATTGCTAGCTTTATAAAGAAGTCTACTAATTCTAACGAATAAGAAAATATTATTGCATTAATTGCATAATTTAATATTTCGTAAAGAACCGTTAAAATAGTTACCATTAAAATAATTGTTATTCTACTATCTTTAGAGAAGTTTTTATCCAATAAAGCTGCTATAAATCCTACAATTCCTAAAGTTATTGCTGTTACACCTATTTTTTTGCTAACAAATATATCCAAAAGTAATCCCACAATTATACCTGTAGAAACACCCACATATTTACCTGCAAACAATCCGACTACCATAATCAGAATAACAAATAGGTTTGGCATTACTCCTGCAATATTAAACCAATTAAATAAATTACTTTGTAAGAAATAGATTATAAGGAAAGTCACAAAAATTAATATTATTGATAACGTTTTTTTCATATTGTGCTCTCCTTTCTTTAATTCAATATAACAAGTACTGTGTCTAACTTAGAAAAATCTACTGCTGTTTCTATTGTTGCATATTTATCTGTTGGATTCTTAGTATTAACAACTTCTTTAATTGTTCCAACATGTATTCCTTTAGGATATATTCCTCCTAATCCTGATGTTTCTACACTTGTATCCTGAACTAATACCGCATCTGTTGGTATATATGTTGCTCTTATCTCTCTTCCGCTATTATTTATACTTCCTTTAGTTATAAACGCATCTTTAGATGTACTAATAATACAGCTTACAGAACTTGCTGGGTCTACAATTGTTTGTACTTTTGCAGTATTTGATGTTACAGATACTACATTTCCAACTAAACCTTTATCTGCAATTACTGTCATATTAGGTTGTACACCATCATCAGAGCCAACATTTATAACTACCATTCCTGTATAATTACTAATATCTCTATTTATTACATATCCTGATACAGTATTATATTCTCCATATTTTTCTTTAAGGTTCATTTGCTCTTTTAAAGTAGTATTTTCTGCTTTAATTATTTCCAACTCTCTTAAAGATTGCTCTAGTTCACTATTTTTTTGTTTTAGTTCTTCATTTTCACTTTTTAAGTTATCTAAATCAGTAAAAAATGTATTGTTTCCAGAAATTTTATTTTTTAGCATTGTAAAACCATTTTGAAATGGCATAACTATTGTGCTAAAAACATTTTCTACAAATGTTAAATTTTCTATCTTTATATTTGAAAGTATTACTAACAATATTAAAACTATTACGGTAACAACTATTCCGACAACTCCGCTTTTTTTCTTTTTATACATTTCTTACTTCCTTTCTTCGTATTTAATCTTTTGGAAAATCTTTTGTTTTATTAAAAAATTTATACTCTTTTTCTTGCATTAATTAAAACTGATCTTAATTTTTCTATATTTTCTAATGTTTTTCCTGTTCCTTTAACTACGCAATCCAATGGATCTTCTGCCACATATACTGGCATTCCTGTTCTTTCGCTTATTAATTTATCTAGATTCTTTATTAATGCTCCACCACCTGCAAGTACAATTCCTTTTTCCATAATGTCTGATGCAAGTTCTGGTGGTGTTTTTTCCAATGTTGCTTTTACTGTTTCTACAATTTCATTAATAGAACCTTCTATTGCTTCTTGAATATTGCTAGAAGTTACAACTATATTTCTTGGAAGTCCTGTATTTAAGTCTCTTCCTGTAACATCCATTGTCATCTCTGTCATTAGAGGAAGTGCACATCCAATTTGTTTCTTTATGTCTTCTGCTGTTGTATCTCCAATTGCTAAATTAAATTCTCTTTTTACATAGTTTATTATGTCTTCGTCTAATTCATCTCCAGCTATTCTTAATGAATGACTTATAACAATTCCACCTAAAGAAACTACTGCAACTTCTGTTGTTCCTCCACCAATATCTACAATTATGTTTCCGCTAGGTTCTGAAACATCCAAGTTTGCTCCAATAGCTGCTGCCATTGGTTCTTCTATTAAATAAACTTCCTTTGCGCCAGATTGCATAACTGCTTCTTCTACAGCTCTTTCCTCTACTTCTGTTATTCCAGAAGGAACTCCAACTAATACTCTTGGTTTTCCTACATTATTTTGTCTACAAACTTTTTTAATTATATTTTTTAGCATTAATTCTGTAGCTGTGAAATCTGCAATTACTCCATCTCTTAAAGGTCTTACTGCTTTTATTGTTTCGGGTGTTCTTCCTAACATTTCTTTTGCCTCATAACCCGTAGCTAAGATCTCTCCAGTGTTTCTGTCTATAGCTACAACTGATGGTTCGTTAAGTACAATTCCTTTCCCTTTTAATGTAACTAATAAATTTGCTGTACCTAAGTCTATTCCTATATCTTTTGAATTAAGTCCTAAAAATTTAAACATATTAAAACAATCCTTTCTTTCTCATTATTGAAAAAACACTCTCATAATTGTTATTCCCTATTATTACATGGTCCAAAAAAGAAATTCCAAGTAACTTTGATGCTTCGTTAATTCTATTTGTAAGAAGTATATCTTCTTTACTCGGAGTAGGATCACCGCTTGGATGATTATGTATAAGTATTATTCTTTGTGCTTGCATTTTTATTACTTCTGTAAATATATCCTTTGGGTCTATCATTACAAAATTTTGTCCACCAAATGATATGTTTTTAATTTTAATTATTACATTTTTGTTATTTAAAATTATTAATTTTGCTACTTCTCTTTTAGTCCCAGCCAATTCTTTCATAAATAAATCCGCCACATCTTGTGAGCCTTTAATTATAATTTCTTTAACATAAATTGGCTTTCCTATTCTTTTTGCAAGTTCACATACTGCTTTTATTTGTATTGCCTTTACCCTTCCAATGCCTTTAACTTGTGTTAGTTCTTGAATTGTAAGTTCTTTTAAAAAGGTAATATCATTCTTGCTACAATTATTACCCAAATTTAAGACCTTCTGTGCTAATGCTAACGCAGACTCATCTTTTGTCCCATTTTTAATAATAATTGCTAGCAATTCAGAATTTGATAAATTTTCTTCGCCATATATTTCTAATTTTTCATATGGTCTTTCATAAGTTGGGAGCTTTTTCATTATCATAGATTTTCCTTTCTGCCCCCAATTAAATTACATTTTTCTATATATAAGTATAGCTAATAATATTCCTATTATGCTTGCTATATTAACATTTATTACTAATCCAAAAGTTAATTTTATGATACTTAAATCTAGAACTAATGGCTCAGCTAGTCCAAAACTGCTGCCATAACCTAGCCACCATAAAAAGTCAACTCCTGAAGCAAGTTGTCCTAACAATCCACCAATTACTAGTCCTGCTAAAATAAATATTATTAGAATCCATATATTTTTATCTTTTGTTGCCATTAGTGCTCCTCCTTTTTCCTTACGGAAATTAACAATTAAATTCCATAATATTATATATATATTACACGATTTTTTCAAGTCATATTGGCAATTTTTACAAAATAAAAATTCTTTATTTTTTTCCATTTTTTTCTTTTATTTTGTTTTCTTTTATGCTATAGTAAATGTAACTATTTTGATGTTGCAGAATATACTATATTACCAAATATTACTCATTTAAATCATGCTGTTTGTATAGTATAATTAATATATATTTTGGGGAGGGATATTGTAATGAGATTTGAGAAACTAAGTAATGACAAAATTCGAATCATTCTTAACCTTCAAGATTTAGAAGATAATGATATAGACTACCAATCTTTCATGTCAAACTCTTCTGACTCACAAAAAATTTTTATGGAAATATTAAATGAAGCAGAAGAACAAATTGGTTTTATAACTAAAGACTACAAATTAATGATTGAGGCTTTAGCTACAATTGATGGAGATTTTATAATTACTGTAACAAGATCTCTACCAGATATAGATTTAACTTCCAACAATAAAAAGAGAACAATACGAGCAAAAAGGAAGTCTCATAAATTAAGCAATGATACAATTATTTATGAGTTCGAATCTTTCGATGATGTTAGCGATTTTGTATTATTATTAAAAAATCTTAATATTACTGGAATGATTACTTTCACTAAAGATTTTTCATTATATACATATAAAAATAATTATTATTTGGTTATGGAAAACATTAATAAAGATTTTTCTGGAATAAAAGTTTTTCTATGTACTTTAACGGAATTTGGAAAAAGTGTAAATAATTCTAATTTATTTAAAAATAAACTAGCAGAGTATGGAAAAATAATTGTAAAGAATAATTTTTATAAAACTTTATCTAAGAGCTTAAAATAGGGTTTTGGACTGTTCCCGGAATTTGGGATCGGTCCTTTTTTCTGTTCCTAAAACAAATTGAGATTTGGAAACGTTCCTAAAATCCCGATTTTATTTTTTTAAAATAGAACCACCTTTGGAATTAAAAACTCCTAAGGTGGCTTTTTATTTTTATTTTTATCTTTAATTTTAATATAAATATTTTTGTGGATTATAACTTTGTCCATTTACCCTTACTTCTAAATGTAAATGGTTACCTGTCGAATTGCCTGTACTTCCAACTTTTGCAATTGTATCTCCCTGTGAAACTGTTTGTCCAACAGAAACTAATAATTTGCTACAATGTGCATAATATGTTTGCACACCATTTCCATGTGATATTGCTACCATCAAACCATAGGTTCCTTTTCTTCCTGCAAATACTACAGTTCCAGATGCTGCTGCTTTAATTGGTGTTCCATTTGGTGCTGCTATATCTAGTCCTGTATGTGCGCTAGAACGAACTCCACTTACTTCACCATATTTCGCTGTAATAATTCCGCTTACTGGCTCTACTAATGTAATTCCTAAGTTTGCTTTTCCTTTAGAAACCTTTGTTGATGTGCTAATTCTAGTATTTACACTTCTGTTTGTTACAGAAGCTAGCATTATTGTATCGTCTACTTCTTGTTTTTCTTCGTATAATTGATTAACCGCATCTTCTTTTGCTACTAATGTTGCAAGCTCTGTATTATATTTTTCCTCTATTGTTATATTATCTTTATTTGCACTATCTTTATATTTTAATTCTTGCAATACGCTTTCTGCATCTTCTAGGTCTTTAACATATAGCTTGTCTTCCCCGTTTACTGCTAAAGCATAATATGTATAATAATTTTTACCTTGTGCTATAACTTTATTAAATATATCATCATCATTTGTTGTTATTCCCTTTTTTAAGAGACACATTTTATATTCTGGTAAATCGTTAATCTCTACGAAGGCTACATTTTCACCAGAACCATTATCCATATATTCGTTAATCCTATTTTGCATCTCTGTTTTGTCTTCACAATAACCTAAAAATTGGCCATTTAATGTAACACTATATATTGGTTTGTATACAAAAACTATTAGTGCCCAAATTATTGCACCCGCTACTGCTAATATTGCTAATAATTTTATTAAAGTTCTAAAATTCATTAATACTCTTCTTGCTTTAATAATTTTAAACACTCCTTTTCCTTTGCGATGATTATTTTATCTTAAAGTTTCTTCTAATAAAATAATCTAATAAAACCCATTTTCTATGATGACTATATCTTATAATAAAAGATTTTTTTCTTCAAATTTTAAAATCGATTATTATTTGGAATTTTTCTCGTAAAAAGTCCTTTATCTTCTTTTTTTCTTCGTTTATCTATATAACTTAATATTTCTGTAATATTTTTTTGCAATATTTTAGTACGATAATTTTCTTTTAAATCGCACGGAAATAGGCATTTCAGACTTATTGTTCTAAAACAATATAATAATTATTTTTCTCAAAAATTTTAGCCACCATCGCAAAAATGATAGTGGCTTTAGTTTACTATAATATATTATTGTAGACTTTGTTTAACTTCATCAACTTCTGTTACAGTTGCTTGTGCCGCTGGTTTATAGTATCCTTTAGCTTCTGCAACTTTAAATAATTCATATTGAAAACTTTCATCATTATTTCTTATTTGTTGAAGTGTTTGTCTTAACTCCATATTTTCTGTTTCTGCTATTGCTGTTTGATATGTTGTTAAGCTAGATTTTACTCCAGACAAAATATCATTTACCATAATTTTCTCGTTCATAGTACCTCCTAATTATTTAAAAAACTCATTAATTTTTGTTTTGTGTTTAACGCATCTTGAGCAGATTTTGCAAATATTTGCTTAATTTGTGGGTCTACTGCTTCAGAAGAATATGCATTTAATTTTTGATATGATGTTTCGTGTGCACCTATAAGATGTCTTAAATTTTGTAATTCTACTTGACTTAAATTTGGCATATTATCACTCCTTTTTAGTTAACTTAAGTATTTACCAAATTGTTTTTTAATTTGTTTCCAAATCCTTTTCAATCTGGCTGTTGTGGTGAATCCACTTTTCTTTATTATTATCTCTTTTTATTTTTTTATACATTCCCTTATCAAAATTTTGGAAAAATTCTAATTTAAGGGTTTCGTATTTTTTTAATTACTTTTTCTAATTACAATCATTTTTGCAACAAAAAGGACTATCACCTTTTTTGGTAATAGTCTTTTAGTATTATTATAATTAAGTTTATATCCAAATAGCTAAAACAGAAATTTCGAAGATTCCTTAATTAAAGTAATATTTCTTCTATTTCTTTCCAATTATCTACTCTTTTAATATTCTTTTTTGCAAGTTCTTCATCTGATATGTCTCTATTATGGTATGCGTTAATTAATAATTTCATTTCTGCTTTTCCTTCTAAATTACTTACACGGTCATCTATGCGTATATCTCCATCTACTAAAGCTTTGTTTGAAATAAATATATATTGGCTTGGAGCTACAAATGGTAAATTTTTTCTTAAATAATTAAATTTATTTCGTAATTGGTCCCCTGATATTTCCGGTTTATCTCTAAAGACATATGCAGTAATTATGTATGTTTCATAAACTTTATTTAGTTTCTCTATTACTTCTCTTGCATCTTTTTTCATGCTTCCATAATCATATACATTTCTTTCCTCGAAGTATTTTACCCAATCATCAAATTTTTCTTTTGGGATTAAGTCGTTTATATAATATGAGTGAGCATCCTCTGGTTTATAATTAGTTCCTAAAAATTCATTTACTATGCTCATAAAACCATCATCGCATATTACGTCATCCATATCTATTAATAATTTTTTCATACACTACTCCCTTTTAGAATTTTCATACTATCTCTCCGAGTTTATCTGGATTTTTATCTGGAATTTATTGGAATTTTGAACTTTTAAAGTCCGTCCCCTAAAGTTCAAAAAAGATGTCACCTTTTCCCTATTCTATAATTTCTAAGTTTGCAAATTTCGCCATTAAACGTTTATGACCTACTTTATCGAATTGTATGTCTAGTTTTAAATCGTCTCCTTCTGGCTCTATTTTGCTTATGTTTCCTTCGCCAAAACGTTTATGATAAATTCTTTGTCCTTCTTTATATTGTGATAAATCCGTAGTATTTTCTTTGGCTTTATTATTTAATTTTGCTAAAAAGCTTTCTGCAGATTTAAATGCAAAGCTTGGTTCTGGTTTTGTTTTCTTAGTATCTATTTTATAGCTAACTACATTGCTATTATTTCTTCCGTAACTACTATTTCCGCTGCCAGCACCTCTGTTGAATCTTCCATAACTCCATTCATAATCTGTGTCCTCATAACTATTTGAAGGTTTGCTTTCTATTTCGTCTGCTCCCTCTAGCATATTTTCCGGAATTTCTTTTACAAATCGAGATACAGGATTGCAACTTGTAGAACCAAACATAGTTCTTTGTCTACTGCAAGTTAAATATAAATTGTTTTTAGCTCTTGTTATTCCAACATAGCATAAACGTCTTTCTTCTTCTAATTCCTTTGGTTCCCCAATAGATTTATAACCTGGGAAAATTCCCTCTTCCATTCCTACTAAAAATACTACTGGAAATTCCAAACCTTTTGCAGAATGTAATGTCATTAATGTAACAGATTCTTCTTCATCATCCATTCCATCTAAATCGCTAGAAAGTGTTATTCCTTCTAGGAATGAGCTTAAGTCTCTGTCTGCCTCTTCTTCTTCGAATTGTACTGCAACTGTTAAAAATTCTTCCAAGTTTTCTATTCTATTTTCTGCTTCTATTGTGTTTTCTGTTTCTAGCGCTTTTGTATAACCTGACTCGCTTAAAGTTGCTTTTATTAATTCTGTTATTGTATATTCATCTTTTTTGCTTATTAAATCTTCTATAACCTCGATGAAACCTTTTGCGTTGTTGTACACCCTAGCCAAACCATATTGGTCTGCTTCTTTTATTATTTGGTACATAGGTATTCCTGTTTGTTCTGATATTGTTTGTATTTTGTCCAAACTTGTTTTTCCGATACCTCTTTTAGGTTCGTTTATTATTCTTTTTAATGCTAAATTATCTGATGTATTATTTATTAATCTTAAATAAGCAATTATATCTTTAATTTCTTTTCTTTCGTAGAATTTTAAACCTCCAACAATTTTATATGGAATATCTTCTCTTCTTAGAATTTCCTCTATTGCTCTAGATTGTGAGTTCATTCTATAAAGAATTGCAAAATCTGAATATTTATAATATTCTTCTCTTCTTAAATGATTTATTTGCTCTACTATGTATCTTCCTTCGTCATATTCATCATCTGCAACATGAAATGTTGGCAAAGGTCCTTCTTCGTTTTCCGTCCATAATTTCTTTTTGTATTTTACTTCATTGTTTTTAATTACTGAATTTGCTGCATTTAAAATGTTTTGAGTACATCTATAATTTTGTTCTAGCTTAATTATTTTTGTACCTTTAAAGTCTTTTTCGAAGTTTAATATATTACTAATATCTGCTCCACGGAAACTATAAATTCCCTGGTCATTATCTCCAACTACAGTTATATTTCCATGAACGCTTGCAAGTAATCTAATTAATGTAAATTGTGATTTATTTGTATCTTGATATTCGTCTACTAATATGTAATTAAATTTATTTGCATAATAATCTAATACATCTGGATTCTCTCTAAATATTTTTATTGTGTAATTTATAATGTCGTCAAAATCTATAGCATTATTATCTTTTAATCTTTTTTGATATAAATTATATATTGTTGCTATTTTTTCTCTTCTGAAATCTCCTTTTACCATAGCGTCGTACTGGTCCGGTTCTTTCATATCATTTTTTGCATTACTTATTTCGAATTGAACACTTCTATCCGTAAACATTTTATCGTCTATTTGCAAATCTTTTAGGCATTCTTTAATTAATGTTCTTTGG
Organism: uncultured Clostridia bacterium; assembly: GCA_944388935.1. Taxonomy (GTDB): domain Bacteria; phylum Bacillota; class Clostridia; order TANB77; family CAG-508; genus Merdicola. The sequence continues at coordinate 53,749 of CALXKK010000003.1, read as the reverse complement.
TCAGAAGTATCGAAAATTACAAAAGAATGGTCGAATCCAATTCTATCTATAAATTTTCTTAAAATTCTTACACAAATAGAATGGAATGTACCCATCCAAATATCTTGCGCACCTTCTCCTACTAAATCTGCCACTCTTTCTTTCATTTCGTTTGCTGCTTTATTTGTAAATGTAATTGCTAATATATTCCATGGTTTCACATCTTTTTCGTGAATTAAATACGCTATCTTATGTGTTAATACTTTTGTTTTACCACTTCCGGCACCAGCTATTACTAGGCATGGACCTTCTGTATTTATAACAGCTTCGTGTTGTTTATCGTTTAAACCTTCTAATAAATCTTGCATATTTTAATTGTATATCTCTTTACAGGATATACTCTCCTTTCTCCATAATATGATTTTTCCTTGCAAATTATATCATAATTATTATTTTTAACAACAAAATTTTTAATATTTTATATAATATCACACTGAACAGATTTTCGCAAGGTATATGCAAAAATTTGTTTATTTTTTTACATACAAAAAACGATAGTCTTTAGACTACCGGATTAAAAATGATTACGTTGCGTTTGCAACGGATTACAATGTTTTATTTTACTCTTTTTCAACTAGTAAGAACTCCTTACTAGTTGAATTTTCATCAAGTTCATTACTACTATATATCTCTTGAAGATGCATAGTTATATTATTTATTGTAGTATTAAATATTTACTATATACTAGCAATCTTTTGTTTCTTTGTCAATCAATTTATCTCCAATTACTTGAAAAATACCTATAAAGCATCTTTACTTTATAGGTATTTTTCTTAAACTATATTATTTCTTGTCCATTTTGTTATTTTTCTTTTGTCTCTTTGTTAGAATAACTGCATATCTTAGCGTTACACTTTCTAAGGCTACTAATCCAGCTAATGCTATTAGTAATCCTACTGGAAGTTCACCAGTTTCTACACTTATTGATACTGTTGCTTGGTCAGTATTATCTTTATCATTATTATCCTTAAATCCTGGTACATTCTCTGTTCCTACTAATGATACTTCATTAATCTTGTTACCCATATTTTCTCCAGACGTTCTCCAGTTTAATAATACTGTGTATTCTTTTATTTCTCCGGCTCCTATCTCTGGTATTACCTTCGTTAAGGTTCCGTTATTTACTTCCCAAGTTCCATCATTATTTGCTAAGCTCATTCCTTCTGGTAATCTATCTTCTATTGTTGCTCTTCCAGCTACTTCTCCAGTGTTCTTAACTTTTATCTTGTATTCTACTTGTACACTTGTATTTTCTGTACTCTTTCTATAGATATCAACTTTTTCTAATTTTCCATTTGTTGCACTTCTTCTTTCACCATTTACTATTATTCCTGTTATTTCCTTTTCTACTCCGATGTTAAATGGTTTTGGTTCGTAGTAATAGTAGACATCTATCGTGTTATTTACTACATCTTTTCCATCTTCGTCCTTTGTTATTTCTACAATCATCGTTCCATTTGGTTCTGCTGGACTTTCTACTAATGTGTAATATTCAAACTCTTTCGCTGTCGTCTCGTATGCTTCACCATTTCGTCCTTCTATAACTACTTGACTACTTTGCACTTCGCCGGTTTCTGAATTTGTTTCTTCTAATTCTTTTCCTGTAGTTCTATCTACATAGTGTACTATTACTTTTGCTGGTTGATAATAGTAGTAATTTACTACTATTTTGTTTTCTGTCATTGTTCCCGTTGCATTTGTTGGTAATAAACTATTTCCTTCTTTATCTGTTTCAGCTAATTGATAACTTAAGAATTCCTTAGAAGTTGTACTGTAGTTATCTCCAACATGTCCATTGTATATTGTTGGCTTTTCAATATCTTTATTAGTTAAGATATCTATATGATGTTCTTCTACTACAGCTCTTTGTATGTAGTAATATGTTACTACAGTCTTGTTATTTATAATGTTTCCTTCACCATCTGTTTCAACTTGTATAGTTCCACTTGCATTTGCTGGTACTTCTACTAAGTCGTAGTTTTCAAAACTCTTTTGTTCTGTTGTGTATAAGTCTCCTTCATGTTTTGTGTTATCCACTATTTGTTCAGTTAAAGGTTCTCCTGTTAATTTGTCTACATAGTTTACTTCTAACACTGCTTTTTTGATGTAATAGTAATTTACTGTTACAAGCTCTTCTCCCATTGTACCACTTGCATTATCTGGTAACTTACTTTCTACTAAATCATATCCTGCAAAGTCTTTGCTTGGTATGTTATATGGTTGTCCTACTTGAACTTGATGTGTTTGTGTATCCAAAACTGCTCCTGTTACATCATCTATGTGGTTTTCTACTAATCCGGTATACACTGGTTCATAATAATAAATTAATGTCTGTTCTTCTTTTGTCATTGTTATTGTTTTATTTTCTGGTGCTTCTACTAATTTATATCCTAAAAATGCTTTTTCGTTTGTTACAAATTCATCTCCAACTAATCCTTCCTTAGTTGTTGGTGTTTCCAAGTCTTTTACTATTGCATGTGTTTCTGGATTTCTTTCTACATACCTAACTGTAGCTTTTGTATTTTGTAAGTAATAGTAAGTTACGTCTGTGTCTGCTACTGTCATTGTTCCCGTAGTGTTTCCGCTGTTAGAAACTAGTGTGTATGTGTTACCATTTTTCTCAATAGTTTCCTTGCGGTGTTCTGTATCTGTGTTGTATTGGTCGTCTACATGTCCGATTATTTGTTCATTTGTTGCTAATACTTGATTTGAGTCCTTCTCCAAGTAATGTATTATTACTTTAGCTGGTTTTAATCTATAATAATAGATTACTTCTTGTGGTTTCTCTTCGTTGTATTTCTGGATTGTTCCATTTGTTTCTCCGACTGTTGCATCTTCGACCAACTCATATTTTTCGTTTACATTGCTTGCCTCAGAAGTTGTATATGAATCTCCTTCTTTTCCTTCTATTACTCCATCCGGAATTTCGACTCCATCAACGTCTGGAACTTTTGTTGTTGTAGTACTTCCATCTGTATTCATTATGTAATGATGAACTGTTACTTTTCCGTATTTATTAGTATTTGTAACATTTCTTCCTGCTTCGTCAACTGTTGCTTCATAATATGTCATATCGCCTTGAACTTCTGTTAATGTATAAACAATTTCGTTATTTGAAGAATCATATTTTGGTAAATTTTTAAATATATCATTCCATTTATTTGGATTGTTACTATCTTGTGTTGTTGTAGCACCTAGCGTTTCCGGTTTTGCCAACTCTAATGTTCTTTCACTTCCGTCACTACCAGTTAACTTAAATACCACTCTTGTAGGCCTTTGATTTAATTTGTTATCCTCATCATCCCAAATTTTGCTTACTGGAATGTTTACTATAAATTCTGTTGTTGTGTCTGCGCTTGCTTCAACCCCTTCAAATTCCTTTTCTGGTGTTTTGGTCTTAACACTTCCAGTTACTCTGTTTTCAATATCTGTAGTACCTTGGTTTATTCCTGTATATACTACTTTTATAGTTTTATTTATTGTTATATCACTATTTTTATTTTCATAACTATTTATGTCTTTTATTGTTTCTACCCATGTAATAGTGTTATTTTGTGAATTGTATGTTCCATTTGCAATATCTGAATTACTAATATCTATTCCATATGGTAATGTATCCACTATTGTTACTTCTGCATCGCCTATATAGTCAACTAAACTTACTTTATATGAAATATTATATGTTATTTCATCTGTTAAGTTTTCTATTGTAGGTGTTGCATTTTTTGTTATGTTTTGTGATGTTATAGTTGGCTCTTTTAGGTTATAGTAATATGTTACAACTATTTGCTCTGGAGCCATTGTTCCAGTGTATTTTTCTGGCGTGGCATTTATTACTTCATAATTCGCTGGTATATCGCTTGCAACTTGTGTTGTATAATTATCTCCTATTTCTCCATTTATTAATACATCTTCACTTAATTTCTCTGTTGTGTTTTCTTTGTAATGGTGTACTAATACACTTGTCCTTACATCCTTAAATGTTACTATTACTTCTTTGTCTTCTTGCATATTTATAAATTTATCTAATATTACTGAATGGTCTTCCTCTTCTGTAAATTGTATTGGTTCTCCATTTACAGTTATTGTATCTACTCTAAATCCTTTATCTGGTGTTGCTACTATATCTTTCTTACTATCTTGTCCTTTATCTACGCTCTCGTATATGTCTTCTCCTTCTCCGCTTATGTTTCCTCCAGTTCCTTCTACTTTTGTATTTATATTAAATTGTATTTTTCTTATTCCTGCATTTACATTATCCTCTATTATCTCTGGAGCACTTATTGTATTTAATCTTGTTATTTCATCAGTTTGCTTTGTATCTGTATTAAACTTACTATTTATCTCCCTATTTGTTCCTACTTCTTTATCTGTTAATTCATGTAAATCATCTATTGCAACTTCTACTTTATATAACCCTTTATCTAAATTATTAAATTCATATTCTCCATTTGCATTTGTCGTAGTTGTTGCAATTTGTGTATTATTTGCACTATTTAATAATTTTAATGTTGTTCCTTGAATATATGCCTCTCCATCATCTATTACACCATTTCTATTAGCATCATCCCATACTTTTCCTTGTATCTTCCTACTTACTACTTGTGATTTTACTGCTCCTGTTTGCATCTGTTCTGAATTTGCATATACCTGGGCCATTGTATTGTTTGCATATACATTTTCTGCTGCATTACTATTTGTATTTAATGTTATTTCTATTTCTAATTTAGCTCTACCTGCTAATTGTCCCTTAATAGCAAAACCCGTTGCACTTTCGTTTAAGGTTGAACCAATTGTTTTTGCACTCCAAATACTATCTGTTCCTATTCCTGTATTTTTTGCATCCATATTTCTTACAGTCGTTGAATTTGTTGTATATAGTTTTAAATTACTGTTTGATTGGATTTCCCCACTTATTGTTTGGTTAACATTTATATTATTAACAGTATAGCTTCCTTCAAAACTGCTTTCTCTATTGTCATTATTATATGGAAGTATATCTAAAAGCTGGAACTCTGGCACTGTTTCATCTGTATTATTTGAATATACGATTTTGTATTTTACTTGCCCATTTTTTTCTATTACTGGTGTTTCAACTTCTTTATATAGCCTATGGCTTGCTAGGTTTATTACATTTATTGATACGGTTGATGTTCTAAAATCTATTTTACTATTTCCTATTTTAGAAATTCCATCTTCTCCAATTAATTCTGATACTACAAATTTTGCTTCGTATTGTGTTCCATTAGCTGTTTCATTATCTATGCTTGCATCAAATGTAATAGGCGTTATTGTTTGACCAGATGTACAGTTATATATGTACCATATTAGTTTCTGACTTCCATCTGAATTATTAGTTATCTCTGGTTCTGTATAGCTATTATCTCCTCTTTTACTACTTCCTGGTACATATGTTAAACCATTTGGCATTGTTACTTCTGCTTTTAATGTTACATTACTTATCTGAGAACTCAAATTACTATTTCCATCTAATCGTGTTTCTACACTATATGTAACTACATTCTCATTTTTCCCAAAATCATAATTTACTTTATCTGTATTAGAACTATCTACTGCTCTTATATCTCCATAAAGATTTGCTCCTACTACTAATACTGTATTTCCATACTTCCATCCTCCACTATGGGTTCCTGAAATTATATTTCCTGTTTCGTCGTATTCTGTTTTTATATAATTAGGATTTCCTGAATTATATGCTGGAGTTGGATATGTATCATAAGAATCTAATATATCTTGACTGTATATACTTCTATCTAACTGTTCTCTCCAATATTTACCAGTCTGCACAAATCCATAAGTCTGATTTATTTGAGCTGTTTCTTTTACTTTAAGTCTAATACTAAAATACTGTACGTTTTGGTCTGTTGGTACTTGAATATAACCTTCTTGAGATTCAATATATACTCCTATACAAATATATCCTTCTGGTATATCTTCTTTTTCTTCGAATAAAAGCATATCTTCAATTTTCCCATTATTCATATCTGCTTGATTAGTCCAGTTAGTTCCATCTTTTTTTGTTACGTACCAGTATTTCCATGTCATATTATCCATTCCATAAGCATGAAATTTTTCTTTAGTACTATAGTCTATCACTTCAAAAGCATTACCATCAAATTTTAAAAATCTATCTACGCCTCTTATATAGTCATCTGGATCGTTTCCAATACTAATATTAACATAAGATCCAACATTGAATACTTGTCCTATGCTTGCAGTACCATCTCCTTTACTCCAATCTGAATGTAAAAATGTACTTGCATTTTTGAATAGCCAAATCCCTTGGCTGAATGACCCCTCACTATATCTTATATGTGTTGTTTGGTTTCTATCATCTGTTGTAACCATCTGACTAGTTATATTATTCCCAGTTATTGAATTTACAATTAAATTACTATCGCCCACAGTCAAATAGTAGTTTCTATCTTCTACAATTGTTTCTGTATTATCCGGTACTAATATTTGAAAATATCCAACACTGAAACACCCAATATTATCAGTATATGCTATAGGAGAACCTGAAATATATTCAGGATTATAAATTGGAAAAGTTCCATCAAATTCGTAATTCTTCACTGTTACCTTTATTTTATTACCGTCTTGCTCCATTGTTATATTGCCTGAGTTATATACACTAGATTTTCTATTTGCGGCGGTACCTCTTGGTAACCATCTATGGTTTTCACTTCCACCTCCAAATGCCATATTTCTATCTGAAATTGCTGGACTTCCATAATTTACCTTATAATTCCATAAAAGAGGTGTAGCTACATCAGTTATATTTTCCAATTCACTACTTTCAAATTTACTTCTTTCAAGCTTTAAATCTATATCAAATGTTATATCTCCTTGTGGATATTCTACTCCTTTTAATCCTTTCGATTCATTGTCATTATATAATTGAAGTATAAATGCATATCCATAAATTCTTCCATCTATTGATTGTCCATCATAATCTAAATCTAATGCTCTTTTATTTAAACTATCATTTCTTACAAATTTTATATTATACTTTCCTGTCGCACTAACTATTATTTTATCTCCATTTATTATAACTTTATCTTTATCCTCATTTCCCTCCAAATCAAATTTAAAAGTAGGTACTATATCTGTTCCATTTCCAGCACCATATACCTGTAATACAAATACTAGTGTTTGTTTTCCAGGTATTGTTGTTTCTGTATCTGTCATATTATATTGTCCCGTTAATGTTTTTCCATCAGTACTCACACTACCATTAACTATCCAATTCATAGAGCTTAAATCCCACTTCATTACATTTGCGCAAGTCTCTGGCAATGTAACTTCTACATTTATTATTCCACCTTTTAAATCTGTTTCAGCTATTCCACTCTTTAGTGCCATTGTTAAATCTACTGTCCATGTTATCTGGTCAAATGAACGTACAATGTTGTTATCTTCAGAACTGTCATTTCCAGGTTGGTCATCACTATCGAATGGACCTGTTCCTGTTTTTGTTTGAATTATTTGTGCAGAAGAAATATATCCTTTATCTCCGTTCACAATTCCTTCTGCATTGTATCCGTTTTCGCTTCCACTTAAACTTTCGCTTTTATTTTTATTCGAAGAAAAAATAAGCGCAAAAATTCCTAGTAGAACCATTATTCCTACTAGAATCCCTACACCTATTATTATTTTCTTATTTTGGCTTAAACTACCTGTGTGTGTGTGTGTGTGTGTGTGTGTGTGTGTGTGTGTACAGCGCCAACGTTTTCAGGCTTTACATTTTTACTGCAATCTTTTCTCTCTTTCATCTCGTATGCACCCTCTTTTTCTCATAATAATTATTATTTTTATTGTACCTACTTAAAAATAATAAGTAAATAGAGCATTGCCTCACAAAAGTGAAACAATGCTCTATCTCTTTACGGATGCTATTTTTCGACATTTTATATTATTTTTTTGTTACATATTATGTTTTTTGCTATTATTTTATATCTATATTATCTACTCATGTTGTTTTCCGTAGTTTTTTATTGCTTTAAAAATCTTCATTTAACAAAAAATCAAAAACATTTAAATGTTTTATTCCATTAGTTGACCTATCAATTTCATCTAAAGATATTACATATTTTGGATAATTGTCTTGTATACTATTATATGCTCCAAATTCTCTGTTTATTGTTTCTTCGGTATTTAAATATAAGCTTACTTGAATATACTTAATCTTCTTATCCTTTATGGCTACAAAATCAACTTCAGCATCTTTTAGTTTTCCTATATAAACATCATATCCTTTAAAAATTAATTCATTATATACTAAATTTTCTAAGCAAATTGAATAATTAGTTTCTTTATTTGTATTTTTTATCTTTTTCACTCCAAGATCTGATGCATAATATTTATTTAATGTTTTTAAAACACTTTTACCATGTATATCATATCTGTATACTTTGTTAATAATAAAAGTTGAACATAATGCTTCTATATAATTATATAATGTTTCTGCAGATACTTCCCTATATTCACTTTTTAAATATTTCAATACATTAGTTGCAGAAAATTCTCTTCCTTCAGTTTCTAAAATATATTGCCATACTTTATTAAATAAAGTAATATCTTTTACTCCTAATCTTTCTACAACATCCTTTAAAACTATAGAATCATACACATCTGATATATAATTCAATTTAGTAATATCATCTTTAAATGAAAATCTTTGAGGTAAACTTCCCCATTCAAAAATATCAAATAATAATTTTTTGTAATCTTGCGTCTTTGTATCTGTTATTTCTACCGCTTCCGAAAAGCTAAGTGGATTTACTTTAAAACTAACATATCTACCTGTTAGGTCAGTTGAAAGCTCCTTAAATGTCATTTTGCTGTTTGAACCAGTTATAAAAATACTACATTGATTCGTTATACGAATTGAATTTATTCCTTTTTCAAAGTCCTTTACTTTTTGTATTTCGTCTAAAAATATATAATAAATTTTATCATCCTTAATTTGTTGTTTTATGTAATTATTTAAATCTATTGCATTTTTTATAAAACTGTAATCTAAAGATTCAAAATTTATGTATATAATATGGCTTTCATCAGTTTTATCTTTTATTAATTCATCTTTAATTTGATTTAATATTACTGATTTACCAGCTCTTCTTAAACCATATATTATTTTTATTAAACTAGTTTCTTGGTAGAATGGTCTTATTCTTTTTAAATAATACTCTCTTTTTAACATAGCTTTTCACCTCTAATTTAATTATAGCAGATTATTTTATTTTTTCAAGTTATTTCGATGTATCGAAATAACTTTCTTTTTTTGACATTTTTTTTCGCTGTATCGAAATAGCTTTAACATTGCAAAAGCATCTATTGAGTGCTTTCTTTAATTAAAACTTTACACTTCAATAGATGCTTTATATTTTATTATTACTGGTCTTTATTTGATTTTTTCTGTCTTCTTGTTAATACTACTGCATATCTTAATGTTATTGTTTCTAATCCTACTAAGCCTACTAATGCAAGTATTAATCCTATTGGTAATTCACCAGTTTCTACACTAATTAGAGTTGTTACTTGGTCTGTATTATCTTTATCATTATTATCTTTGAATCCTGGTACGTTATCTGTTTGTATTAGTGATACTTCATTAATCTTATTACCCATATTGTTTCCAGATGTGTTCCAGTTTAATAATACTGTATATTCTTTTGTTTCTCCGGCTCCTATTTCTGGGATTACCTTTGTTAAGGTTCCGTTATTTACTTCCCAAGTACCGTCATTATTTGCTAAGCTCATTCCTTCTGGTAATCTATCTTCTATTATTGCTCTTCCTTCTACTTCTCCAGTGTTCATAACTTTTATCTTATACTCTACTTGTATGCTTGTGCTTTCTGTGCTCTTTCTGTAGATATCGACTTTTTCTAATTTTCCATTTGTAGCATCTCTTCTTTCTCCATTTACAATTATTCCTGTTATTTCTTTTTCTACTCCAATGTTAAATGGTTTTGGCTCATAGTAGTAGTAAACATCAATTGTGTTATTTACCACATCATTTCCATTTTCGTCTTTTATTATTTCTACTTTCATTGTACCATTTGGTTCTGCTGGACTTTCTACTAGTTTATAATATTCGAATTCTTTTGATGTTGTTTCGTATGGGTCATCCTTTATTCCTTCTATTACTATTTGTGATGATTGCAATTCTCCGGTTTCCGGATTTGTTTCCTCTAGCTCTTTTCCAGTTGTTTTATCTACGTAGTGTACTATTACTTTTGCTGGTTGATAATAGTAGTAATTTACTACTATTTTGTTTTCTGTCATTGTTCCTGTTGCATTTGTTGGTAATATGTTATTTCCATCTTTGTCTGTCGTAGCAACTACGTAACTTAAGAAGTCTTTAGATTTGATATCGTATGCATCTCCAACATGTCCTTCATGTAATGTTGGTTTTTCTAGCTCTTCGCCAGTTAAGATGTCTATATGGTGTTCCTCAACACCTGCAGATTTCTTTACGTAATAATATGTTACTACAGTTTTGTTGTTTGTTATATTTCCATACTCATCTGTTTCTACTGTTAAAGTTCCTTCTGCATTTGAAGGTACTTCTACTAAGTCATAGTCTTCGAATGCCTTTTGTTCTGTTGTGTATGAATCGCCTTCATGCTTTGTATTATCCACAATTTGTTCTGTTAAAGGCTCTCCAGTTAACTTATCTATGTAGTTTACCTCTAACACTGCTTTTTTGATGTAATAGTAATTTACTGTTACAACGTCTTCTCCCATTGTTCCGCTTGCGTTACTTGGAAGTTTTGTTGTAACTAAATCATATCCTTCAAAATCTTTGCTTGGTATGTCGTAACTTTGTCCAACTTGAACATCGTGTTTTTCTGTATACAAGATTTTTCCTGTCTTGTCATCTATGTGGTTTTCTAGCAATCCAGTGTAAACTGGCTCGTAGTAGTAAATTAACACTTGCTCTTCTTTTGTCATCTTAATTGTTGTCTTTTCTGGGCTTTCTACTAATTTGTATCCTATAAAGTCTTTTGAGTTTGTTACAAATTCATCTCCGACTAGTCCCTCCTTAGTGTAAGGAGCTTCTAAGTCCTTAATTTCTTCATGTGTTTCTGGATCTCTAGCCACATATCTTACTGTTGCTTTTGTGTTTTGTAAGTAATAGTAAGTTACGTTTGTGTCTGCTACTGTCATTGTTCCCGTAGTATTTCCACTGTTAGAAACTAGTGTATATGTTTTTCCATTGTAGGAAATCGTATCTTTCTTATGCTCAGTATCTGTATTGTAACTGTCATCTACGTGTCCATCAATTTGCTCGTTAGCACTTAGAACAGTATTATTGCTATCGTCTAAGTCTTCGTCTTTCTCCAAGTAATGAATTATTACTTTTACTAGTTTTAATCTGTAATAATAGATTACTTCTTGTGGTTTTTCTTCATCTAATTTTTCTATTGTTCCATCTGCATTTTCTGGTAAATTTTCTTGAACTAACTCATATTTTTCATTAATGTTATCTGCTGGTTCTGTGTTATATGAATCGCCCTCCTTACCTTCTATTACTTCATCTGGAATTTCTGCTCCATCTATATCTGGAACTCTATTTTCTGTTGTTGTTCCATCTGTATTTAAGATGTAATGATGTACTGTTACTTTTCCGTATTTGTTAGTGTTTGTAACCGTCTTGCTTACATCGTCCACTACACTGTCATAGTATTTTAAGTCTCCCTCAGTCTTTTCTTCTTCTGTTAGTGTATAAACTATTTCATTATTTGAAGAATCGTATTTTGGTAAGTCTTTAAACATGTCATTCCATTTATTTGGATTAGAATTATCTTGTGTTGTTGTAGTTCCTGCTGTTCCTGGCTTTGCTAATTCTAATGTTCTTACACTTCCATCACTACCACTTAGCTTAAATACAACTCTTGTTGGTCTTTGTCCTAGTTTATTATCGCTATCATCCCAAACTTTGCTTACTGGAATATTTATTACGAAACCTGTTGTTGTTGTTTTGTTTGCTGTTACTTCTTCACTTGTTCTTACTGGAGTTTCGTACTCTATGTGTCCTTTTACAACATTTTCGATGCTTACTGTGTCTTGGTTTATTCCAATGTACACAACTTTTATATTCTTATCTATTTGTACTTCTTTTGTGTCTGTCATTTGTATATCATTTACTTCTTGTTCCCAAGTAATTGTCTTACTTTCTGCATCATATGTTCCGCCATCTAATTCAGATTTTTCTTCGTCTATTGCATATGGTAATGTATCTATTAATTTAATTGTTGCATTTCCTTCATAATCTGATATTTGCGCTGTGTAACTTATGTTGTATGTTATTTCTTGGTCTAGACTATCTACTTTACCTGTTCCATCTTTAGAAATACTTTGTTCATCTTTTGGCTCTACATAGGTATGCTCTGGCTCTTCCGGAACTTTTTCATCTTGTCCAGTTGGTGTTCCATCTTCTCCAACCTCTGTTGTATAAGCTGTGTTTTTGATTGCTGTTCCATCAACTAACTTGTTAACTGTAACTTTAAACTCAACTACTTTTTCTTCTCCAATTCCTAAATTAACACTTATTCCTTGGCTTAAGTTGTCTGCTGTCATTTCTGGATGTTCTTCTAGATTTCCATCATTTCCAACCTTTATTGAACCTTCTACAAATGTTGTTCCTGTAGGTACTGTATCTTTAACAAGTACTGTACCACTTCTTGTTCCATCATTTCTTACTCTTATTCTGTAAGTAATTGTGTCGCCTTCTTTTGCTTTGGTTCCACTTGCTGGGTCTGATTCTTTGTGTGCTGTAATATTTGCTTTTGTTACTGTTGTTGTAACTTCGTTTGTTGGCTCGTTATCTATTGTAGCTGTGTTCTTTAATTCTTTTCTATATTCGCCATCACCTAAATTGTCTACTATTCCTGCAAATACTACGTCAACACTACCGAATTCTGGGACTTCTACTTGTATTCCACTCTTTAAGTTTTGCTCTGTGTATACTGTGCCAATGTTTCCAACCTTTATTTGTGTATTGCTATCAAATGTTAATCCTTCTGGTAATGTATCTCTTAAAGTTACTGTTTTAGCTAGGTTACCGCTATTTGTAATTCTTACTGTGTATGTTACTTTTTCGCCTTCTGCAGCTTCTTGCTTATCAACTAATTTTTCTGCGCTTATTATTGCTTTATATATTGTTGTATCAAAACTATTAGTTGTTTCGTCACTTGTCTTTTCTGGAGTTAGCAACTTAATATGTCCTTTAACATTATTTGTTATCTTGTCTTTGCTCATATCTAAGCCACTATATACAACTTTAATGTTCTTAGTAATATTTACAGTTCCATTACCACTAAAGCTATTCAAATCTGATACACTTTCTGTCCATGTTATAGTCTTGCTTGCAGAATTGTATGTTCCACCATCTAAGTTTGACCTTGCTTCGTCTATTCCGTATGGTAATGTATCTACTATTGTTACTTCCGCATCTCCCATGTAGTCCGTTATTTGTGCATTATATGTTATTGTGTAGCTTACTTCTTGATTTGCAGATGTAATTCTATCTGTACCAGTCTTTGTAACTGTATTCGTTACTGTAGGTGTCTTTAATCTATAATAATAAATTACTTCTGTATCATTTTCGGCTATTGTTCCAGTAGCATTTACTGGTAATTTTTCAGTTACTAATTCATAGTTTGGTTGAATATTTTCTGCTGGGTTCGTTGTGTATTCTTCTCCTTGAGCTCCTTCTATTGTTTGGTCTGAAATCTCTGTTCCATCCGTGCTTGGAACTCTAGTTGTTGTAGTTGCTCCATCCGTATCCATAATGTAATGGTGTACTATTACTTTTCCATATTCACTAACATTTGTTACAGTCATTGCGTCTTGGTCTACAGTTCCTTTTGAATAGAATTTATTACCTAAATCTTCCTCATCAACTGTATATTTAATCTCATTACCATAATTGTCTAGTTTTGGTAAGTCGTTAAATGTGTATACCCAATTATTTGCATTAGAATGGTCTGCATTTACTTCGGCTGTTAATACTTGCTCATATGAACTATTTACTCCTTCGCCTATTCCCGTAAGTTTCATAGTTACACTTGTTGGACGTTTATTTGCTAAGTTGTCTTTATCATCCCAGATTTTTGTTACTGTTACAGATGTTTTTTCGTCTGGAACTCCAAATGTATTTGTTACAGTCTTGTCTTCTTGGCTTACAACTGTATTTTCAGTTGTGTAAAATTTATTGTCTAAATTCTCTTCACTTAATGTGTAAACAATTTCATCACCATTTACAGAATTGTATTTTGGTAATCCCGTAAATGTGTATAACCAACGATTGGCATCTGATTTATCCACATTTTCTACAGTTAATGTGTGTTTATATGGATTGTTTCCATCATTTTCGTCGTTTCCGTTTAAGACTAATGTTACATTATCTGGTCTCTTGCTTGCTGCATTGCTATTATCATTCCATACCTTCGTAACTGGCACTTCTATAGTATCTGAAGGAACTGCAAATTTATTTGTAATAGTCTTAGAATTTTGGTCTACTCTGCTATTTACACTTGTATAGTAAATGTTATCTAATTCCTCGCTTAATGTGTATACAATTTCGTCACCGTTTACAGAATTGTATTTTGGCAAGTTATTAAATGTATATGTCCATTTATTAGTATCTTGTAAATCTACATTGCTGTCTGCAGTTAAAGTGTATTTGTATGGACTATTTACATCAGTTGCGTCATTGCTTGTTAACACTAATGTTACTGAACTTGGACGTTTGCCTGCAGAATTATTGTTATCATCCCATACTTTCGTTACTGGTACAGAAATTGTATCTCCTGGTACTACAAATTTATTTGTAATAGTGTATCCAGAACTCATATCTCCGCCTATAACTTTGTTCTCCTCTGTATAGAATATGCTTCCTAAATCAGCTTCATCAGCTGTGTAATTAATTTCTTGTCCATGTTCATTATATTTTGGAACACTGAATGTATGGCTCCATCTGTTTGTATCTCCACCAACTGCGTCGTCCACAGTAATTGGTTCTGAAGCTACAACTTGCTCTCCATTTTTAACTTGTAATGTTACACTTGCTGGTCTCTTATTTGCACTGTTGCTATTATCATCCCAAACTTTAGTTACTGTTACATCTACCTTGTCTCCTGGTACTTGGAATGTATTTGTAACTGTTCTGCTTCCTTGGTCTACATTAGATTTAATATAGAAATCATTATTTAAATCTTTTTCGTTTATTGTGTAAACTACCTCATCACCATAATCATCATATTTTGGTAGGTCTGTAAATGTATATTCCCAAGTGTTGTCGTCGCCTTGGACTGCATTCGAAATTGTTACTTCTTGTTCCTTAGAGATATCAACTCCTTGTCCTTTTCCAGTTAATGTTAACACGGCACTCGTTGGACGTCTATTGTTAGCATTGCTATTGTCATCCCAGTATTTCTTAGCTGTAACTTGTGTCTTATCATCCGGTACACTAAATGTATTTGTTACTGTCTTGCTTCCTTGGTCTACGCTTGCAACATAGAAATTGCTATTTACATTTTCCTCACTTAATGTGTATGTAATTTCATCACCATTTAAAGAGTTGTATTTTGGTAAGTTTGGAAATGTATATGCCCACTTATTACTATCTTGTGAATCTACATTATCTATTGTTAATGTATGTCTGTATAGACCACTTCCATCGTTTCCATTTAATACGAAGTCTACACTTGCTGGTCTCTTGTTTGCAACATTTCCATTATCTGCCCAAACTTTTACTACTGGTACATCTATTGTATCTGTTGGTACTTTAAATGTGTTTGTTATTGTTTTCGTATCTTGCTCTACATTGCTATTTTCAGCTGTGTAGTAAATATTGTCTAATTCCTCGCTTAATGTATATACAATTTCATTACCATTTGCGTCGTATTTTGGTAAGCCTTGGAATGTATATGTCCATTTGTTACTATCTTGTGAATCTACATTATCATTATTTGTTAATGTATGTTTATATGGGCTATTTGTATCACTTGCATTACTACTTGTTAATACCATTGTTACTTCTGTTGGACGTTTTCCTGCACTGTTATTGTTATCATCCCATACCTTTGTTACAGGTACATTTACCAAGAATTCTGTTGGTATATCTTTTGTATCTTCTACTGTATCTGTTTTTTCTGGTGTTTTTAAGTTTATTGTTCCTGTTACTCTGTTAGATACATTTGCTTGTGTTACATCTAAGTTTGCATATACTAAACTAATATTCTTAGTTATATTTATTTGATTATTTGTATTCGTAAATGAATCTATTCCATTAATATTTTCCTTCCATGTAATTGTCTTAGAATTTGCATCATAGTTTCCACCGTCTAGGCTAGAGCTTTCTTCTACAATTTCATATGGAAGATAATCTACTATTGTTACCTCTGCATCTCCAATGTAATCTATTACATTTGCTGAATATGTAATTGTATATGGCACTGTTTGGTCTTTTTCTGTAAGTTTTTCTAAAGTAGAGTTTTTATCTATCTCACTTTGTTCAATAGTAGGGTCTTTTAGATTATAGTAATATGTTACAACAATTTGTTCTTGTGTCATTGTTCCATTTGCATTAGGTGGCGTAGCTACAACCTTATAGTTTTGTGGAATATCACTTGCTACTTGTGTTGTATAATTGTCTCCTATTTCTCCGTTTATTAATACATCTTCACTTAATTTCTCTGTTGTGTTTTCTTTGTAATGATGTACCAATACACTTGTTCTTACATCTTTAAATGTTACTATTACCTCTTTGTCTTCCTGCATATTTATGAATTTATTTAATATAACTGAATGATTATCCTCTTCTGTAAATTGTATTGGTTCTCCATTTACAGTTATTGTATCTACTCTAAATCCTTTATCTGGTGTTGCTATTATATCTTTCTTACTATCTTGTCCTTTATCTACACTCTCGTATATGTCTTCTCCTTCTCCACTTATATTTCCTCCAGTTCCTTCTACTTTTGTGTTTATATTAAATTGAATTGTTCTTATTCCTGCATTTACATTATCTTCTATTATCTCTGGAGCTGATATTGTGTTTAATCTTGTAATTTCATCTGTTTGTTTTGAATCTGTATTAAACTTACTATTTATCTCTCTATTCGTTCCTACTTCTTTATCTGTTAATTCATGTAAATCATCTATTGCAACTTCTACTTTATATGTTCCTTTGTCTAAATTATTAAATTCATATTCGCCTTGTGCATTTGTTGTAGTCGTTGTTATTTCTGCGTTATTTGTACTGTTTAATAATTTTAGTGTTACTCCTTCTGCATATGTTTCTCCATCATCAATTACACCATTTCGATTAGCATCGTTCCATACTTTTCCTTGTATCTTTCTACTTACTACTTGTGATTTTACTGCTCCTGTTTGCATCTGTTCTGAATTTGCATATACCTGGGCCATTGCATTGTTTGCATATACATTTTCTGCTGCATTACTATTTGTATTTAATGTTATTTCTATCTCTAGTTTAGCTCTACCTGCTAATTGTCCTTTAATAGCAAAACCTGTTGCACTTTCGTTTAAGGTTGAACCAATTGTTTTTGAAGTCCAGATACTATCTGTTCCTATTCCCGTATTCTTAGCGTCCATATTTCTTACAGTTGTTGAATTTGTAGTATATAGACTTAAATTACTATTTGATTGTGTTGCACCACTTATTGTTTGGTTAACATTTATATTATTAACAGTATAGCTTCCTTCAAAACTACTTCCTCTATTGTCATTATTATATGGAAGTATATCTAAAAGTTGGAACTCTGGTACTGTTTCATCTGTATTATTTAAATATACAATTTTGTATTTTACTTGTCCGTTTTTTTCTATAACTGGTGCCTCTACTTCTTTATATAGTCTGTGACTTGCTAGATTTATTATATTTATTGAGACTGTTGATGTTCTAAAACTTATTTCACTATTTCCTATTTTACTTATTCCATCACTTCCTATTACTTCTGATACTACAAATTTTGCTTCATATTGTGTACCATTAGAAGTTTCATTATCTATATTAGCATCAAACTTAATTGGTGTTATTGCTTGACCAGATGTTACTCCATATATGTACCATACTAGTGTTGTACTGCCATCATTGTTATTTGTTATTTCTGGCTCTGTATAACTTGTATCTCCCCTTTTACTGCTTCCTGCTACATACTCTAGTCCATTAGGTATTGTCACTTCAGCTTTTAATGTTACATTACTTATTTGAGAACTTAAATTGCTATTTGCATCTAATTGTGGTTCTACACTATATGTAACTATATTTTCATTTTTTCCTAAATCATAATTTACTTTATCTGTATTGGAACTATCAACTGCTCTTATATCTCCATGCAAATTGGCTCCTACTACTAATATTGTATTTCCATACACAATTCCTCCACTATGTGTTCCAGATATCACATTTCCTTCTGCATCATATTCTGTTTTTATATAATTTGGATTTCCTGAATCCCATGTTGGGGTTGGCCATTTAACATCTTTATTCGTTACAGTATATGTACTTCTATCTAATTTATCTACCCACATTCTTGTTCGTTGTGTTGCACCATATGTTTTTCCTATAATTGCTGTTTCTTTTATTTTTACTGGAAAATTTAAAGTTCTACTATATATATTTGTCTTGTTTAAGTATCCTTCAACTGTTTCAGTATATATTCCAATACAAATTTTATTTTCTGGAATATCTTCTATATTGTCATATATGTCCATATCCTCTATATTTGCATTATTCATTTCAGTTTGACTTGTCCAATTTGTTCCATCCCTCTTTGTAACATACCAAACTCTAAAAGTTACTTCTTTTTCATCGTCGGACCTGTATTTATCACCATTATCATAATAAATCGGTTCAAAACATTCTCCATCAAATTTTATAAATTTGTCAGCTGTATAAATATCATAATCGTTTGACTTGTTTTGCATAAAATTTACTCTAAGTTGTATCTTTTGATTCTTATTTGCTTTTCCATTTCCAATACTGTTACCATTGCTATCTTGAGTTTCTAATAATTTACCAGAAAAATCATTGAAAACTAAATTCTGTGTATAAGATCCCTTTTTATATATAACATGAGAGATCCTAATACTATCATCTGAAGTCTCCATTTGACTATTTACATTGACTCCTGTTGAAGAAAATATATTCATATTGCTATCAGAAACAGTTAAATAATAATTTCTATCTTCCATTGTACTTGCTTCATTATCTGGTACAAATATTTGCATATATCCGACACTAAATGTTCCTATATTATCTGTATATATTTTTGGTCTGTTCGTAGTATTACCATAATATGCTGGATAATGAGGAAATAGGCCATTAAAAGTATATTTATTTATATTAACTTTTAACTTACTTCCTTGTTGTGTCATTTTTATATTTCCTGAATTATATGTTGAATAAGTATAATTGGAATCTACGGAATAATGTACACCTAATGGTAAATTCATATCGTATTTTCCTTCTACTCCTCCTCCATCAAAAAACTCTCTTTCTTCAATTAAACCTACACTATTAGTGCTCCAATCATTTAATCTATAATTCCATAATATTGGTGTACATTCATCTGTTATATCATCTAATTTATCTGAACCAAATTCACTTCTTTCTAACTTCAAGTCTATGTCAAATGATATTTCTCCTTTTGGATATTCTAGTCCTTTTAATCCTTTTGACTCATCTTCATTATATAGTTGTACAGTAAAACTATATCCATACATTCTTCCTGATGTATCACCTTCACCATAATCAACTGTTGTTTTACTTGATAAATAATATGTATTATTATGTAACTGTACATTATACTTTCCTGTTGCACTTACTATTACTTTTTCTCCATTAATAGTGACTTTTTCGTTATCTTTATTTCCTTCCAAATCAAATGTAAACGTTGGTACTATTTCTGTTCCATTTCCTGCTCCATATACTTGTAACACAAATACTAATGATTGGTTTCCAGGGATTGTTACTTCTTGGTCATTCATTGTATATTGACCTGTTAAAGTTCTTCCATCACTACTTACTTGACCATTTTCCAACCATTGCATAGAACTTGTATCCCACTTCATTACATTAGCACATGCTTCTGGTAGTGTTACATTTACGTTTATCCCTCCGCCTGCTAAGTTTGTGTCAGCAATTCCACTCTTTAATGCCATTGTTAAGTTTACTGTCCATGTTACTTGGTCAAATGAACGTACTATATTGTTATCTTCCGAACTATCATTCCCTGGATTATCGTTTTCGTCAAATGGTCCTGTTCCTGTTTTTACTTGCGTTATTTGTGCAGAAGAAATATATCCTTTATCTCCATTCACAATTCCTCCTGCATTGTATCCGTTTTCACTTCCACTTAAACTTTCGCTTTTATTTTTATTAAAAGAAAAAATAAGCGCAAAAATTCCTAGTAGAACCATTATTCCTACTAGAATCCCTACACCTATTATTGTTTTCTCATTTTGGCTTAAATTACCTGTGTGTGTGTGTGTGTGTGTGTGTGTGTGTGTAGAACATCAAGGCTTTCCGGCTTTTTAATGTTCTCGTTCTTATCTCTCTTGCTCATGAGTTGTATTCACCTACTTATCCCATACTAATTTATTATTTTTATTGTAACTACTTTTAAAAAATAAGTAAATAGAGCACTGTTTCACATTTTTGAAACAATGCTCTATCTCTTTACGGAAGCTATTTTTCGACATTTTATATTATTTTTTTGTTACAACCCACAGCAAGTCAATAATTTTAAAAATCAAATTGCTTTTCTTATACTTTCTTAAAATTTTTTATACTTTTTTAAACTTAATTGCTACTTTAAATAAATCACCATCCAAGAAAATATTAAATGTTCCGTCTTGCAATTCTGTTAAGCTTTTTGCTATAGAAAGTCCTAATCCGCTTCCCTCCGTATTTCTAGATTTATCTCCACGCACAAATCTTTGCATCAATTCATCTGCAGAAATATTCAATTCATCCTTAGAAATATTTTTTACGTATATTGCAACTTCGTCATTTTCAATTATGCAATCTAGATATACTCTAGAGTTTTCTTCTGCATATTTTGCAACATTGCTATATACATTTTCTAATACTCTATATAAATATCTATTATCAGCCTTAATATATACTGCCTCTTCTGGCAATTTACTAATAACATTTAAGCCACGTTTGTTGAATCTATCTTCAAATTCTCCTGTTATTTGATTTAATAATTCCTTTACATTTAATACTTCTTTAGTAATTTTTATATTACCAGATGATGCTTTAGAAGCCTCTACTAAATCCTCAATAAGCTTCTTTAATCTTTGAGATTTATTATCTAGCACTTCTATATATTCTTTTGCTTTTTCATTTTGAATATTTTCCTGTTTTAATAAATCTACATAATTAATAATTGATGTAAGTGGTGTCTTTATATCATGAGATACATTCGTTATAAGTTCTGTTTTTAATCTTTCACTTTTTAAGCTTTCCTCTATAGCATTAGAGAAACCACCTGCTATGTCATTAATATAAATTGCAAGTTCTTTTAAAAGTCCTGTATATAATGATTCGTCAATTTTAATTTTTGTATCACCTTTATAAATTTTTTCTGCTGCATCATGTATTTGCTTTAATCCATCTATTTGTTTCATTATTTTATAGTAACACCATATCCAGAAAATTATATCTAATAAAATTCCAAATTCTTTAAAAACCAAGCCTATAATTATAGATACTACTACTATTCCAATGAAGTATAATGCTATTTTTACACCAATATTTTTATTTGCAGCAATTACGTCTTTTGCTTTTCTATATTTTTTTAAGACCCATTTAAAAAATCTATATGTAATTGAATTTTTTAAGAATGTATGCACTTTTATTCTTTTTAATAGTGTTCCTGCGCCACATAAAGCACTTAATACAGAAAAATATCCAACTAGCATAATAAGCATTAAACATAAATTAACATCAACAGCTACTACACTTAAACATATTACTAATAATGAAATTTCTACTGCAAACAATAAGAAATAACCAAAAATTAATAATTCTAATGGAATTTTATCCAACCAATTTAAGTATATTTCTTCTTTATTTTTTACGTGTCCTAAAGCACATATTAAATATATAAGTTCTACTGCTCCTATAATTATGCTAACAGCTAAAGTAGAGTATGCATATCTATATACAGCTTTTGTTTGATTATATAAGGCACTACTAATTGTAATATCGTTAGTAGAATCTATATTTTGTACTGTTTCATCGAATGCTGTATAATATTCCTTGTTAATAGAAAAATTGCCTAACTCTTGCATTTCTTGATTTCTTACTATATTTTCTTCGGACAATCTATCTATATTTGTTTGAATTTTATTGTTAGAAATAGACCAGTATTTATTATTAGAAACTATTTCTTGCTTTAATTTGTCTATTGTATTTGTCTTAGCTGTTTGTTGTATATTTGTGTATACAATTTTTGTATCTTGATTTATTAATAAATATATAAATTTTTTCTTAGTATGATTAGTTTGATAATATATTTTATATTCTCCATCTTGTACACTAATTGGCACTCTTTTTGTTTCTTCTGTTGGATCTATCCAACTTCCATATTCATCTATAAAATAGCCCTCTTCTACTTCGTCTTTTAAACCTGTGCCTTTACGTTCTACTTCTCCCATATAAGAATCTATGAACATATCTGTATCATAAAAGTCCCTATTCTCCTTTATTTCTGGGTGTGCGACAGAATAATAAATTAATATACAATCAATTATTATTACCATAATAAATATTGGTAGTGTTAAAAAAGCAAAAATTTTTAAACCTTGGTTTTTAAAAATACTTTTCTCTTCCATCTTTCCACATCCTTTCCTTTGAACTTTAGGGACGGACCTTAAAAGTTCAAATTTTATGTTAATCCAATGAACTTTTTGCCTCCGACCTAAAGTTAGATATTTTCTATTTTATAACCTATTCCCCAAATTACTTTTAGGTATTTTGGCTCTCTAGGGTTTATTTCTATCTTTTCTCTTATGTGTCTTATATGTACTGCAATTATATTTTCTGCACCATATGATTCTTCTTCCCAAACATTTTCGTATATTTGTGATATAGAAAATACTTTTCCTTTGTTTTTTGTTAGAAACTTTAAAATATTGTATTCCGTAGGTGTTAGCTTAATAAATTTTCCATCAACGGTTACTTCTTTTTTACTATCATCTATTACTAATTCTCCAGATTGATATATATCGTCATTTTCTTCTTGTTTATTAATACTTCCTAATTTGGTATATCTTCTTATTTGTGAGTTGACTCTTGCTATTAATTCCATTGGATTAAATGGTTTTGTTATGTAATCATCTGCTCCTTCATTTAAGCCTTTAATTTTATCATAATCTTCTGATTTTGCAGAAAGCATTATAATTGGTATAGATTTATCTTCTCTTACTTTTTTTGCTATATCTATTCCATCTAGTTCTGGCATCATGATATCTAAAATAATTAAATGTAATTCCGTATTATTAATTATTTTTAATGCTTCTTTTCCGTTATATGCTTTGTATATGTTGTATCCTTCTTTTTCTAGATATATCTCTATTGCATTTACTATTTCTTTGTCATCATCACATACTAAAATATTGTACATAAAAATCCTTCCCCTTACTTTTTATTCATTTGGAGCATAATGCCATATGAATTATTTTTAACTTGCTTTTATTGTCTTAAAACATTTAGATATTTCTTTCATTTTAATGGTATTATAACATTTTATTTATTAAGAAAAAAGGACATAAACTATTAATATTTTCTTAACAGTTTATATCCTTTTAATTTTTAATTTAATTATATTTGTTGTAATTTTTCTGTTTTACACTCCAACCTATAATTTATAAAATCTGTTAATAGTAATTTAACTATAGCTGCTACTGGTGCTCCTAGGAACATTCCCAATATTCCAAAATATGCTCCACCTACTGTAACTGCAAATATTACTAAAAGTGGACTTAGTTTTAAAGACCCTCCAACAATTTTTGGATTTATAATATTTGCATCAATCTGTTGTAAAATAATTACTATTACTAGCATCCATATTGCTTGAACCCATCCACCTGTAATTAGAGTTATTATTGCAGAAATGGCTACAGCAAATATAGCTCCAAAATATGGTATTAGGTTAAGTATTCCAATAAAGAATCCTAATAGAACTGCATATTTTACCCCTAATAAAGACATCGCAATTGAAGTTAATATTCCAACAACTATTCCATCAAGCACTTGGCTTGTTAAAAACTTAAAGAAATATTCATTTGAATTATTAAAATATTTTATTATTTGTTCAGCAGTTTTTGTTTTAAATACTGCTGAGATAAATCTTTTTAACGCTTTTACTAATTTACTTCTTTCTACTAAAACATATACGGATACTACAATTGCTACAAATACATTTATTAAACTTGTAGCCACACTAAATATTCCAGATAAATAATTTAGAATTTGCATAATATCTATTTCTTTTAATTTTCCTATTGCTTGTTCTATAAAATCTTTCTTTATAAACGAATCATCTGGAAGTTGAGAAAATTTATTCATTATTTCTGTAATATAACCCTGTGAGTTACTTATTAATTCTAATATGCTCTCATATACTTTTGGTATAAGGAATTTCATTGCTACTACTAATATAATTAAAATTAATATATATATAATTACTACACTAATTGGTCTTGCTTTCTTTTTTATAAATTTAAGCTTACTTTTTTCAATCTTTTTTTCTATCCATCTACTAGGTAAAAACAATATATATGCTATTAATATACCTGCTAAAAATGGACTTAATATTTTAAAGAAATTGCCAACAATATTTTTTAGATTTTCGAAATTATTAAATATATTAAATACAATAATAATTGCAACTCCGAAACTAAACCAATATAGCCATTTCTTCCAAGTATTTTCTTTCATTTTTTTCTTCCCTTCATTTTATATATTTATATCTAATACTATTCTGCTAAAATTATGGTTCTAAAAAATCCAATCATATTCTTATATATTTATGTCTAGTTCTACTGGGCAATGGTCACTACCATATACATCATCTAGGATTTTAGCGTCCTCTATTTTATCTTTCAAACTATCTGACACTATAAAATAATCTATTCTCCAGCCTGCATTTTTTTCTCTTGCATGGAACATATATGACCACCAACTATATTTTCCTGTTACATCTGGATATTTATATCTAAAAGTATCTATAAATCCTGCATTTAATAGTTCTGTCATCTTTGCTCTTTCTTCATCTGTAAATCCTGCATTTCTTCTATTTGTTTTTGGATTTTTTAAATCTATTTCATTATGCGCTACATTTAAATCCCCACACATAATTACAGGCTTTTTACTATTTAATTTTAATAAGTAATTTCTAATTTCGTCTTCCCATATTTGTCTGTAATCTAATCTTTCCAATTCTCTTTTAGAATTTGGTGTATAAATATCTACCATATAGAATTTCTCGAATTCTAATGTTATTACTCTTCCTTCTTTATCATGCTCTTCTTTGCCTATTCCGTAAGTTACATTAAGTGGTTTTTGCTTACTAAATATTGCTGTACCAGAATATCCCTTTTTCTCCGCACTATTCCAGAACATATTATATCCATCAAAAATTTTTAAGATGTCCTCTGTTAGTTGTTCTTCTTGCATTTTTGTTTCTTGTATAGCAAATATATCCGCATCTATATTTGTGAAGAAATCTTTAAATCCTTTATTTATAACTGCTCTTAATCCATTTACATTCCAAGATATTAATTTCATATTTAATCTCCTTTTCTAAAATTCAAAAAAATTATACTATATTTTCCAATTTTATACAACAGTAATTAATTAAAGCTGCTCAACACTCTTAAATAAAAAAAAGAGGGTATATTAAAATACCCCCAATAAATTTTTATTTTTAATTAACAATTTCTACATTTGCATATTTTGTTCCGAAGGCTAAAGCAGCACTATGTGAACTAAAATATATATCTATTTTATTTCCTTTAATAGCTCCACCTCTGTCTTCTACTGTATATACAATTCCATTTATTTTTAATTTTGTACCAAATGCGAAATTTCCTGGTGCTGCTACTGTATGATTTGCTCTTGCAATTGCACCTGATGCAGTTCTTCCTGTAGATTTACCACAACATAATGCACAACCGCAATAAGCTGTTATTTTATATTTTCCTAAAGAAATTCCACTTTGTGATGTTGTTACTGGTGCACTTGAAGTTGTTGTTCTACTAGATCTGTTTGTTACAGCTCTTACTTGAACTACTTTGTTTACTGGTTCTTCAAGTACTACAGAACTAATTTCTGTTCTTTCTATTTCTACATCATTTTGATATTTAACTTTATATGTTACTTGTTTCTTTCCTTCTTTACCTTCTTGTAAAACCTTATCTTGAGTTTCACTAGAACCGTTTGCTACATTTTTTGTAACAGTTTCAAATGGTATAGGTTGTTCTTCTACCACTATTTTTTCTGTTACTGGATTATATGCTTGTGATATAGTATCAATATTTAATTCTGTATTATTATTTTCTGCATTATCTGTTGTTTCTGTGTTTTGTGCAACCATGTCAGAAACTTCTTCTTGTGCAGATTTTTCTGATATTACTATTTCCCCATTTGCTCCAATTGTTGTATCTTCATTTGGAGTTACTTTTTCTTCTGGTAATAGTATAATATGTTTTTCGTCTAATATATCAGAAACTTTTGTTTTTGATGTTACAACATTCATTTCGCAACCATTTGCAAGTGTTATTTTTACGTTTTTAACTTGTTTATTAGCTGCAAATACACAAATTCCTGATATAAATAAGAATATTAAGCATATGCCAAGTATTCTTTTTACCGATATTGATGCTTTTTCATCATCATTATTTTTTAACATAATTTCCTCCTTTAAGCAGCACTTAGTTGCTACATCCCTAAAAAAGGGTTTTTGCCATAAGCAAGTTTTATTATACTATAAATTTTTTTGTATGTCAAATTTTCCATTTTTGTAAATATTTACTATATTATATTCATTTTTTCAAATTTTATTCATATTTTATTTATATTACATTTATATAATATATTGTATAAAATTTTTAAATATGCTAAAATAAGCGAAAGGAGGAGATGTAGTTATGATTATAGCATTGATAGTAATCGTTGTAATCTGTATTATAATCGTAGCAATGTACAATAATCTAGTTAGCTTACGTCAAAAAGTTCAAAATGCATGGAGCCAAATTGATGTACAATTAAAAAGAAGATTTGACTTAATACCTAACTTGCAAGAAACAGTAAAAGGTTATATGGCTCATGAAAGCGAAACATTTACTAAAATTGCTGAACTTAGAACAGCTTGGGCATCAGCTGAAACAGTAGCAGAAAAAGCTGATATTTCTAATCAATTAACAGATGCTTTAAAAACAATTATGGCTGTTTCAGAAAATTATCCAGACTTAAAAGCTAATACGACTTTTGCTCAACTACAAGAGGAATTAAGAAATACAGAAAATAAAATTGCTTATTCAAGACAATTTTATAATGATACAGTTACAATGTACAATACAAAATTAGAAGTATTTCCTTCAAATATAATTGCTAAAGCTTTTAAATTTGAGCCTAGCGAATTATTTGAAGTTAAAGACGAACAAGAAAAACAAAATGTAAAAATTGATTTTTCTAAATAAATTTTAAAAGGATTTCTTTTGTATAAAGAAATCTTTTTAAATATATAATAATTTATAGGGGTTAGTTATGTACGAAGATATAAAAAGAAATAAAATGAAAACTGGATTAATTATATCCATTTATGTAATTATAGTAACTTTAATTATATATTATATTTGCTATGCTTTGGATTTTGGAGCATTCTCAATTGTTTTTGCTTTAATATTCTCAATTGCATCTGCATGGAGTTCTTACTATTATAGTGATAGAATAGTTTTATCAATAAATAAAGCACGTCCAGCTACTGAAGAAGAAAATAAAAAATTAATAAATATACTTGATGCTTTAATGGTATCTTCTGGATTACAATATAAACCAAAATTATATATAATGGAAT
Source organism: uncultured Clostridia bacterium (assembly GCA_944388935.1). GTDB lineage: Bacteria > Bacillota > Clostridia > TANB77 > CAG-508 > Merdicola. The sequence continues at coordinate 25,559 of CALXKK010000003.1, read as the reverse complement.
CTAACCAACCCAACGCTTTTGCAACAGGTAGAGACCCAGAACATTCTGTAATTTGTGTTACAACCGCTCTATTAGAAAAATTAGATTACTACGAATTAGAAGGCGTTGTTGCTCACGAAATGGGACATATAAAAAATTATGATATTAGATTATCAGCTGTTTTAACCGTTATGGTTGGATTAGTTATTATCTTATCAGATTATTTTTCTAGAGCCTTTTTATGGCGTAGATTTGATGATGATAATGGTCGTTCTAATGGAATTATGGTTTTAGTAAGTTTAGTTTTATTAGTATTAGCTGGTTTCTTTGGTCAATTAATGAAACTAGCTGTTTCTAGAAAACGTGAATTCATGGCTGATGCAACTGCAGTTGAATTTACAAGAAATCCAGATGCTCTAATTTCTGCTTTAACAAAACTAGATAGCGATGAATCTACCTTAGAGCAAGCAAATAATTCTACAGAAAATATGTATATTGTTTCACCTTTTAAAGGTAAACAAAAGAAAGCCACTAACTGGTTTTCTACACATCCATCTATCGAAGATAGAATAGAAGCAATAAGAAAATTAAAATAGGGATTTGGGGACGGTCCTTTTTTCCCTGTTTAAAAATAGCTTGGTATTTTTATATGCCAAGCTATTTTTGTGGATTACTATATGTTTTTGCATTACTTATCCACATTTTATTCTATACTAAAAATTCTTTTCGCATTTTCATATGCCATATCTTGAATTTCTTCAAAAGTTTTCCCTTTAACTTCTGCTATTTTTTCAATAATATATCTAACATTTCTAGGGTCATTTCTTCTTCCTCTAAATGGCTCTGGAGATAAATATGGACTATCTGTTTCTACTAAAAATCTATCATCTGGCACCATATTAATTATTTCTGGTGCATTTTTAGAATTTTTAAATGTTGTTGGACCTGCAAAAGAAATATAAAAATCTAGTTTTAACCCTTCTTTAACAAGCTCTCTATTAAATGGGCAACAATGGAATATTCCTTTTTTATTTACTTTATTATTTTTTAAAATTTCGATTGTATCCATTACAGCATCTCTTGTATGAATTTGGATTGGAAGATTTAATTCGTTTGCTAATTTTATTTGCTCTATAAAAGCCTCTTTTTGTAATTCTTTATTTTCTGTATTCCAATGATAGTCAAGTCCAATCTCTCCTACGGCTACAATCTTTTCACAAGTTTTATATAAATCTTTTAGTTCATTTATTTGTTCTTGCAATTCATTTTTAGTTTCTGGTATATCATTTGGAGAAATACCAATTGTTGCATAAATAAAATCGTTTTTTTTAGCAAGTTCTATTGCTCTTTTAGTGCCTTCCAAGCTATAGCCTGCAGAGACTAATATATCTACACCTTCTTCGTGCAATTTTGGTATTAATGTATCTCTATCTTCATCAAATTTAACATCATCTAAATGACAATGCGAATCAAATAATTTCATTATTTTCATCCTCCAAGTCTAAAGATTTCATAAGTTACTTTATACTGCTTTCTAATAATTCATATATAACCTCATACTAACATATGATAATTTCATATATTGCTTTATGCTTTAAAACGCTATATTATTCGTTTCTTATTCTGTTATCTCCACAATACACATTGATGTTGCATATTCCTTGCAATGAGAAATACTTATGTCTATGTTTTTAATTTTATTTTTATCAATTATATCTGTGTTTATCTGCACATGTGGATTTCCTGTTTTATCATTTATTATTTCAAAATCCGTCCATTTTATTTTATATTTATCTTCTATTATATCTGATAAAGCTTTAAAAATAGCCTCTTTCGCTGCAAACCTTCCACTATAACTTTGATATTTTTGCACATTTTTACTTTCGCAATATTCTATTTCTTTTTGTGTATAAACTCTATTTTTAAAATTATTCTGAATTTTTTCTATTGCATCCTTAATTCTATTTACTTCGATTATATCAGTTCCACACCTTAGCATAAATATTTCTCCTTTTATAATATAGCTGCCATAATTAATTAGTGGCCGAAATCTTTAATTCCGACCACAAATATTACGTGTAACCAGAAATTTGGATGATGGCTTAATTTTCCTTATTTTCTATAGGTTACATAATTTTTGAACTTTTAAGGTCCGTCCCTAAAGTTCAATTTAGTAATACAATAAAGTTTATTATGTTTAACAATAGTGATGTTATTAGCACAATCATTATTATTTTATTGCTTTTTGCTGTTTTTTCTATATTGGCTTCTTTGTATAAAATATCATACTCATTTTTTAATTTCCAATATATTTTTTCTAACTCTAATTCCTCTGACCAACTATTACATAGTAGTCCACCTATATCATCTGTTGTAATTTCTTGTAACCATATATTATGTGTAAAATCCAAAAATTCTTTTCTTAAATTTTTAACCTTCACAGCACTTTTATACTGTTCTATTAATTTTTGAATATGTATTTTTTTGTATAATTGTAAAATATACATGTAAATATATACTTTTTCAAAAAGGAATGGTAATTTTGTATAATTAAAAGTATCTACCCCAGATGTAAATAATGTTGTTGCCTGGTTAGAAAAACCAAATTTAATATATTCCCATTTATCTAATATATCTACTTTTTTATCTTGTTTGCTAAACTCGATATTTAAATTATAATTGCTTGGTAAAACATTTGTATATTTGTAGAATTGATGTTTTATATCATCAAATTTTCTATTTTTATTCCAATTCTCTTGGTCAATACATGAATATGAATATGTTAAAAATTTATTTGTATCTATATTTATGTTTTTTACGTTGTTTCCTACTATTTCATCAATTAATTCTGTTATTTTACGCATGTTTTCAAATTCACTAGCTTGAATTTTTATATTATCAAATTGCTTCATAGAAATAAATTCTGATTTAATATCTTTAAATTTATAATTAAAATTTAATACGTCATCAAATTTCTCTAAGTCTTCTATTATTGTTTTTAAAGATATAAAACATTCTCCTGTATAAAAACATATTATTTCTATTTTTTCTATTCTAAAGAAAATTCCACCTTCTCTTCCGGCTTTTCCTTGAATACTTTTACCTAAATTATATTCGAACACAGTGCAAGGATATTTTTGAAGTATCGTTGCTTGTAAGCCTTCATCTAATTCTTCGAATTTCCTTCTTTTATTTTCCGAAAAATCAAATGTTGGAAACATGAATCTTCTTACTCTAGGTAAAAATTTGTTATATATATCCAAATCTTTTTGTTTTTCAAACATTCTTAATTTACATTTATTATTGTGTAATAAATTCTGTAAATATTTTGAATATTTATTTTTTTCAATTATATATGGGTATATAAAATACGTATATTGATACCTTGTCTTTAGTTCCATTTATTTCTCCTTCTTTTGTTAAATTTTATTTTGTATAATATACTGCATTTGAATCTACGCTTCCTAGGTGCCATTCACCAATAAAATCTATGTTCAAACTATTTGAAAAATCATATTGTGGGCTAACTACTTCTTCTCCTTTTTCGTTTATTGCTCCCCATTTTCCATCTTTTTGAACAGCTGCATATCCGTAAGCATTTTGCTCTTTTGCATCATCGTATTTGTAATCTACTACAACTTTACCATTTTTATCTACATAGCCATATTTACCATCTTTTTTGTCCAAAAATAATGTATTTGCTGAGTTTATATCTTTTTCTGTTTTTTCCTCGAATCTAAAATTATAATATTTATCTTCGTTATCTTGTCTTATTTTTATATAACCTTTGTCTGTATTAATTTCTGAAACTATTCCAGTTAATTTTGTTTCTAAATTACTATTTAATAAATTAGATGTAATTCCATCTTCACTTGCTTCTATTATGTCTGCTGTATCTATATAATTCATTGTTGTATATGTTGGATTTAATACTATTTCGTCGCCTTTTTTAGCTATTCCATATTTTCCATTTTGTTTAACTATGTAAGTATCTTGGAATGCTATTTTTACGTCATCATATACAGTATTTAACATTGTTTCACCTGTTGTGCTAATTACACCTACTTTATTATTTGCATTTTTAATTATTACATTTCCATTTTTAATTCCTAATATATCTTGTACATTTTGCAAACCATCAGTAAGTTGTACTTCTCCATTTTTCTTAACTAATTCCCATGCATTGTTTTCTTTTACTGCATATATTCCATTTTCAGTTAAACTTTTTATATCTTGATATTTTGTGTCTAAAACTTTTTGGTTATTGCAATCCACAATTCCATATTGATTATCGTCTGTTATTACAATATATCCTAATTTATAATCTGTTCCTAAACTTCTTATTTCTTTGTATTGTGGTTCTATTATTTGTTTACCTGTACTATCTACTAAGCCTACTTTTCCATCTTTTACAACTATTATGCTATTATCCGTATTTTTTAATGAATACAAATCATCATATTCACATGGAAGAATTTCTTTTCCATCGATATTTATCATTCCATATTTACCAGCTTTTTGAACTTTGATTGCATTTTGCTCATAAGTAATTACATTGTTTGAATCATAATTTTCAATCGGTTCAATATTATCGTAGTCTGTAAATATTTCTTTATTTTTAGAATCTAAGGCTTTAGTTTTATAAGTATTATTTGTGTAGTCAACATCGTATGTAACTAAGAAAATATCTTTTTTATTATTAGGAATTACAATATATTCTTGGTAAGAAGGCGCAATAACTTCTTCTCCTTCATTATTTATTACTCCATATTTATTATCCTGAAAAGATGTGAAATAAAAATCATTTGTCATTCTTTGACCTTTTCCATTTGATACTAATTTATATATAACAAACACGAACATTACTATAACTAATAGTGCAACAACCACTGCTAGGACTTTTTTCATGTTCAGTTTTGCTTCTCCATTATATCTTTTTCCTCTACTCATTTTACTTCCTCCGTAAGAAATATTTAATTTTTTACATATACACTATACCACATTTTTATTACAAATTACAACTAATTATGCAAATTTTATACAAAACAAAAAGTTCTCTTTTAAGAGAACTTTTTATAATTTAATTCTTTACTATCTTACATACTATTACAGTCATATCATCCTTTGGTGTACCATAGTTGTTATCTATTGCTTCTGCTAAAATTATATCTGCCATTTTTTGAACATTTTCTGTTTCCATTTGTTCTAATAAATATTTAAGCCACAATTCTTTATTTTCGTACTCAGCATTTGACTCTACAATACCATCACTGCACATTACTAGAATTTCGTTTTCTTCAATATCTCTATCTGATATTTTTAATTCTATATTATTCAAAATTCCTGCTGGAAGAGTTATATTTTTTATTATATCTACATGTCTTCTATCCTTTATATACGTAGGAGATGCTCCATTTTTTATAAATTCTACATTTCCTTCGTATAAATCAAATATTGCTATATCTAAAGTAGCATATGAATCATCTTCCGAATTTAAACACATACTAGAATTTATCATATCTAAAGATGTTTCTTTATTAAATCCAGATTTAAGCAATCTCTTAAGCATTTGCACAGCTATTTTACTACTTTTTCTTGCATTTGGACCAGAACCCATTCCGTCGCTAATTGCTATTAATTGTTTTCCATCTTCCAATTTCATTTTTAATGTAGTATCTCCAGAAACTGGGCTTCCATCTTTAGTTGCTTTTGCAAGACCTATTTGCAATCTATATTTATTTTTACTAATATATTTAAAATAACAAATATCATTTGCTTTTTGTATTGAGCAATCTACTATTTGTACATCAAATTCCTGTTTATAGAATTTTGTAATTATTTGCTTAATTTTATCTGACTCGCATTCTTCTATTTCTAAGTTTTTACTATTATAATCTTCGCAAGGCTCTATATATATGCCTATTTCTATTTTTCCATCTTTTTCTTTATTTATATTTAGCTCTTTTACCTTTATTTTCTTTTGTTCTAATAATGTTAATAATTCTTCTTTTTCATCATTTTCTTTACTGCTAGATTTCTTTGTAGTTATATCTTCCGCTAGGTTCGAAATTGTTTTGGATATTCCATCTAATTGGTTTACCATTGCTTCTTTATTTTCTACAATTTTTTGTTTCCAAATAAAATTAATTTTACTTACTCGGTATGAAGCATTAATTGCTTTTACCATTTTATCTATTTCATCCATTAATCTCTTGCTAATTTCTGAATCATCAAATCCTAAAATATAATTATTATGATTTTCGAATATTTTTAATAATTCTTTTCTAGTAATTTCTGCTTTTTCCGTTAATAGTTTAAAAATGTCGTCAACAATTGGAGATTCCTCATCTATTAAATCATCATATAAAACATTATCTTTTAAATCATTTATATTATTTTCTAATTCTGTTACAAATATTTCTTTGTTTTTAGCATATTCAACTTCGTTTTCCTCTAATACTGTTGCTGCTGCTTCTTTATATGTATTTGCCATTTCTGATATAGCATCAGATACATTATTTAACCTATACACCATATCTTCTTTTTGCTCTAATCGATTATCCGGTGCTTTAGGCAAGTATTTTACATCGCTTACAAAATCTTCTATATTAATCTTTACATTCTTTGGCATTGCTAGTAACCCAATTGCTGCAATTAAAATTTCTTGTACCATTATTACTGAATGTGTATTACCATTTGCTGCATAACTTAAAATTATATTTCCTAATAGAAATCCTACTATAACACCAATTTTTCCAACTTTATTTAATAAACCTGCTATCATTCCAGAAATTGCAAATGCTGCTATCTGTATTGGGTCTCCATTTTGAATTATTGCAATTACTACACCAATTGTTACTCCAGATGTTGCACCAACTAAAATACCATTTTGCCAACCTAGTATTAAAACTATTAGAACGCTTAAAATATTTCTAATTGAATATCCAAATATTGATAAATCTTTAAACGCTGATACTGCTATTGCAATTAATAAACTTGTCCCAATTACTTCTTCTATTGCAAATGCTTTTTTTGTTTTAGATTCTTTTATTACAAAAATTGAACTTTTAAATATTTTATAAAAAACACAAGTTATTATTGTAAGCACGATTGCAGATAATATGTCATAAATTAAAACCGGTCCAAATAATATTTTTACAATTTGAACTATAAAAGTTGCTATCATTAAATGTGGCATTAAACTCTTTTGTTCTGTATCCATATTTATTTTTGGAAATACAAAAATAGAAAGAGCCATAAATATTAAACTAGTTAATATATATGTAAGTAATCCTGAGCCACCAAATCCAACCAATGTACCTATACAAGTTATAATATATGGAATTAATATTGGAATATTATTAGCAGCAATCGCGGCTATCATTGCCATCCCAAACGGAGCTAAATCATTTCCAAATTGAACACTAGAAACCATAAAAGCTAATATGTAAATTAAAATTGATTGTTTAGAAAAATTCTGTTTAATAAAATTTTCCTTTAAATTATTTTTATTATTTATTTTGCTGTCATCTACATAGTCTGTATTAGCACTTATATTTTGAAACATCCTTTACCACCTCATAACTTCTTTAATATAGTTGTTATTCTAATATATTGTATTAACTTTTTTTGTCATTTTAGGTAATGTATATTAAAAAAGTTTTTTACAATTTGTGATATCTTTATTATCTATTTTTGCTTTTGTATTTATAATCGTTTTTTTATGCTTCTTATTTTATTATATATCCGTAGAAATTACAAGATTTTGTCTTAATTTCTACTAATAATTTTATTCTTTTTTATGCAAAATAAATTCCTATATAAAAATAGGAATTTACATATTTATTAAATTATATTTAATATTTAATTCATCCAAAATATTTTTTTCTCTATCAGTACAAGAAAAAATAATTATTTGATTATTATTATTTTCATTTAAATAATTAATTGTATTTATTAATCTATTTTTATCAAAAAATACAAAAGATTCATCTAAAAATATTGGTAAGCTTTCATTTGTCATTTCTTTTAATATTGCCATTCTTAATGCAAAATATAATTGATCTATTGTTCCTACACTTAATAAATTAGCAGATACATAATTACCGTTTTCTACTTCTACCATAATATCATTATCGGAAATTTTAATGTTTTTATATTTTCCATTTGATATATTAGAAATTGTTTCTGATAATTCTCTAGAAAATTTTGGAGTTACATTTTCTTTCATATTTTTATATGCTTTTTCTAAATAATTTTTTGCTATATCAATTATTTCACTATTATTTTTTAATTCGTTATATTCTTCTTTAGAATATTCCAATTCTTCTTGTATATTTGCTAATCTATCTACTTTTGGAAAAATATTTTCTTTATCTAATTCTAATTTATGTGCTTCTAATTCATTTTCATTTATTTCTTTATTTATTAAATTTATTTTTTCTTCAATTTCTTCATTATAAATTATTTTTTCATAATTATTTATTTCTATATTATTTTTAATTAATTCATTTTTTATTTTATTTTCTATTTCTTTTTCTAAATTATTTAATTCATTTATTTTTTCATTTTTATTTTCATTTAATAAATTAATTTCATTATTTATTTTTTCTAAATTAAAATTAATTTCTTTTTTTTCATTTTTATAATTATTTTTTAATTTATTTTTTTTATAAAAATAAATTAATATTGGAATTATTAAAAAAATATAAATTAAATTAAATAAATTATTTTTTATTTTTAAATTAATTAAAATAAAAATAATTAATAAAAATAATTCTATAAAAATATATTTATTTATTTTTATTTTTTTATAATTAATTTTATTTTTTGAATTATTTATTTTTTCTTTTTCTATTTCTAAATTATTTATTTTTTTATTATATTCTTCTATTATTTCTTTATTTAAATTTATTTTATTTTTTTCTTCTAAATAAATATTTTTTATTTTTTTTAATTTATTTAAAAATTCTAAATTAATTTTTAATTCATTTATTTTATTTTTAATTAAATTATTTTTATTTTCTATTTCGTATTTTTCGTCTTCGAATTCTTCTAATTCATTTTTTTCTTTTTTTAAATTATTTATTTTATTTATTATTTTATTTATTGGTCTATCTTGACTTCTTTCTGTTCCTATTTCTTCTAATTGTTTTTTATTTAATTTATCCATACTTTTTTTATATGAAATATTATCATCACCTGTTGTTGCTAAATTAGATAATTTTTGAATAATTAAATTTCGATTTGTTTTATCTAATTTAATTTCTTTTTGAATAATTTCTGTACTATTTAAAAATAAATCTTCGTCTATTTTTGTTTGTTCATAAAAAAATGGAATTTCTTTATTTTTTTCTACATTAAATAATGGAGTTATATCATCACCAAAATTATTATATATTTTTAATTCTTTATTTTTAAAATTACGATAAATTTCATATTCATTATTATTATCTAATTTATATTTTATTTTTCCAGAATATTTTTCTGTGTCCCAAGGTTTATATTTTTCTAAATCGGAAATTGTTTTTCCTCTTTTATTTTTAGAAATTCCATATAGCATACTATTAATAAATTTTAATAATGTAGACTTCCCACTTTCGTTCTTCCCTAGGATTACATTAATCCCGTCTTTTAGTTCTATATTTTTATTTTCTAATTTTCCAAAACCATTTATTTGTATTTTTTCTATTTTCAATTTTTTCCTCCTATGTGTTTATATAAGAAATGCATTTAATTTTAAATTAATTATTTTCTAAAGAGTCCAATCCGATTTCTATTGCTTTTAAATAATTATTTTTTTCTTCCTCATTATTTAATTCATTTATTTTATTTAATAATAAATTAACATATATTCCTCTTAAACTATTTTCATTTTTTATTTTTTCTAAATTATATTTTATTTTTGAATTATCTTTTATTTTTAAAATATTATTATTTTGAATTAATTTATTTATTTCTAATAAATTAATTTCGAAATTTCTTTTTCCATTTAAAATTATTTTATAAAAATTATTTTTATTTAATTTTAATTCTTGCAAATTTTCTATTAATTCTTCTTTAGAATTAATTTCTGAAATATCAAAATTTATTTCTTTAAATTCTCTTTCGTCAATTGGAATAAATTCTATATTAATTTTCTTATTTTTTATTTCTCCAGAAATAAAACCATGCTTACCTAATTCATCAAATCCAAAAGATATTGGTGAACCCGGATACACTATTTTATTATCATATTTTGGTTTATGAATATGTCCCAAAGCTACATAGTCAAACTTTAATAAATCCCTTGTTGCAACTGGATTATATAAATCTCTCGCTTCTTTTGAAGCATCTAAATCCGCATGCATTACTAATATATTATTTTTTTCTTCATCTAAATTAATATCATTTAAATTAATTCCATCTGAATAAAAACTACTAAAACCATATCCATATATATTAGTATCATTTAATTCTATCTTTTCTAATTTAAAATTAAATATATGAACATTACTGCTCCACTCATATTTCATATAATATGAATTTATTAAATATGGATCATGATTTCCCGGTGCAATAAATATTTTTGTATCTGGAATTGTTTTAAATAAATTATTTATATATTCTATTGTACTTTGTTTTACATAGTCGTTTTCGTATAAATCACCAGAAATAAAAAAACAATCTATATTATTTTCTCCAATATATTCTATTATTTTTTTAAATATTTTTCTTTGCTCTAGCCTACGCATATCTGATAATCCTTCTATTCTTCCTAAGCTTGTAAATGGACTATCGAAATGCATATCTGCTATATGTACAAATTTCATTGTTTCCTCCTTTGTAAACATGACAAAAACTTCATTTTATTTTTTTTATTTTACAATAGACCGCATATGGTTAGTCTTTGTAAACATTTGTTTTGAATACTATATCACAAATAATTGTTTGTGTAAATTGATTTTTAAATTTTAATTTATTTACTATTTAAATTAATTATTTTTAATATTGCTAATTTTATTTTTTATTTAAAACTAAAAATAGCACAGTATATTGCTACTGTGCTTGGTGCACCAGGAGGGATTCGAACCCCCGACCTTCCGGTTCGTAGCCGAACGCTCTATCCAACTAAGCTACTGGTGCATATCCGTCTATTATTATAGCAGTTATATTTACATTATTCAAGTTTTTTAAAAATTTTCTCTAAAACCTCTTGAAATTTAGATTTTATTATGGTATATTATATTGGTACTGTTTAATCGAGGTGTAGCGCAGTTGGTAGCGCGCGTGGTTTGGGACCATGAGGTCGCAGGTTCGATCCCTGTCACCTCGACCAGTTTAATAATATGCTAAAGGGAATTAACCAAATTTTTTTGATTAATTCTCTTTTTTAAAATATAATAGCATATGTAAAATGTAAGAGGTGAAAATTTCATGGAAATTTTGGATTTTATTATAAATAATAAAAATTATCTAGAAGATTTTATTACACGAAGTACGTATCATTCAAATGCAATTGAAGGAAGTACACTTACTTATGCTGAAACTTATGCTATTCTATATAACGACAATAGCTTTAAAATTGAAGGAAAAGAGCCAAGGGAAATATATGAAGCTATCAATCACAAAAAAGCTTTAGAATTAGTTTTTAAGAATTTACAAAATAATGAAGAATTTGATGAGAAATTTGTAAAAAAATTAAATGAGACTATAAATAGAGATATTAAAGATACAGAAGGTTATAGAACTATACAAGTATTTATACAAGGTAGTGAACATATCCCACCAGAACCTGAAAAAGTTCCAAATTTAATGATGTATTATATATATAATTATAATCATGACGAACAAGATATATTCGCTAAAATTGCTAAATACCATATTGATTTTGAAAAAATACATCCTTTTGAAGATGGAAACGGAAGAACAGGTAGATTACTTATAAACTATGAATTATTAAAGAATGATTTACCACCTGTTGTTATATCTAAAGAAGATAGAATAAAGTATTTTGAATTTTTAAGAAATAATGAAGTCAATGGCTTAACTGAATGGTTTAAAGAATTATCTACTAGAGAAGAAAAAAGAATGGAAAAATTTGGATATAAAAATAATTAGCGAAGAAGCTTTTTCTTCGCTAATTATTTTTATGCCAATTATTATTATCTTCTAACCATTTTTTAAATGTTTCTATTGTTATTGTTCCATTTTTACACAAATCTTTTTGTTCTTTTGCTTTAATAGACCAACTTTTAAATTTTTTATCAATATTTTTTATATGACTATTCCTTTGTTTTTTTGCATTCTGCGTTTTATATGCATTTCTATAAATTTTTTCTACTTCATCATTATTCAATTTTAATTGATATGAAAGCTCTTTACATGTTTTTTCATTTTCAAAAATATTGTTACAATATTTCTCATTTGATTTATTCCTTGGAATAAAATACTTACCACAATTTTTGCAAATATTTATATTGATTTTCCTTTCAATGACTTTTAATATATCATACTTCATAAAATCATTTAATGTATTTATTTTAAAAACTTCTTGGAAAAAATAACTATTATTTTTAATATCAATATTGGGTATAATTGTATATTTCAATTCCATACTGTTTGGAAAAAGCTCATTAATAATTTTAACAGATGTCGGTTTGCCTTCAAAAAAATCTTTAATAAAGACTTTATACAAATTCTTATAAGTACCTATATATGTTATTAAACTTGTTAATATTTCATGGATATCACTGGATTCATTTGGAATGCTTCCATAATGTTTTAAATATGTATCATAAAATTCTGGAATTTCATGAAATTTGTTTTCATAGAATGTCGTAAAATCTTTTGAATCCAATAATTCATTTGTAAGAAGTATCAATTCGTTACATAATAAAACAGATAAAACATAGTTATATTCGTTTAATGAATCTTTAATTATATTTACTAAAAATTCCGTAAAATTATTACCTTTACTATTATCTATTATTGATGCCCATTTATGCAAATCCATATTAAAATAATCAACTGCAATCTGTCCTATATCAAGAATAGGATATTTATTATTATCAAATTCATTAGTATTTAATATATAATATTTATTGTCTTTATCCAATGCACTGCCTAGCATAAAAGCAATATCAACTGGATACTTTTTTTCTAATTTCATAAACCCCCCTAGACATTTAATATATACAATTTTACTTTTTATAGTGTCTATTTTATTTTTCTGATTCATATTGACTTATAGCAATTTTTCTTATATTATATATGTAGACATTTAAAAAGTCAATAATAATATGTCTAGTGCTTTGTGAATTATGTGAGAAAGGACAAAATTATGTATATAGTATTTATAGATGAATCGGGACAACCTGGAGGTTGGGATAGTGAAAAAAATTGTTTAACAAAAGATACTAGTAAATTCTTTACATTAAGCGGATTTATGATTAATGCTGATAATATATTGAAAATAGAAGCAAAATTTAAAGACATAAAACTAAAATATGGATTAAAAGAAACTACCGAAGTAAAATGGAGTTGTTCATATTCTAAATTGGGTTTGAATTTCGAACAATATAGAACTATGAAACAAGATATTATAAATATGATTTCGAATTATAAAAATTCAGTCATTGGAATAATAATGAATAAAGAATCATGTTACAAAAATCGTACTGATATAAAAAATCATAATGATTTATATGCATTTGCTTTAAACTTATTAATGGAAAGAGTGTGTATGGAAATATCAGATAGAGAAGGAAGAAATGCAATGACACCTGCTTTGATGTTTACTGATAGTAGGAAAAATGATAATAACAATAAATTAGATAAAGAATTGCAAATTGCTTATTTAAGAGCAAAAAGTCTTGGTACCTATTATATAAAATTTCCCAATTTTTGTGAAAGTTTAGTATTTATAGATTCAAACTATTCTTGTGGAATACAATGTGCGGATTTCTGTGCAGGTGCAATACATAAAAAATTTGAAAATAATGATGACACATTTTTTAAATCCTTACTACCTGCTATTAGAGCTAATAAATTAAATAATTTTTACGGATATGGAATAAAATTATTTAAATAAAAAAAGAGTGGCTGATGAGGTTAGCTGTCTAACCTAACACACCCTTCTGTTGGTGCTACATCAGCCTACTTTTGTTCTGTTATAATATTATATAATTTTTTATAAAAAATGTCAAGTAAATTGAACATTTTTTATATTATATGCCAAAAATTAAAATTTTATTTAATATATTAATTTAACTGCATTCAAAAAATATTGAAGTGCTAGAAAATAGGCAGTTTTCAAAAGTAAATTCTCTTCACCTAATAAGAAAGAATTGGAAAATTTGGATATAGTAATAGTTAATAAATAGAAATTAAAAATAATGTATAATTTTAATAAATAAATATTGGTCTCACAAGGACCAAACCCGTGTAGACGCAGAGCGTCGCAAAAAGCCATTCACTCGAATGGCTTTTTATAACTATTTTATATTTCCCAATACCCTTTTTATATCTTAATTATTAAAATGTGTATGTTTCCATATCTTCCAATATAACAGCTTTATCTGTAAAATCTTTAATTTTTTCTTTATTCTCAGTGTGCATTGGTATTACTGCGTTTGGCTTTATTATTTCTATTACTTGATTAAAAGCTGTGTAATCTGCGTGCCCACTTACGTGTAAATTAAAAACATCTATATTTAATTCTTTCATTCTATCTAAAAATTTTTTATAAATTTCTTCTTTTTTGTAACCTTCCCACATAGAATAAACAACACAACAATTATTTAAAACCTTATCTTTTAATCTCTCTATATCTTTTAACATTGAAACACGAATATTCATTATGAATTTTCCGTGAAGTAATTTTCCTGTTTCATTTATTCTTTCTTGAAATGGCTCTATATATTTTTTATATTCTTCTTTATCTTTTTTTATATATACACTACCTGGCAAATAAACTCCAACATTTTTGGAATTTAAAGCATTTGGTATTTTTTGTGTTACTAATTGTAATACATTGCTTAAAACTATATCGTGTATTACTGTTTTTCCAGTTCTATTTGCTACTCTTTGCATTGTTGTAACTCTATCAATATTTGTTGTAGACATTAACATTAAAACTTGGTCATAATCTTTTGTTTTCTCTACTATATCATTTACCAACTCTGCTTCTGTTTTACTTTTTACTTGTTTTCTTGAAAGTGTAGTTCCTTCTGTTATTAGTAAATCTATTTTTCCTATCTTTTTTAGTGTACTTTCTAATAATACCCCTTTATATCCGTGATTTCTAAAATCTCCTGTGTGTAAAATTCTTTTTCCTTCTGACTCTATTAAAAGCATAAAAGAATTATATGCACTATGATCTGCAATAAAAGGTGTTATTTTCATATCTCTTATAGTAATTGTTTTTTCTTCTTCAAGATTTATAGTTTTTCTATGGATCTTACCTTTGTTTTTTGAAAAGCAAAATACTGTTTCATAGATTTTTCTACTTAAATCGGACATATATACTGGCACTTTATCTGAAATTTCATCTATTCTTCCCATATGATCTTGATGATTATGTGTAATAAATACTCCATTATAAATTGGTTTCCCTGTTGTTAAGCCTTCAATATTTTCTAGTCTTTTTATGCCATCTAAATCATCTCCGAAGTCTATTAAAATTTTAGCTTCTTTTGATGATATTTCAGTAAATACTCCACCTATTTGATTTGTTCCTTTTATTATTTTTACTTGCATTTTTAAACTCCTTTTTTTAATTCCTTTAAAAGGCTACAAAATTCTTTTGATAATTTATCTTTATATTTATTTTCTATAAGTTTGATAATGTCATCAAAATAAATTACCTGAAAATTATTTTCTTCTTTTAATAATTTATCTTTTTCATTATTTGGAACTATGTATATAATTTTAATATTTCCTAAAATATTTGATTTATTGTCATTTATTACCCATTTGTTCTTTTTTCCGGCTACTTTAAAATTGCTTTTAATAAAATTATATCTTTTCTCTATATTCTCTAACAATTTATCATATTTTTTCCACTGTCTACTATTTTTTTGTATTTCAATTATTTCTCCTAATATATCAATTAAATCTTTTTTTTGAGCTTTTTTATAATAATCAGTTTGTGAAATACCAATGGAATTCATTTCCGTTTTTAATTCAACTAAATATAGAGTTACTTCATCATCTTTATTTTCAAATATCGCATAATCTGCATTTGTACTTTGGTTATTTTCTTTTTTCAAAGGAAATTCTGGAAATATATCATCTATATCAATATATATACCTCTTTCTTTTAGTATTTCTGGTAAATATATGGAGAAAAATATATCTAATCTTCTTTCTAGTTGGTATTTTGGATATTTATACCACTTTGATAATAATTTAAAAATCTTTTCAATTTTATCTTCCAAATGTATCATCTCCTATAAATCTATTATAGCATAGTAATTTTTATCCTGTCTAATGCTTCTCACCCCCTACATTAAAGTAAAATGTACTTTTTTAATTTTTACATGGTTCTTCATTGTATCTAATAAGTTTAATTGCACTTTCTAATGTTCTTGTACAACATAACTTTCCGTGGATATCCACATATATTAAGTCATTTATACCAGTTAATTTTCTTGCAACATTTATATCTTTGGCTCTAACTAATTCATCTTTAAATTTGTATGAATCCGTTACTGCCCTAATCTCGTATCCTTCTCTACGAGATTTTAATATTATGTATTTTATTTTACTATTAGAAAGTTTTATTGCTTTTTTGTATGGCATTTCCTTTTCTAAAACTAAATAGCAGTCACTACATTCCTCTATTTTCTTCAAAATTATTTCTGTCGCATCCACTTCGGCAACCGCATGTTTAATATATACATTCCAAAATTCATCCGCTAATCTTAATGCATTTAAAAACGCTTCATCTTCAGATATAGCTTCGTTCCATTCTGGATTGCATAGTTTTATAAAATCTGGCATAATTTTATCTTCCAAATACTCTGTTTGCATATTATCTGCTGCATCAATGTATTGTATTAATTCTTTATCGATATATTCAAAAGTTTTATTTTCGTTCTTTACTTTTATTTTTTCTAAATATCCCTTACCAAATTTTTGCCACAACAATCCTATTGATGAATAATAAATTCCATTTTCTCTTTGGCCATTCCTATTCTTTTGATGATGATCAAATTCTCCTAGTCCTATATCATACACAATTTTATTTTCTAAATTCTCATTTTCTATAATAGGAACTCTCATTAAAACAACATCTTCAATTATTTTACTAAGAAATATAGTTGATATAACATCATCAACATGAAATCTTCCAGAATGTGTTATACAATTAGCCTCATTAATATTTTTAGTTAATTTTATATTTTTATATTTAATTAAATCCATAATTTTCTCCACCTTAAATAATTTTAGGTATTTTTTCTAACTTCAATACTTCTTTACTTTCCTTTTTTAAGTATTACAACTAAATTATTGATATAATACCATATTAACCTTCTAAAATAAATAATTTTATAACATATTACTACTCTTTTAAAAATTGTAATTTTGTGATACAATAGTTTATGTTGACACAGGCAGAAAGTCTAGTACAGAAAGTTGGTAAAAAATGGTCAAATATTTTTTTCGGAGGTTCTTTTGCAAAGGAATGGATTCCCAAACGCAAGACATGTTCGTTGAGATGTTTATGCATCTCTGTATAATTCGATTTATTACGCTGGTAGTATTTTTGATAGCTATACTGATTCAGCCTCTAATACCATCAGTTATCGTCGTCTCATGCGAAGGTTCGAAAGATGCTTTAATCACACAGCTTGCTCTTGGCATATACATGCTAATTTACTTTGGTATTTTTTCATTAGTATTAATATTTTTTCATGAACCGCTGATGACTTTTTCAGACTCAGTGGCACAGAAAATATACTTTTGGATTTATACTACCAGAGGAAAAGCTTTATCTAAGGCTGATTTTGAAACGATTAGGATTAGTAATCCTGATTTGTATGATAGCATATTGACTCAAGACTGTCTTGGTTATTGTTACACCACCTGTTACGAACTGTTAAACACCTTAAAAAAAGGAGAGATAGAATTTGTTGCAATAAAAAAATCTTCTCTTGAAGTGAAAGACCCAGCATTTGATGGGAGATATTTTAAAATACATGTCCTTTATATCAATAACGGATGGGCTTTTGACACATACAGTCAGCAACAGTATCCACTCAGCACACTACACCGGATTTTAAAGGCTAAGGTATATAAGTCCTTTGGATTCAACGACATTTGTAATAAATCGTTTTATGAATTCAGGGATGAACAACGCCCCGGTATAAACGAATGGTGTGATGCTAACAATTGTGATTCATTCAGCGACAGGATCTAAACAACTTATGGCCAAATTTTACGGTCGGGTGCAATAATTGCACCCGACCGTTTTTATATCTCGCTTAGAAAAATACGTTCTAATTTTTTTCTTTTTCATAATTTTGGAATATCGTGTTATACTAATAATATTAAGGAGTGCTATGAAAACTAATAAAAAAATTAAAGATTCAAAATTCTCTATTACAATATTTGGAATTTCCTTACACGAAATTCTTTGGTATTTCACGCTATTTAGCATTTTGGGACTTGTACTTGAAACTGTGTATTGTTATCAGACAACGGGAGTAATTGAAAGCAGAAAAGGATTAGTATTTGGTCCCTTTTGCCCAATTTATGGTGTTGGTGCTACTTTACTAATTATATTCCTTAACAAATATAAAGATCATCCTATAAAATTATTTATATATGGAGTTTTATTAGGTAGCTTTTTGGAATACTTCCTAAGCTTTGCTATGGAAGCTATTTATGCAACTAGATTTTGGGATTATTCATATTTAGATATAAATTTAAATGGAAGAATTGCTCTTATATATTCTTTGTTTTGGGGAATTTTATCCATATTTTTAATTCGCTGGTTTAAACCATTAGTAGATAAAATAATTTACAAGTTTACTAATAGCCTATCTTTAACAATTGAAATAATAATTGTTGCATTTTTAGTATTTGATACTTTTGCTACCATATATTCAATTTCTATGTACAAAACAAGAGCAATAGATAAATATTATAATATTTCGCCTAAAACTTACGGAAAAATGGCAACTTTTATAAATAGCCATATTTTTTCTGATAATTATATGAAAAAAACTTTTCCCAATCTTCGCTTTATAGATAATAACGGAAAAGAAATTTTTATAAAAAATGTTATATGAAATAATTTAATGATGTTATATTAAAAACATAAAAGTAGCTTTGTTTTTTTCACAAAACTACTTTTATTTTTTCCAAAATATAAAATTCTATTTTGGCAATACTATCTTCGTTTTATCTTTATTTCTTTTATACAAAGTTATTTTGTTGCCCATAATTTGCACAATAATTGAATCCGTTTGCAACGAAATTTCTTCCGCAATATCTTTTATTGGTGCTTCTACATTTTCTAAAACCTTTATCTTTATTAATTCCCTTGCCTTTAAAGCATCATTAATTTGTTTTATTAAATTATCACTTATACCTTGCTTGCCTACTTGGAATATAGAGTCTATCTGATTAGATAAACTTCTTAGGTAAGCACGTTGTTTACTTGTCATAAATGTACTCTCCTTTTTTAAACAACAATTATCTTATATTGTTTCTTCTTTTATAATTTATGTATCTATTTTAATATATTATTATTTTTTTATCAATATCATTAATATTTTTATTATAAATTTTTTATTCATAGTTACGAATTTAACTATTTTACACAAATTAATTCTTTCATATTTTCAAATTTGCTATCACCTATTCCACTCACATTTTTTATATCTTCTATACTTTTAAATTTTCCATTTGCTTTTCTATACTCTATTATCTTTAATGCTGTAGCCTCTCCAACTCCAGGAATTTCCTCCAATTCACTTTGCTCTGCAGTATTAATATTTATTTTTGCACTTTCCTTACTCTTAACACTTGTTTCTTCGTCTTCTACTATTACTTCATCTCCAGGTTCATCTGTTACATATTCTTTTTGAAGCACCTTTTCGCTTCCATCTGTTTTTTCATCGTTAATAGCCGGTATGTAAATTTTCTGACCATCTTCTAATTGATATGCCAAATTTATTTGCGATATGTCTGCATTATCTGCAAAACCTCCTGCAGCATCTATTGCATCCGCAATTCTAGCGCCCTCTTTTATTTCTACTATGCCTGCATTTTTTACTGCTCCTGTTACATGTACCATTATTTTCGTACTATCATCATCTTCTATAACAATATCATTATTTGTTTCATTTTGTAATATATCGTAATTTTCTATCTCATTATATTCATTTTCCATGTTACTACGTGTATAAAAATATACACATAAAAAGATAATAATTATAAGAGAAATAATTCCAATTATTACTTTATAATCCTTAAAATTAATTTTAATCATCTGACCTCCTAAATCTTTTTAAATTATATTTATCCATAAAACCTCCTGTTCCTAACGGATTGCTTTATTTTAGCAAAAATATATTCGCAAAAAAAGTTGAAATTTGTCGAAATATAATATATTATATATGTATTCTTATAAAGGAGTAAAAATATGAAATTCAAAAAATTTATTTTATGCTTAATGGCAAGTATCATATGTTTGTCAATTATACTACCCGTAAGTACTTTCGCAGACGACAACAACTTAAATATCAATGCAGAATCTGCGATTTTAATTGATGAAGATACTGGAAAAGTTTTATACGAAAAATCAGCATACGAAAAAAGAGAGCCTGCAAGTACAACTAAAATTATGACTGCTTTGTTAACATTAGAAAATTGCAAATTAGATGATGTTGCAACCGTTACATCAGAAGCTATAACATCTGTTCCTTCAGGTTATTCTTCCGATTTACTAAAAATGGGAGAAGAATTAACTATTAAGGATCTATTATATGCTTTATTATTACCATCTTCGAACGAAGCTGCCAATGTTTTAGCTATACATGTGGCCGGAAGTATAGATAGCTTTGCTTCTATGATGAATACAAGAGCAGTAGAGCTAGGATGTAAAAATACTCATTTTGTAAATCCAAACGGAGTTCATGATGATAATCATTACACAACAGCCTATGATTTAGCAGTTATAGCTAGAGAAGCTATGAAGAACGACACATTTAGACAAATCGTATCTACAGCCTCTTATACTTTACCTAGTACTAATAAATATTCTAGAATAGATAGAACTCTTATAACAACTAACGATTTAATAAAAAAACAAAGTGACAATTATTATGAATATGCAGTAGGAATTAAAACAGGATTTACAACACCTGCTAAAAATTGTTTAATATCATCTGCATCAAAAGATGGAAAAAATCTAATTTCCGTTGTTTTAAAAGCTTCTACCGATGCTAACAGATATAATGATACAAAAACTTTGTTTAATTACGGGTTTGATAATTTTTCTAAAAAAGATATTGTAAAAACGGGTGATATCGTTACAACTATAGATGTTAAAAACGCAACTTCTGCTACTAAGAATTTAAATTTAATTGCAGAGTCTGGAATTAATACAATTGTTACTAATGATAAACTAAATGATACAACTCAACCTGAAATAACTTTAAATGAAAATTTACAAGCACCAATTAAAAAAGATACAATAGTTGGTACTGCAAAATATACTGTAGATAATATTCAATATACAATTAACTTGAAAGCTGGAAGTGAAGTAAAAAAATCTTATGTTTTATATGTTGTTATTGTAGTTGCAATAATTGCTTTGATATTAATATTATTCGAAAAGCCAAATAGAAAAACAAGAAAAAAATCAAGAAGAAGAAAACCTCCAGTAAGACCAAGCGGATATTATAAAGCAAGATAGATTATTGAACTTTAAGGACGGTCCTTAAAGTTCATTTTTTATGTAAATAATTTGAACTTTTAAGTCCGTCCCCCAATTTCCTAATAATCTTGTCCAATTGTTACAGTAAAATCTACATCTTCTGTATCTTTACCAGTTTCTGTTTTTGCCCCTTGTTTTATTACATCTTTTACTGCTGTTACTGTTGTACTATCTTGTTTCGTTCTGTTTGTTATTTTAGTTTGTTTTACCTTTGATTCTGTATTTCCTACTTTTAAAACATTATATCCCATTTCCTTATATTTGTTTACCACCTCTTTTAATTTACTAAAATCGCTAGTTCCATTTAATATTTGAAGAGTTGGCATTTCATTTGTTACTTCATCTTCTGTTGGGCAATCAAAGAAATACTGTGCTATCATGGCTTGAGCTTCTTCATCATCTGTTAAATATAGCCATACACCATTCATTTCCTTTGGTTCTCCCGGCAAAGTAGCTGTTCTTAAATTATCTGTAGAAAACTCTACTGCATATGGAATATAGTCTTTTAAAGTATCTATTGGTATGTTTGTTTCTATATTTTTGTTAGCAATGTCTATAAATTCGCCTATTTTTAATATATTGCTTGGTTTTAAAGTTTGTTTTAGCAAAGCTGATATAAAGTCCCTTTGTGTCCTCATTCTTCCTGTATCTTGTGTTCCATAAGATTCTGGATAGGTAGTTCCATCATTATTATGTCTAAATCTTAATACTTGTTCAGCTTGGTCTCCATTTAATTTTTGCATTCCTTCTTTTAAATTGATATGCAAATCCTGACTAGTATCGTCATATTCCATATCCATTGGAACATAAAATTCTACGCCACCAATCGCATCTACTAAATCTTTTAATCCTTGAGTATCTATTACTACATAATATTGTAAATCTAATCCAGTTAACTCGTTTATTTCCTTTAATGTTTTCTCAGGATATTTACCCTGATATACTGAATTTATTTTATCGTATGCAGTTGCCTTCTTAGGATTATCTCCGATGAACGTATCTCTTTGTACAGAAACTAGTGATGCTTTTTGCGAATTAGGGTCATATCTACCAATCATAATTGTATCAGTCAAATTCAAACTTTCTCCCATAATTAGAAATTGAATTTCCGACATATTTTTTCTTGTTTCTTCTGATTGTCCAAATAGCGTAGCTAGTAGACCTTTTAGACCTCCTCCATTCATTACTACTTTACTTGTAAATACTCCTGCTAAAACTATTAATATTACTATAATAACTACCAGAACTCTTTTTGCAACTTTATGGTTCCTTTTATTTCTTGTTTTTCTTGATTTATTTGTTGTGCTTGATCTATTTCTACTATTATTCGTAGTTCTTTGCTTATTATTTCTTTTTTTCTTATTATCTATATTATTCTTCATATGTTTATTTGCCAATTTTTTCACTCCTATTATAAGTATAATCTAAAGTATAGCAGAAAAAATACTAAACTTCAATAATTTTACTTTAAGTTTCAGATTCTAACATACATTTTTATTTACCTTTAAAATCTTTCATTTTTCTCTAAGCGCAAAAAAACAACCTTTATCAAAAGTAGAGGTTGTTTTTTTATCTTTAAAAGAAAATCATTAACAATAAATTATTATTATATAAGATTGATGTTAAATATGATGTTTTTATAGCTAATTGCAACTCTGGTATATTTATAAATGATAATATTGCTAAAATAATATAAATAATTAATAATGCTTCTATTAGGCCATATATAAAGCCACCAAGTTTATCTATTTGTTTTATTATTGGTAACTTAGCTACTGCTGAAAAAATAAATTTCAAGAAAAATAATATAATATTAGTAACTATAAATAAAACAACTAAAACAATCAAATTAATAATTGCTTCTGCAATACTTTTTGCAATAGCATTATTCGCATTATCTTTTACTGTTTCTACTTGCTCATTTATTGCATCTAGCATTACATTTGGCTCCGCACTTGTTTCTTTTTCTGTATTTTCTTCTTTTGAATTTAATGATGTTTCTATTGAGCTTGTTAAATTCTCATAAAGACTAGTATGGTCCATTATTAAACCTGAAATTGGCTTAAATAATATTAATGAAATTATCAATGATAATACTATTGATAATAATCTAACAATTACCCCTGTTAAACCTCTTTTTACTCCAAAGAAAATACAAATAAAAAGTATAAAAACAACTATAAGATCTACTAAAATATTCATATATTCCTCCTCGGACAATCTGTAGCAAAAGCCACAAGCTTTTTTCTCATGGCTAAAGTTACAAGTATTTTCATCCTTTTTACAAATTTACTATCTCTATTTTATCTGAATAAACAATTCCTGCTACGCTTGAACCTAGAATTATATCATTTATTTCTGTTGATGATTCATATTTCTTTATTAACCATCCGCTTGAATTTACGAAATATACCTCTGTCCCTAGATTTACAGCGATTACATTTTCCAAAGTCTTAATACTTGATGCTACTCCATCTATATTATAAACATTACTCTTATTGTTAGTTACATTCGTTATTTCTACATCAATATTTGCAAACAATCCTGAAGATTTTTCTGTTATGCATACAACACTATTTTTTAAGTTTATGTCTGCAAATGTATTTTTAGCATCAGAAATATCTAATATCTTTTTATCCGAATTGTCCTCTATAACATGTATAGAATCATCATACATACAGATTAATTTATTATTATCTTGATATTTTAATTCTGCAATAATTTCTTTTGATTCTGCCGGATAAATATATACTGTAGAATTATTTGGGTCTGTTTGTGCTTTTTCCATAGATAATATCTTTACATTTGATTGAATAAAACTTCCAGATGTATCTACTTCGCCATATGCTAAATATTTGTTATCATTTGATATTTCTACATCCATTGCAGTAGTCTTACCTAAGAATGTTCTAAATAACTCTGTTCCATCTGGTTTATATGTTATGATAACATTTTTATACGTTGTCCCAGTTATAACAACAGAAACATATCCATTTTTATTAACAAATATTTTTTCTATACTTCCTTCTATATCTGTTTTCCATAATATATCTGTTCCAGATATAAGCTCTAGCTTTGTTCCTTCTTTTTCTGCCATTGCTAAAAATCTATTTGATGTATCATAAATACAACTACTAATTTCTACTTCTAATTCTTTTTCTTTTTTTCCACTTGTTGAATATATATTTAAAATACTTTTATTTAATATTCCTATATAATTGTCATATGCTAAGATATTATTGTTATCTACCTGTGATGGCAATTCTATTACTGGTCCGTTATTTTCTTCTATATTTTTTCTAAAAATATATTTATCTACATTGTTTCTAAATGTTTTATTAAGTATATACAAACTTGTAAATACTGCTAATAAAATTAAAATAATAACTATAATTACAATAATGAAAACTTTTTTTCTATTTAATTTACCTTGACGTTTTGTATTATTATACTTATTAAAACTTATTAATTGCATTTTTTTCTCCTTTGAATTTTTTTCGTATAAATCTTATCATAAAATCAATTAAATATAAATATTTTTTATTCAATTACCTTTATAATTTTTTAAAAGCCAAGAAAAGTGAACTTCGTTCACGCTGGCACTAATTAATTTTAGTGCCTTTTCTTTTTCTTCTCTAAATAGTATAAT
>CALXKK010000002.1 GCA_944388935.1 uncultured Clostridia bacterium | reverse complement strand
AAAGTTTGGGACGATAACAACAACACCGCAAACAAGAGACCAGACAATGTAGTATTAGTATTAACAGGAAATGATGGAAGTAAGCCACATAAGATAACATTAAGTGGACACGATGCAGACCAAAGCGATGGAAACAGATGGTTATATACATTCAAAAACTTGCCAAAATATAATAGCGTAAATGGTGATGAAATTGTATATACATTAAGCGAGGAAGACCTTGGCAATATATTCTATACAACAGCAAATACAGTAGTAAGCCAAGAAACGATGACTGTTACAAATAAATTCGAGGTACCAAACGAAACAGTTTCTATTCCAGTTAAAAAGGTATGGAACGATAACAGTAACAGTGCAGGAAAACGTCCAAACTCTGTAACAATTTTAGTAAGCGGAAATGGAAGAACAGAAAAAACTACATTAAATATAGGAAATGTAGTGGACGACCCAAATACTTGGGAATATACATTTAACGATTTACCAAAATATGACGCAAACGGTGATGAAATAGAATACACAATAGCAGAAGAGCAAAGCGATGAAGAAAACAATAAATTCTATCAATCAAGCATTAGTCAATCAACATATACTGTAACAAATACATTCGAGGTGCCAAACGAAACTGTAGATATACCAGTAACAAAAGCATGGGATGACACCCCAGAACGAGCACATAGAAGAACAGATGGAAGTGTTACATTCTACTTATTAGCAAATGGTGTAAGAAATTATTCAGATAGCAGATATTCTCACGAGATGACAGAAGCAGAAAATTGGCAATACACATTTGCAGGAATGCCAAAATATGATGAAAATGGTGACGAAATAAATTACACTGTAGAAGAAACATGTGCAAATATCTTCTATAATTACGAAAGCACAACAGGAAATATGCATGATGGATTCGTAATAACAAATGGATTTTCATTGCCACCTGAGTACATTCAAATAACAGTAACAAAAAAATGGGATGATAACAATGATGCTGCAGGCAAACGTCCTGCTTCAATACAGGTAGGAATAAGTGGTAGTGGAGATACAGCAGCACCTGTTACATTATCAAATTCTAATGGATGGTCATATACATTTAATTTACTAAAATACGACCAAAATGGAAACGAATGTTATGATTATTATCCATACGAGATTTTGGCAGAAAGAGATCCAAATAGCGCTTTATATAAACAAACCTCAATAACAGGAAGTATGGATAGCGGATTTACAATAACAAATAAATTCGAAGCACCAACAGATACAACCAGTGTAACAGTAAGGAAAGAGTGGGTTGACACAGCAGAGCAACAAGACAAGAGAAGCGAAGTAGAAGTAGCGCTAAAGAATGGAACAGAAACGGTTAAAACAGCAAAATTAAACAGTGGTAATAACTGGCAATATACATTTAACAATATTCCAAAATATGATAGTTATGCAGATATAATTAATTATACTGTGGAAGAGCTAACAGAAAATCAATTCTATGACAGCAACATCACTGGAAATATGAATTCTGGATATACAATAACAAATACATTTAACGCACCAGACGATAAAATTGATATACCGGTTGTTAAAGTTTGGGATGATAACAGTAATATTGCAGGAAAACGTCCAGAAAGTATAGATTTAGTATTAAATGGTAGTGATGGAAGTGGTCCATATAGACAAACATTAACTGATGATAATAAAGATTTGGTAGATTCAAATAAATGGACTTACACATTTAGAAACTTACCAAAATACAATCAAAATACAGGTGACGAAATTACTTATACACTAAGCGAAGAAAATGTAAACAGCAACTTCTATGTTACAAATATTGACCAGGAAAACAAGACAGTAACAAATACATTTAGCGTACCAGATGATAAGATAACTGTTACAGCTAAGAAGTATTGGGATGACAACAGCAATGCTAATAACAAACGTCCAACAAGTGCAACGTTAACACTTACAGGAAAAGGACAAGGAGTTGATATTTCTAAAGAACAGGAAGTAACAATTTCAGATGCAGTCCAAGGAGACACAAACACTTGGGAATACACATTCACAGACCTACCAAAATATGATAATTATGGTAACGAGGTAGTTTATACAATAAACGAGAAAGATTTAAATAATGATTTTTATATTAAATCTAACGTGGACCAAGGAGCTAGAACAGTTACAAACACATTCCAAGTACCAGGCGACAAGATAGATGTAACAGTAACAAAGGTTTGGGATGACAATAGCAACAGTGCGAACAAGAGACCAACAAGTGTAACATTACAAGTTAAGAATGGAGACAGTGTAGTAGCTTCAGAACCAGTAACTGTAGACGATGCAGTAGGTGGAGATACAAACAGATGGAGCCATACATTCAGTGTTCCAAAATATGATGCACAAGGACAAGAAATAAATTACACAGCAGATGAAGCTGATTTAGAAAGCATATTCTATACAGCAGAGAACAAAAATATTAGTGGAAGCATGGCAGAAGGATATACAATTACAAATAAATTCGTTGTTCCAAACGACACTATAGAAGTACCAGTAACAAAGGTATGGGATGACAACAACAACTCTGCAGGAAAACGTCCAAGCTCAGTAACATTAGTATTAAAAGGAAATGGACAAACATATAAGCAAGAATTAACATCAGAAATAAATGCAGATTCTTCAAATAGCAATAATTGGAGATATACATTCGATAATTTACCAAAATATGACGCAAATGGCGACGAAATAAATTATGTGCTAAGCGAGGAATTAGATAATATCTACTACACAAGCGTAAACAGCAAAGTAGACCAAGGTTCTAAGACTATAACAAATAAATTTGCTGTTCCAAACGACACAATAGAAGTGCCAGTTGTAAAAGTATGGAACGATAACGGAAACGTAGCCGGAAAACGTCCAAACTCAGTAACATTAGTGTTAACAGGAAATGACGCAAATGATGGAAGTAACCCATATAAACACACATTAACAGTAGATAATGTGGATAAATCAGATACAAATCGTTGGTTATACACATTTACAGGATTACCAAAATACAATTCTGTAAATGGAGACGAAATTGTATACACGTTAAGCGAAGAAGAATTAAATAATAAATTCTACACAGCAGAAAATACAGTTGTAAGCCAAGAAAACAAAACAGTTACAAATACATTCGAAGTTCCAGACGAAAAGACATCTGTAACAGTTACAAAGATATGGGACGATAAGGACAACTTAGCCGGAAAGCGTCCAGCAAGTGTAACTTTAACACTTACAGGAACAGGCGAAGGAGTAAACAGTTCATATGAACAAGTGCTAACAGCCGAAGCGAATGCAGACCCATCTAATGCAAACAAATGGGCATACACATTTAACGATTTACCAAAATATGATAATTATGGTAATGAAATAAAATATACAGTTGATGAAAAAGATTTAGAAAACAAATTCTATGAAAAAGGTACTGTTGACCAAGACGCAATGACAGTAACAAATGTAAGCAAATACGGAAAAGTAATAGTACATCATTACATTATGGATACTGATGGAAAAACTACAACAACAAGAGTTCCTAGCACGGACGGAACAGAAATTCCAGACGAAACAATAGAAGGAGCTCAAGGCGATGATTATACAACAAATCCAGCAGACAACATAAAACAAAACTATGAATTAGTACAAGAAAAATTACCTGAAAATGCAAAAGGACAAATTTCAGAAGCAGACACAGAAGTAATTTACTATTACAGATTAAAAACACCGAGTGTAACAAATACTGTTGAGAAGACAGGAACAGACAGAATTACATCTGCAAACCAAGAAGTAAATTATACTGTAACATATACTGCACAAATAACAGACTATATGGGAGATGCAGAAGTAACAATTGTAGATACATTACCTTATGCAATAGATGAGCAAAAATCAGACCTAAATGGAGGAACATATAATTCTGCAAGCAGAACTATCACATGGACAGAAAATGTATCAGACCTAGATAGTTACAATGGTAAAGGTACTGTAAACATTACTAAAAACATTAAAGTTGTATATACTGGTTTAGACATGAGCCTAGACAAAATAACAAATAATGTAAAAGCAAGTATTAAGTTACTTACTCCAGAAAAAACAAGTGATGAAACAACGGATAAATTTGATAGCACAATATTCAAGGCTATAATTAGTAGCGAAAAAACGGTAGATAAGGAGGAAACAACAGAAGGAGAAAAAGTAACATATACTGTAAGAATAACAAATAGTGGAAACTTAGCAAAGACAGTTACATTAAGAGATACATTACCAGAAGGATTAACATTTGATAATAATACACAAATAATGGTAGGAACTACAGGAACAGTTTACACAGAGCAGAACCTAAAGAGTGGAATACAAGTAGAAGTTCCAGCAGAAGGTAGTGTAGATGTAACATTTGCAGGAATTGTAGACAATTTGGATGATGGCGTTTACAGTAAAGAATTAAAGAATACAGCTACAATAGATAATGAACCAACAAACGAAGTTACAACTACTGTAACAAAACCAAACATTTCAGCTCATAAAGAATCTGACCCGGCAAGTGGAACTAAAGTAAAAGAAGGCGACACAATTACTTACAGAATAAGAGTAAGAAATGATGGAACAAGAAGCGGTACAGTACTTGTAAAAGATACAGTACCTGCAGGAACAACATTTGTAGACGGAAGCATTAAAATTGGAGATGTAGCAGATAGTAGCAAGACAGCAACAGATTTACAAAACGGAATAAGCGTCACATTAGGAATTGACGAAGAAAAAGTAGTTGAATTCCAAGTAACTGTAAACAAATTAACAGATGGAAAAAATATTAAAAATACAGCTTACATCAATGATGGTGGACAAGATAAAAAAGTTCCAGAGGAGCCAGAGCAAACATATGTAGAGCCAAAAGAAGAACAAAGTATATCTAAAACAGGAACATCAAAGGTAGATAGTCTAGATGAAGAAATAACATATAACATAAGTTACAAGGCAGAGATATCAGACTATGAAGGAAATGCTAAGATTGTATTGGTAGACCAATTACCATATGCAATAGATGAAGAAAAATCTAACTTAGATGGCGGAACATACGATGCACAAAGCAATACAATCACTTGGGAACAACAAGTTCAAGATATACAAATGACAGAAGGAAAAGAAGTAACAATAGATAAACAAATAAAAGTTGTATATGAAGGAATAAGTCAAGATACAGTAAGTATCGAAAATGTTGTAAAAGCACATATTGAGTATGAAACACCGGACAGAACAAGTGATGAAGTAACATCAAACTGGACAACCACAACAGGATTTATAGTAAATATTCCAGTAAGCAAAGTTTGGGATGATGATACTGATAAATTAGGACAACGTCCAACAAGAGTAGTATTTAAGTTAACAGGTAGCGATGGAAGCGTAAGAACATTAGAGTTAGCAAAACCAGGCACATCAGGAAGTACAACAACACTTGATAGCGACAATCCAAATAAATGGAACGATATGTTTAAGAACTTACCAAAATACGATTCTTCAAATAATGAAATTGTATACACATTAACAGAAGAAGAGAAAACAGAAGGAGACTTAAAATACTATGAAGCTTCAATTGATAGTGGAAGCAAAACAGTTACAAATACGAACAAATATGGAAGGGTAACAGTACACTATTACATAATGAAACCGGACGGAAGTACTACAGAGAGACGCGTTCCAGATGTTAACGGAAACGAAATTCCGGATGTAGTAATAGAAGGCAAAGAGGGCGACCCTTATGCAACTTCTGAGGCAAGCAATGTAAACGAAAAATATGAGTTAGTCCAAAATGCAACAGTCGGAGAGCCTAGTGGAACAATCGAGAAATTAGACGAAGAAAACCCACAAGAAGTAATATATTATTACAGATTAAAACCAGCTAAAGTAATAATTCATTACTTAGAAAAAGATGAGGACTCAGACGACGCAAATAACCTAGTATTAGCAGCAAACGAGCAAATCGATGGACACGTGGATGATAAGTATAATACTGATACTGAACATCGCAAAGAAACTATCGATAAAGACGGAAAAACGTATACATTAGTTTCTAATAGTGGAAACACTGAAGGAACTATGACAGTTGTAGATACAAACGTAACTTACTATTACTTACAAAACACAAAAGCAACAGTAAGATATGTGGCTAGAGATCCAGAAACACACGAAGAAATTAAAGACCTAGAAGCTCCATACACTAAGGAAGGACTAGTCGGAGATGAATTCGTAACAAACTCAAAAGACTTCGTAGGATACAAATTAGTAGAAAGCCCAGAAAAGACAACAATTAAGATGACAAAAGAAGAGCAGACATTAATTTACTACTACGAGCCAGTTTACACTGGATTGCTAGAAAACCACATAGATGACAAGACAGGAAAAATCTTATATACAGAACAACATAATGTTCAAGTAGGAGACAGTTACGACATACCAAGCAAAGATTTTGAAGGATATGATTTAGTAACAACAAAACTTCCAAACAACTCAAGTGGAGTAATGGGAGAGGACCTTGTAACAGTTAATTACTATTACATAAAGAAAGCAGTGTTAGAAGTACATTATGTAGATAAAACGATTGGTGAAGAATTAACTAATTCGGTAATTGATGATACAAAACACGAAGGCGACAGTTACACAACAGAGCAAAAGACATTCGAAGACTATGACTTAGTAGAAGTACCATCAAATGCAAGCGGAACATTAAAGGTTGAAACAGATGAAAATGGTAATATTACAAACAACAAAACTGTAGTTACATACTACTATGCTAAGAGATCTGCAGGTGTAGAAGAACATCATATAGACATCCTAACTGGCGAAGAGCTAGAAGAACCAATATTACATGAAGGACATGTTGGAGACCAATATGATATTAAATCTAAAGACTTCTTAAGTTACGTAGTTGCTAAAACAGATAAAGAAGGAAATAACGTATTACCAACAAATGCAACAGGTACAATGACTGGCGAAAAGATAGTAGTAACATATTACTATTATCAACCAGCAAAAGTAATAGTACACTATGTAGATAAAACAACAGGAAAAGAAATAGAAGAAACAAATCCAGAAACTGGCGAATTGCAATCATCACAAGTAGTAATGGATGGAGCAAAAGATGACTCATACAAGACAACAGCAAAAGAATTCGATTATTACAAACTAGTCGAAATTCCAGCAGAGCCAAACGGTAAGATGAAAGTCGAAATCGTAAAGGATGAAAATGGAAACGATGTAGTAAATAATACGATAGATGTTTACTATTACTACGAACCAAAACCATTTAACATCGGTGTAGAAAAAGAAATAACAGGAATAATTGTAAATGGTACAAGAAGAAATGCAACAAACGGAAAACTAGAAAAAGTTGATATCTACAGAAAGAGTACAGAAAGTACAAGTGTACAAGTAGAATACAAGATAAAAGTTAAGAACACTGGAGAAATCTCTGGTAGAGCAATAATAGAAGACAAGTTACCAGCAGGAATGAGCTTAGCAAATAATGATGGAACTTGGGAAGTATCAGGCGGAAGCGGAGCTGGAAACAGCGGAGCAACAATTACTAAGGTAATACCAGAAATAGGAGCTGGAGAAACAAAAGAATACACAGTATTATTAAACTGGAGAACATCTGGAAACAATATGGGTAACAAGGTTAATGAAGTATCATTAATACAAACAGATAACGTACCAGGCTTTGCAGATAGCAATGACAAAGATAATACAGACCAAGCAACAGTCTCAATAAGCGTTGAAACTGGTGAACTTCCAGTAGGATTACTAATAGCTCTAGTAGGATTAGTAGCCCTAGAAAGTGTAACCTTAAGATACGCAGTAGTTCTAACAAAAAGACAAAAGAAAAATAATACAAAAGTGCAAAAGAAAACAAATAAGAAATAACAGAAAATAAAATAAATAATTATGCATCTAAAAGCGAGGGAAACTAAATGAAAATAGTTTTCTTCGCTTTTCCTATGCAATAAAAAAACAGGGATTTTAGGATACTCACCCAATCCCTCCTAGTTGGTGAACATAAAATTTGAACATTTAAGGTCCGTCCCAAAAGTTCAAAATTTGACGATTTGCATATTGACAAGCTATTATTATTTATATATAATAGAGTAGCTATAAAAGTTACGGTGATATTATATTTTAATATTACCCTAAGCTTAATGGTAAGACGATTAAACTTTTAACAAGCAATAATAAAGAAAAGTTTAATTTATCCCACAGTTGTATGAAGCCGGAAGGAGGGGAATATAATGTCATCAGAAGTTAAGGTAAAAGATGGAAATATAGAAGATGCTTTAAGAAGATTTAAGAGACAATGTGCAAGAAATGGAGTTATCCAAGAAGTTCGTAAAAGAGAGCATTATGAAAAACCTAGTGTTAGAAGAAAGAAAAAATCAGAGGCAGCTAGAAAAAGAAAATATTAATATAAAATTAGTTAATGAGGTTGGTAATTGGAGTACATCTGATTCCAACCTTTTTGATTTGTCTATAACTAAATTTATTATTAAATAATGTAAAAAATCTTGCATTACTAATCTCAATGTGAAAAAATAAATTACAAGGAGGAATTATTATGTTAAAAGAAAAATTGTTAGAAGATTTAAAAAATAGCATGAAGGAGAAAAATATTGTAAGAAAAAATGTTGTTCAAATGATTAGAGCAGCTATCTTACAAAAAGAAAAAGATGGTGGAAAAGAACTAAATGATGACGAAATTATGCAAATTATTGCGAAAGAAGATAAAACTAGAAAGGATTCTTTGCCAGATTACGAAAAAAGTGGTAGAGAAGACCTAATAAATGAAATTAAAGAAGAAATTGCTATTATAGAAGAATATTTACCAAAACAATTAAGCAAGGAAGAAATAATTCCAGTTGTTGAAGAAATAATAAAAGAAACAGGCGCAAGTTCTATGAAAGATATGGGAAAAGTTATGGGACAAGCAAAAGCTAAATTAGGTGTAAGTGCAGATGGAAAAACAATTAGTGAAGTAGTAAAAGAATTGTTAAACAAATAATGTATCAAAACGAGGAGAGCGAATGAAAGAAAAGATAAAGGAACACATAAAAAAACATAAGATTTTATATAGCGCAATACTAATATTTTTATGTTTTTGGGGAATTGAAATAATAGTAAGTAAATTAATAGTAACAGATGAATTGTTTACATTTGCAAATGTGTTTAAATTACATAATGGAATACAATTATATTCACAAAACAATATAATAGATACACCTTTGTTTTTTTACTTGGCAAATGTATTTCTAAGTATTTTTGGAATGAATTTTTTTGTTTACAAAGTATTAGGCTTAATTATGTTCGAAATAATATTTATTTTGATTTTGAATATATTAAGAAAACTAAAAATACCAGTATCAAGAGCAGTTATTTATATAATTTTAATTATTCTACCATTTTCTAAAAACTTGTATGAAAACGGAGCAAACTATAATATTTTAGCTTTAATCTTTTGGTTATTGGGTATGTATTTAATAATAAAAAATGATAAGTTCGAGGTAAAACCGATACAACAAGGAATTGTTTCTGCACTTATTTTTGCTACAAAGCAAAATGTAGGAATGTATTATTTAATAGGCTTAACATTGTGTGTAATTTATCTTAATAGGAAAGACATAAAGAAGATTTTAAAGAAATTATTTGCTACATATTCAGTTTTTATAGTAATTACAGCTATATGGATTATTGCACTAGCAATCCAAGGACAATTAAAAGATTTTATAAATTATTGTTTTTTAGGAATGGGTGATTTTGCAACTCGTAATATTTATGTTATGTGGGAGTTTGCAGTTTTTTATCTTATTCCAATATTAACAATTATTGGGCTAATTATTGCTAAGAAAAAATTCAACATAACAACGGAGAATAAGGTTGTTAATACGAGTATAGTTTTTTTATGTTTTATGGTTCCTAGTATGCTAATTGGATACCCAATATTTAATGAATATCATGTAGAGTTGGCTATGCTTATCTCTGTGGTATACAGTACTTATATTTTAGAACAATTAGTAATTAGACTAGAAGATGTGTTCTATAAAAGGATTGTAAAAATTATATTAGCACTTTTTGTTATTGTTATTTTGCTAATAAATATATGTTTTGTTATTTCTTATATAAAATATTTAGTAAATGATAATAATGAATTAACATATAATGACCCTTATTTTGGAATGGTAATCACCCCTGAATTAAAAGATAAATTAAATGAAATAGTAAATTTTGTAAAATTAAAAAACGAGAAAAATCAAGATGTTATTATTTTTTCATCAGAAGCAAACATGTATAGAATCAAATTAAAACAGAATTATCAAGATTTTGATTTGCCATTTTTAGGAAATTGGGGATATAAAGGAGAAGAAAGAATATTAAATAAAATTAAAGGCTTAAAAAATACATTCATTTTAGTAAAAGATGAAGATATAATTGGGCAAGAATCTAAAAAAATAAAAGAGTATATTAAAAATAATTATAATAAAACTGGAGAAGTTGCTGATTTCGAAATTTATTATATAGAATAAAAACGAAAACAGAAGTACTTAAAATCCATATAGTATAAAAAAATAAAAAATGTTAAGAATAAAAGAAAAAAAGGAGAAACTTAAATGTCATATAATAAAGTTATTTTAAAGAAAGGAATTACATTTCATAATATTAATACAAACAAGTTTAAAACAAATCTTTGTGCTGTGTTTCTAACATTTCCTATTACTTACGAGAATGCAACTAAAGATACACTAATTGCATTAATGCTAAAAAGAGGTAGTAAGAATTTAAAAACAAGGGAAGAAATAACGAGTAAACTTGCAGAGCTTTATGGAGCAGAATTTGATTGTGGTATAGATAAATCAGGCGATAATCATGTTTTAAAGTTTTATTTGGAAAGTTTAAATGAAGAATATTTACCAAAAAAAGAAAATCTGTTAGAAAAGAGTATGGAAGTGTTGTTAGATCTTGTGTTTAACCCAAATATTGAAGATGGTAAGTTTAAAGAAGAGTTTTTAGCACAAGAAAAAAATCACTTAGAACAAATTATAAATTCTAAGATAGATAATAAAGCAATGTATGCTTTAAATAGAACTGTAGAAGAAATGTATGAGGGTAAACCATATGGTATTTACAAATATGGATATGTAGAAAAATTGCAAGGGATAACAGCACAAAATTTATACGAATACTATAAAGATTTAATTTCAAAATGTAAAATAGATATTTTTGTATCTGGAGATAATTTGGATATAAAAGAAATTTTACAAAACAATGCAATAATTAAAAGTTTAAACGATAGAGAACCGGAATATGTAACTAAAGGTTCTTCTAGCAATGAGAATACTGAAAAGTTTGTAGAAGATAAAATGGATGTGGCTCAAGGAAAAATTGTTATTGGAATGGATTTAAAATTACAAAGCGAAGATGAAAAATATTGGGCTCAAGTTTACAATACTATTTTAGGTGGCAGTGCAAATTCAAAATTATTCCAAAACGTTAGAGAAAAAGCAAGCTTAGCCTATACAGTGTCTTCTAATTATATGAGATTAAAATCTAATATTTTTATTAGAGCAGGCATAGAAATAGAAAATTATGAAAAAGCATTAGGCATAATAAAACAGCAATTGCAAGATATGAAGGATGGAAAATTTTCAGATGAAGATATTAAACAAGCTAAAAGAACTTTAATAGCTACAATTAATAATATTCCCGAAGAACAAGATATAGAAATTTCTTATTATTATGGCCATGAATTATCTGGAAATAATACAACGGTAGAAGACTATAAAAATAAGATAGAAAATGTTTCCAGAGAAAATATTATTAGCGTGGCAAATAGTATTAATATTAATACTATATACTTTTTAAGGAACTAGGAGGGTATAATGAAGGTTATTGAAAATGATACAGTAAAAGAAAAGGCATATTTCGAAGAATTAGAAAATGGACTTAAAGTAATTGTTATCCCAAAGAAAAATACAAATAAAAAGATGGCAATAGTAGGTACAAAATTTGGTTCTATAGATAATCATTTTATAAAGCCTACAACAAAGCAAGAAGTAACAATACCTGATGGAGTTGCTCATTTTTTGGAGCATAAAATGTTCGAACAAGCTGATGGAACAAATAGCCTAGATACTTTAACAGCGTTGGGTGTAGAGGCTAATGCATATACAACAAATGACCACACAGCTTATTATTTTGAAACAATAGATAATTTTGAACCAGCATTTAAGGAGTTATTAAACTATGTTTTTCATCCATATTATACAGATGAGAATGTAGAAAAAGAAAAAGGGATAATTGCACAAGAAATTAAAATGTACGATGATGATCCTATATCAAAAGTTTTCTTGAATGCACTACAATGCATGTATAATGTATGTCCTGTAAGAATTGATGTTGCAGGAACTGTAGAATCTATAAATAAGATTAATAAAGATATATTATATGATTGCTATAATACTTTTTATCATCCTTCTAATATGGTTATGGCTGTGTGTGGTGATTTTGAACCAGAATATATTATAAATCTTATAAAAGAAAATATGGAAAAAATGGATAAACAAGATAAAATAGATAGAATTTATCCGGAAGAAAAGCCTGAGATTTGTGAGAAATTTAAAGAGGAAAAAATGGAGGTTAGTATACCTACGTTTGTAATAGGAATAAAAGATGAAGTGGAAGATACAGATATTGTAAAGAAAGAATTGTTGCTA
Organism: uncultured Clostridia bacterium; assembly: GCA_944388935.1. Lineage (GTDB taxonomy): Bacteria > Bacillota > Clostridia > TANB77 > CAG-508 > Merdicola. The sequence continues at coordinate 105,158 of CALXKK010000002.1, read as the reverse complement.
AATATAATTTTAAATTGTATTTTTGATGAAAATTCTAAATTATTTAATGAGCTATATCAAGAGGGATTAGTTTTAGCAGAACCGGATTTGGAATACGAATATTCTGACATATATTCGCATATGATGATATATGCTCCTTCCAAAGACCCTAAAAAAGTATTTGAAAAATTTAAAAAAGAAGTAAAAAGATTGATTGATGAAGGAATAGACGAGAAGACATTTAATAGAACAAAGAATAAAATTTATGGAAGAATCTTAACATCATATAATGATGCATCACAAATAGCTAGAAGTTTTATGAGAGATTATTTGAATAATATTGTTTCTTTTGACGATATAGAAAAATGGAAAGAAATAAATGTTAATGATGCAAACGAAATGCTTAAAAATAAATTTAAAGAAGAAAAAATGATTTTATCTGTTATAATGCCAAAAAATTAAAAAAGGATAAAATAGTAGAAAAAGGAGAACTTTGTATCTTCTTTTTTTATTTTGTGAAAAAAGTAATAAAAACGTCATACGAAAACTTAAAAAAATGCGAAAAATTAGTAATATCCGATTGAAAGTGCTGTAAAAATATGGTAGCATAAAAATATACAAAAGAAAAAAATAAAAAAAGGAGTGGTTTAGATGTTAAATGAAGAAATTTGCAAAGTGAGGGACAAATTAAATAAAAGTATAGAGAAAAACTTAGATTATGCTATAATTTATAGAATAAGTGTAGAATTAGATATATTAATTGCTAAATATTATAATGAAAAAATAATTAATGCTAAAAAAGCTTAAAATATTACAAAAAATTTACATTTTTTTAAAAAAAATAAAACATATTGCAAACAAAAAGTAAATGTTGTATAATAAAGTTATGTATTAGTATTAAATATTATGAATAAGAGGAGGAACGTGCAATGAAGATTTCAAAAAGAATGGCACAAGTTATAACAGTATTAACTATATTATTAGGAATTTTGTTTGCAACATCTATGGTGTTTGCTGACTATTATACTCCTTCAGCAGTATCTACTGGAGCAGATAGTTCTGTAAAAAGAATTGGAAATTTAGTACTTTCTATAGCACAAATAGTTGGTGTTGCAGTTGCTGTTGTTATGCTTATAGTTTTAGCTATTAAATATATTTCAGCTGCACCAAGCGATAAAGCAGAAATTAAAAAACATGCTGTTGTATATATTGTAGGAGCAATCATATTATTCGCAGCTTCAACATTATTAGGAATTATTAAGAACTTTGCTGGTAGTATAAGCTAATGGTGATAATAATGAAAAAAAGAATAATAAGAATACTAACTATTATATTTATGGTATTTATGATTGCTAATATTGCTAATTTTGTTTATGCAGAAGAGATAAATCCAGACGATTTTAAGGATATATATAGAAATACTGGTGTAACAGACTTAAACACCAAAACTGGTAAAATCCTTAATATTGTACAAATAGGAGGAACCGCTGCTTCTCTTGTTGCATTATTAGTATTGGGAATGAAATATATGCTTTCTAGCCCAAACGAAAAAGCAACTATAAAGGAAAAAATGGTACCATATGTAATAGGAGTAATAATATTTTTTGCAGCAACAAACCTAGTAACAATAGTTATAAGATTTGCTGGAGATATTAAATAATAAACTTTTTATTACAAAACATATTGTGTGTTTTGCAAAAGAAATTGGTAGAGCCAATTATAACTTAAAAGATGAATGAAAAATCCTAAATGTTGGACAAGATTATCTTGTTCTACATTTAGGATTTTTGCTTACGGAAATATATATTTTTAAAAAATGGAGAAAATAGAAAAATAATGTAAAAAATTTTACAAAAATAAGACATTTGCTCATATTTTATTGAAATCAAAACATATATGAAGTATAATTAAAATAAGTATAACTTTGGGAAAAAGGAGTGTATAAAAGTGAAAAAGTCAACGTTTTTTGTTATTAATTTGTTAATTGCAATAGCAATAATATTTATTCCAATTAATACGACATTTGCTACAGATGTAAAAACTTGGGACCAAATGTCAGAACAGGCAAAAGACTTTATAGATCACGGTAAACAAACTACTGTTATTAGCAATAATGACATAACAAGTACAATTATGCCAATAGCACAAATGTTAGTAGCTTTTGCGGCAGGGGTAATGGTAATTGTAACTTGTATAATGGGTATTAAGTATGCAACAGCAAGTAGTCCAGATGAACAGGCAAAACTTAAAAAGCAATTAGTTGGATTAGTAGTATCAATTATTGTAGTATTTGGTGCGCAAGCTATTTGGGCAATTATATATAATTTTATGAAAGATTTTTAAAAATATACTAAAGGAGGAAATAGAGAATGGGTACTTATTATGTTCCAAGAAACTATAAAGGTGAGTCAAGAATATTATATATTTTTACTGCTAAATCATTAATTACTACAGGTGTGGGAGCACTTATAGGATCTGTGTTTTTTATAATATTTGGAATGATATTAAATTATAAAATGGTAGGAATTATTATTATGGCAATCTTTGGAATATTAGGTTGGATGTATGGGGCAATCAAAATTCCTACAATTGCTGGTATAGCTGTAACAAAAAAAGTTGGTGGAGAATCACTTGATGAAATTATAAATAGATATATAAAATTTAAGGCAAAGAGACGTATTTATTCTTATGTTGATACAAAAGTTGCTGATGATGAAGAAAATACAAAGGAGGAAGAATAATATGGACAATATTATAATGGGATTAAACATAATGCTTATAGTTTTAGTCGTAATTATTATAGGACTAGTAATAGCATATTATTTTTTGGTGTACAAAAGTAAAGTAAATGAAGAAGAAAGAAACAAACAAAAAGAAGTAAAATCAGCTAATAAAGAATTTAATGGAATACAAAGAGAAACAACGGATAAAATATTAGATTTTGATGAAGTAAGAGATGATATGATAATAAGAAAAAATAGACAACAATATATTATGGTAATTCAATGTAAAGGAATAAATTACGACTTGTTATCAGAAGAAGAAAAAGAAGCTGTAGAAAGAGGATTCGTAGAATTTTTAAATACTATTAGATTTCCAATTCAATTATATGTACAAACAAGGAGTTTAAACTTAAGAAAAACTATAGATGGATACAGAGAGAAAGTTAATGAGATTGGAGACGAAATAAAAAATCTACAAAAACAAAAAGTAGAATTCCAAAGACAAGGAAATCAAAAACAAGTTGATATGACAGATTTCGAAATTAGAAGAAAACAAAATGTTTTGGAATATGGACAAGATATTGCAAATTACATTGGAAGAATGAGTTTTAACCAAAATGTTTTACAACAAAAAACATATGTGGTTGTTTCATACTATAAGAGTGAATTAGGAAATGTTTCTAATTATTCTAAAGATGAAATTATAAATATGGTATTTACAGAATTATATACAAGATCGCAAACCTTAATAAGAAGTTTATCAAGTTGTCAGGTTGCAGGAAGAATTCTAGATTCAGAAGAATTAACAGAATTATTATACATAGCTTACAACAGAGATGAAGAACAAATATATCAATTAGATAGAGCTTTGGATGCACAATATGATGCTTTATATTCTACTTCTAAAGATGTTCTACAAAAACGTAGAGAAAGAATAGATAAACAAATAGATGATATGTCTGTAGATTTAGCTTCAGATAGCTTATTAGAAGCAGATAACATATTAAAGGATAGAGAAAAATTAAATAATGAGCTTCGTGAAAGAACAATGGAAATAATTGAAGAGTATAAAAATCAATTAAGCCCAGATTTATATAACGAAACAAAGAAAATTATAGAAGAAAAAACAAAACAAGATGAAGAAAAGAGCAAAACGGAAGATGAAACAAATCCAACAGAAACAAAAAAGAAATCTACAAGAGGAAGACCTAAAAAGGTAGAGGAATAACAAAAGATTGGAGGAAAGTTTTTAATGAAAAAGAAAAATGTGGAAGAAAAAGAGAATGTTGTAGAGACACCAAAGGGTGTACTTGAAAAAAATGCAAGAAACATAAAAGACTTAATTGCTCCTGCAGGCATGGATTTTTCTAATATAAACCATGTTGAGATTGTTTCTACGAAAACAAGATATGCAAGAAGTATGATAGTAGCAAATATCCCTAGAATGTGTACATTCCCAGAATTTTTAAGAAGTATGTATACTTTTGGAGATATTAATACATCTGTTTTTATAGCTCCTATTAGTGAAAGTTCATCACAAACAGATTTAAATAGAACAATAAATGAACTAGAATCAGAAAGACTTGTTGCTATAGATAGAGGAGATATAAACCGTGAAAGAATCTTAGCCCAAAAGAGAATGGAAGCTGAAGATTTAAGAGACCAAATAGCAAGTGGTTTTAATAAATTATACGAATCTACAATAGTTTGTACACTATTTGCTTATAGCTTGGAGGACTTGGACAAAGAAACAGAACTACTAGCTTCAGAAATGGCAAAAACATTAATAGATGTTAAACCTGCATGGGCTATTCAAGAAGAAGCTTTCAGAACAAATTTACCATTTAACGAAAATCTTTTAAAGAAAGCACATAATTTCGATAGAAATTCAATGGCAACAGTTTTCCCATTCTTATCATCAGAAGTTGGACACGAAAATGGAATTCCAATTGGATTTGACAAACAAACAGGATTGCCAATATTGTTTGATAACTTTAGTTCTACACTTTCTAATTATAACATGGTTATATTTGGTAAGTCTGGTGCTGGTAAAGGTGTTACAATAAAAACTATTACAGCTAGATCATCTGTATTAATGGGAATAGAGAGTTTAGCACTAGATGCTGAAGGTGAGTATGGAGTTGTTGCAGATGCATTAGGTGGAGTTAATGTAACAATTAGCCCAAACTCTAATACAGTTATTAATTTATTCGATATAGAACCTGAGATTGTAAAAGATGAGATAACAGGTAGAGAAAGAGCTATGTTAAATGTAGAGAATAAAGTTGAAGATGTTACCCAAGCTTTACTTACAATGGCAAGAGGTAGCACAAGAAGCGAAGAAGTAAACGAGCTTACAAAACAAATTATTGCAGAGTCTGTTGCAGAGGAATATGAGGCAAGAGGAATTACAGATGATGTAAATAGTTTGTACGAAGATAGCGATACTGCTAAGAGATTTTCTAGAAGTTACATAGGAAGAGTAAAGAAAGAAATGCCAACAATTGGTTCTTGGTTCAAGAGAATCTTAAGAAAAGGACAAGAAAACGAAAATCCAGATTATAGATTCCATTACAGTTACTTATCTAAAGTTATGAGACAATATGTAAGAGAATATAATGGACAAATGGCATATTTTGATGGACAATCAACATTCGAATTGTTAGAAGGAACACCATTTATAAATCTTGATATATCTCAACTAGAAGAGAGATTTGCAAGACCACTTGCACAACAAATCTTACTTTCTTGGATTTGGGAAAAATATGTTAAGAAAAATAGTGAGGATAAAGAAAAAGCTGCAAAGAAAAGAGTTCTTATTGATGAAGCTTGGATGTTACTTCCATATCCTGAAGCTGTAGATTTCTTGAATACAATGGCAAGACGTGCTAGAAAAAGAAATGTTTCACTAGCTGTTATATCTCAGAAATTCCAAGATTTCTACGAGAAACCAGAAGCTCAAGCAGTTTTAACATCTTCAGATACAAAATTATTCTTAGCACAGGATAAATCAGAGATTCCTTATATTAAGGAAGTATTTAAATTAAGTGAAGGAGAAGCAGCATTCTTAACAACATGTAGTAGAGGTGAAGGATTACTAAAAGTTGGATCTGATACAGCTATAATTGCTATAAGACCAACAAAGAAAGAATTTGAATTTGTAGAAACAAATGTTAATAAATTAAAACAAATGCAAGAAGAGAAAAAGAAAGAACAAGCTAGAAACAAACAACAATAATAAGAGGGAGAATAAATGATTAAAAAAGTAGGTTTAATAATTATAATTATTATTACGATATTTAATTTAATATTACCTATGCAAGAATCTTTTGCAGCAGATACGAAGAAGGAAAATATTAATGAAGTAATGGGTGGAGTTTCTGGAAATTCTATAGACAGTGTTATGAATGATGGAAAGACCACAGCAAACCCAGAAGGAGGTTCTAGAAAGTTTAAACTTTCTACAGAACCTAGTATGGGTGGAGCTACAGCTTCTACTCTTGCAAGGCTACTTAATATTATACCTACTTTAATTAGTAGTGTTGTAAATACTGTTGTAAATTCTCAGCAAATTAATGGCTCTGGAACAATGGAATTTACAATACAAGATTTATTAGAAAATAAGTATGATATGTTTAGCATAGATTTTTTTGCTAATATAAACCAAACAGACAAAGTAACAGGAAAGTTAACTCAGCAAATTGTTATTTGGTATAGTGCAATTAGAAATTTATCTATTGCTTTAACTCTTTTAGTATTAGTATATGTTGGAATTAGAATGGCTACATCTACTTTAGCAAATGATAAGGCAAGATATAAAAGCATGTTAATATCTTGGGTTAAGGGATTTTGTATGATATTTGTACTTATATATATTGTTTTAATAGCAATTAATTTATCAAATGCTATTGTAGAGTTGGTGCCAAAGAGTAATGAAAATATAGAAAAAATATTAATGTATGGAAATGGTACAATAGAAAATCCAGAAGATGGCTCAATAGCAGAGCAGCTTTCTAATTTAAAAGGATGGAACTATGTAGCAATTTGTATATTATATTGGGTAATAGTTTATTATCAAATTAAGTTCTTTATATTGTACTTTAAAAGGGTGTTAACGGTTGGATTTTTGGTGGTAATTTCTCCGTTAATATCCATAACATATCCTATAGATACTATTGGTGACGGTAGGGCTCAAGGATATAATAATTGGATGAGAGAGACACTTATAAATATATTTATTCAGCCATTGCATTTAATAATATATAGTGTATTTATAACATCAGCAGGAGCAATTGCAACAGTAGCACCATTACTTGCAGTAATATTCTTCTTTGGATTATCTAGAGCAGAGAAAATTGTAAAGAATGTTTTCGGAATAAGAGGTGCAAAATCAATTCACTCATTAGGTGGAATTCATTTAGCATTTAATCATAGAGCTTAGAGGTGTTTTTATGAAGAAAAAAACAAAAAAGAAAATGAATAAGAAAAAGAAAATAATAATTATTACTTCTGTAGTTGTTATACTGTTTATTTTGTTAATAGTCATATTAAAGGTTAGGCAGAATAACAAGGAAATAAATTCTATAAATGATGCAAATTCATTGAAACAAGTAATTGAGTTTTGCGAATGTAAATTTATTTCTAGCAAGGAATCTGATGTAGATGGATATAAAACGGACATATATTTAGAGTTTAAATATGATCCATATCAAGACGGAGAATCAAAACAACCTTTCTATGATGTTACAATAAGTGCAATAGAGAATTTCTTAAAATATAGAAATATTAGACTTATAGATGAATCAAGAGATCTTCTTATAAGAGTAGAGACAAATTCTTCTTCGATTACTAAAAAATATTTTAACGATGTAGAAGAATCAGATTATTTTAACAAGTTATTATCACAAGCAAATTTGGATAATAAAGAGACTCTAAAAGAAACAGATTTTAATATTGATAGCGAATTGCAAACATTAATAAATAATGAGTGGAAAACAGAAAATATAAATTTTGGAGATAGGACAAGTACTTTTAGAAATTACGATATATATTTTAATAATGGCTATAGAGTAAGAAGTATTAGAGGAACAATATATAATATTGTATTTACTAATAAATTTGGAAAAGAAGTTATAAATAACATAAAAGTTGGTGACAGCTTGGATAACATAAAAAGTGAACTTGGAGAAAATTACATAGAAAGTAATGGAATATTAGAATATATGGGAAAAGATTTATATGTTTGTTTCACAGAAAATGAAATATCTATTTATCCAAGAATTTCTTATGATTATACTTCTTTTGAAAATATTGTAGAACAATATAACGAAGATCATGATTTTAATACATTTATGAATAATTTAACAAACATATGGCCAGATTATTCATCTTATACATATGATACATCTTATTGTACAATTTATTATCCTTTAAAAGGAATAAAGGTAGATAATAGTGTAAATGCATTAAATGGAATACAAATTTACCAAGAATACCAAGGCTCATTTAAAGATGACCATAAAAATTATTACCAAGTATATTATAAAACAAATGATAGCTTAATTTTAGAAGAAGAACAAAATAGAAAACTATTAGAATCTGATTGCGCAAATGTAACAGATGGTGATTATTCTAGTACAAAATATGTTATGAGAGCAGATTTTAGTGAAGACAATAAAGCATATAATATTGCATTTGTTTCTTTAGATGGAGAAAATGCAGACAGTGAATTAAGTAAAAATATATATGCAGCTAAGACATATTGGTATGATGATGAGAACCTAATTTATAGCATAAATAAACAAGGTATATATATTTATAATGCAACAACAAGGGAGACAAAGACAATAGTAAGAGGTACAGACGAATACGATATAACTAATTTTGATTATACAACTAAAACACTAACATATGATGGAAAAGATATAAAAGTAGAAGCATAATGAAAGGAGAAGATGATGAATAAAGTAAAAAGATTCTTTAAAAATATATTAATATCATTTTTGATATTTTATATCATAATTGCAAATACATCATCTTCTTATGCAAGAAATTTTGATGATGCCGCAAGAGCCTTCTTAGCTGAACAAACAGAACAATTTATTAATGAACATTCAGGTGATTCTGTTTACAGTTTAACTGTATTGCCAGCAGCATTTAGAGGTTCAACATTTTATTCTTGTTGTACATCCGGTGTTGCTTACGTATATAATGCTTTTTTAGGACTAAATATATATAATTTGGGATTTAGTGATTTATCAGATACAGATATGACCTCATTAAAATCTCCATATTGGACAGAAGTATCTTTCGAAAATTCAAAACCAGGAGATATATTGGTTAGATATGGACATGTCGAAATGGTCGCAGAAGCTGGAAATGCATCACATTTTAACTTTGGTAGTGGTAGAACAAATGCCAACTTGAATATTCACCCAGGTAGAAGTGGAGAATTCTTAAAAGTATTTAGCCTTAACGAAGATGTACAAGTTACTCCAACTGGAGAGTTACCAGCTGTAAATAACCAATTAGAAGAGGAAGATAATGCTACAGAAGACCCATCAGATGAATTCTATTATCTAGGTACTCCACAACAAGGTTCTTTTGCTGGAACAAATACTACTACTTTAGGAGATATAGCAAATTGGCTATTTAATTTAATTTCGCAATTAGTAGATTATGTAGCAGGATTTATGACACTGATGATAAAAATGGTTGTTATAGGTTGGGCAAATGTTTTAGTTAACATTGTTACAGATGCAGTTGATGCTATTACAGGTGAAGCAGTAGATACATCTTCTAATCAAACAAATACAACAACAAATGCTAATACATCAGAAGATAATACACAACCACAAACTATTTTGGATAGTGACGAATTATACACACCATCCTCTACAGAATTACAACCAGAAGGTAATGACAAGTTAACCATTGATAAAATTATATTTAACCAAGTTCCTTTATTGGATGTAAATATGTTTACAGATACTGCTGCTGGTTATACATTAAAAGATGATTCTTCATTAAAAATCATAAGGGAAAGTGTTTCAACTTGGTATTACATAATTCGTAATGTAACTATAGTAGTAATGCTAGTAATATTAATATATGTGGGAATAAAAATGGCGATATCTTCAATTGCATCAGAAAGAGCGGAATACAAGAGAATGCTAGTTAGTTGGCTAGTAGGATTTATAATAATATTTATAATACATTACTTCTTAATATTAGTACTTGATATAAATTCAACAGTATTGGGATGGATAACTAATGCCCAACAAAATTTAGGATATGAAGATAGTATATACGAAACAGTAAGAACTAAAGCTTATGAAATTAAGTTCTCTTCTGGAATGGTAGGAACTATATTATATATTATTTTAATTTTGTATATGTTAAAATTCTTATATATATATATAAAAAGACTTTTAGCTGTTTGTATACTTACTATTATGGCTCCGGTAATGGGAGCAAGTTATGCAATCTCGAAGGTAAGAACAGGAAAAGCGAGAGCTTTTACAAGATGGATGAAAGATTATGCCTTAATTGTTTTAATACAAAGTGTTCATGCACTAATATATACGTGTTTTGTAACTGTTGTTTTGCAACTTACGAATGAGTCTGTAGCGGGAATAATAATGGCTTTGATAGTTATGAACTTTATACTAAAAGCAACAGATATATTTACAAGCATATTTGGAATGGTTGGAAATGGAAATGATGGAGGTTCAAAATCTTTAAAAACAATTTTAGGTTCTGACCCAAAAAGAGATATAAGTCCAAAGGTAGTATTTGGATTGGGAGCTATAAAAACAATAGGAAGTGCAGTACCTAATGCAATTAAATTTGGAAAGGATTTAAAATCTGCTCCTGCAACCCAAAAGAGAGCAAAACAATTGGCTCAAGCTCAGGGATTAGGTATGGGTAACTTAGGTAAAAAAGCTATAGGACAAGGATGGCTTGGAATTAAGAATATAGACGCAGCTACAGGACAATACATTCCATCAAAAACTCCAGAAAAAATTTCTTCTCTTTCTGATGATTTAGCAAGAGAAGAAAAAGCAACACAACAAAATAGGAAAGACAGAAGAAAGAAATTAAGATCAGAATTATATTCTGCTCAAAAAGAAAAATATGGAGATGCTTTAAATTTAGCTACAGCTATTCCACTTATGGGAGTATCTGGATTTGCAGGATTAGGAGCTGCTAACTTGATTAGTGTTGGTGCAAATGCATATGCAAGAAACATTAAAAAAGCACGTAAAAACAAAGGAAAGCCACATAAATATTCAGCACCTGTACGTTTTGTAGGAGGAATTGCCGGAGGACCAATAACAGGTACTGTAAATAATTTTAAAGATACACGTGATGAAGCTAAAAAGAAAGGCGGAAAAATTCAGACTGCATACGAAAGTAGATTGTCTCAAATTAACGATGCTAGAACAGCTGAATCAAATATAATTGGTTTATATACAAGCGGAAGAAGAAATAAAGAAGAAGAATTAAAAGGAATACAGAAGTCAGGAAAAGACGGTAAATTAATTAGTGCCATGGCAAAAACTTCATTTGATGATTCATACAGAAGAACAATAGATAATGTATTCGAGGTATCAGATATAGTAGATAATACACTTAGTGGAGAAAGTGATGAAGTAAAAAGATATAGATCTAATATAATTGTAGCAAAAGAAAATGATGATGGCGAAATAGAATATAAATCTCTTGGTAGCAACGTTATTGGTAGACATGGTATAGATAGTATAAAAGAACAAATAAGACAAAGAGCAAGTAACAATATATCAGAAAAAATTAGAGGTAAATATCAAAGAGGTACTAGTGGAGACTTAGATGAAGCTACAGAGCAAAAGATTAAAGAAGAAACAGAACAAAGAGTTTCAATGTTTATGCGAGATTTGGATAAAGAAATAAGTGATAAAGTTGATACTCGTGATGCAGACCCTACAGTAATCAGAGGAGGAGAACTTGATTTCTCAGAATCTATAAAGGCTGACAAATTAAAATCAACAATTGAGGATGTTATGAAGAAACATAATGCGGATAAGAAAGCAGAAGAAGGAATGCAAGAATTACAAGAAGAGATGCAAAGATTACAAAGAATAGATAGAGATTATGCAAATTCTAAAGCAAATAAGGAGCATACATATTTATATAGATTTGGAACAGATATTACTTCAAATAATGATTTAAGAGATGAAAAAGGCAGTAGTTTAAAAAATGTGCTATCAAGTTTAACTCTTAGAAATATAGATATAAATGGGGAAGGAGAGTAACATGAAAAAAAGTGTATTCAAAATATTAACAATTATCATATGTTCACTAATATTGTTAAATTTTGTGCTACCTAATGTAACAAGTTTTGTATATGCAGAAACAGCTGCACAACAAGAAGAAACGCGAGAAGCAAGTGGTCATGATACTTTATTAGGAGCAGTTGCAGATGGAGTTGTAGGTTTACTTACTTGGCCATTAAGAGTATTGATTGTAATATTTGGTGAAGCTATGAGATTGGTAATTGGTGGAATTGCATCAGTTTCAGGAGGACAGTTTAATATTAATATTAGCCCGGAAGATATTCTATTTAATAAGCTGCAAATTACGGATATTAATTTCTTTGATTTTAATAACAATTTAAGTGATGGAGTATTAACAATTAGAAAAAATATTGCAATTTGGTATTATGCTTTAAGGAATTTGGCAATAGGAATTCTTCTTGTAATACTAGTTTATGTTGGAATTAGAATGGCAATTTCTACGGTAGCTTCAGAAGAAGCAAGATATAAAACTATGTTAAAAGACTGGGTTGTAAGTTTTGTATTAGTATTTTTACTACAATACATAATTATATTTACAATAAATGCAAATAATGCTTTAGTAGATATTCTACAAAATGCACTACAAAATGTAAGTCATAATGGTGGTTTTTCAAATGTAGTAAACACCTTTGGTACGAATGGATTAAAGCCATTATCATTTACAATGGGATTTGGTTCCGCAATTGCATTTTGTATATTAGTAGGTGTTACATTATCATTCCTTATATTTTATATAAAGCGTATGCTTACATTGGCCTTTTTGATTATAATTTCACCAATTGTAACGATAACTTATTCTATAGATAAGATGGGTGATAATCAATCACAAGCTTTAAATAAATGGGTAAAAGAATTTGTTTATACAGTATTAATACAACCATTCCAGTGTTTAATATATATAGTTTTTGCAACAACAGCGATAGATTTAATGCAGGATATGACATTGGGTGCAGCTATATTGGGATGTGTAATGATTTTATTTATACATCAAGCAGAAGATATAGTAAGAGGAATATTCAGTTTCGAACATGCTCATCATTTAGGAAATACATTTATGAATTTAGCAATTATTAATAAGTTAGGAGAGGGCTTAAATAAAGTAGGATCAGCTGCTTCAAATGGAAATGCTGCTAATGCTAAAGCAGCAGGTGCTGTTCCTACACAAGGTGCCGGTGGAACAGGAACATCAGCTCCTCAACAAACGAATCAGGCTAGAAATAATGTGGGTGGAACTGCTACTGCAGCTACTCCACAAAATAATAAAATTAATAAAGGATTTTATAGAGGTAGTGGACAATCTAAAATTGGTAATGCTAAGGCTGGATTAAGTAGAGCGAAAGCTGGAGCAGCAAGACTTGCAAATACAAAGCCTGGTAAGATATTAGGATTACATGCGAAAGTTGCTTCTAGTATTGCTTTTACAGCAATGGGTGGAGGAACCGCAGGCATGGAAGGTGCTTTTGCTGGACATACATTAGCAAAAGGAATATCAAATGTTTCAAGTACAACATGGCATAATGCAGCTAATGCACAAGCACAGAAAGATGCTGCATCAGCACAAGTTGGACAGGCATATAACAATTATGTTCAACAACAAGGATTGCAAAATAATCCAACTCAAGCAAGACTAGATTACAATAGAATTGCAAGAGATGTTCTAAATGGCAAAAATGTAAATGCGTTTGATGCAGATGAACAACAATTAGCACAAAGTTTGGCACAATTTAAAACTACATTTGAGCAAATGGGCAAGTCTCAACAAAATATTGCTGAAGAAATGGAAAGAACACTTACACAAATGCAAAAAGCAGCTAACCAAACAGCACAAAATACCGCAAATGGCGGAGGAGGAAGCCCAAGTCCATCCCCAGCACCAGGTGGCGGAAGTGGAAGCCCAAGTCCATCTCCAGCACCAGGTGGCGGAAGTGGAAGTCCAAGTCCATCCCCAACCCCAGGTGGCGGAAGTGGAAGTCCAAGTCCATCCCCAACCCCAGGTGGCGGAAGCGGAACCTCTGGTACAACATCAAGTTCAAGTAATGGAAATAATGGAAATAATGGAAATGGCGGAAATGGAAGCGGAAATGGAAGTCATTAATGGGCTTTGCCTGAGTTTCAATAAAAGTTTTTATATTGGAAGGAAAAAATATGAGTTTTGTTAATACAAGATTAAAAATTAGACGTTTTTTTAAAAAATATAAAAAAATCATAATATTTATTGTTTTATTATGGGCAATATTATTTGCGGTAAATTATATATTAAAACATATGCCAAAAGAAGAAATACCGAAAACAACATATGAGCCAAATGTATCTGTAATGAATGAAGATAAGGTACCAGATAAATTACAACCAACAATAGAAAGTACTATAGATACATTTATACAAAGATGTAACAATAAAGATTATGAAAATGCATACAATATGCTTTCTGATGATTGTAAATCTGAAGTATATCCTACTTTAAGTTCTTTTCAGAAATATGTAGATGGTAAGTTCCAATCAAAAAGAGCATATAGTATTCAAGATTTTTCTAATGTAGGAAATCAATACATTTATAATGTAAACATTATGGATGATATTATGGCGACGGGACTTACTGGAAAAGATTATGGATATATAGAAGAAAAATTTGTTTTTACAAACGATGATGATTCTTTAAAATTAGCAATAGGTGGTTTTGTGAGAAAGCAAAATTTAAATGTTGTTGGTGAAGATGAAAATTTAAAAGTAGATATAGATTATAAGGATGTATTCTATGACCAAGAAAGTTATAAAGTTACACTAACAAATAGAACGGAACATCCAATAGTAATTGCAGATGGTAGTACTAACAATGAAATTTCTTTAAACATAGGAACGAGTGACAGAAATGAGCAAAATATAGAAACTTATGGAATTGTTTTACAACCTAACGAAAGTAAATCTTATTCATTTGTATTTAATAAATATTGTGATGATGGTAATGCTCCACAATATATGATGTTTAATAATATAAGAGTATTACAATCATATTCTGGAGATGAAAGTACAAAACAATCTGAATTAGACAATGCAATTAGAATATATACCTTAAGAATTAATTTTCCTACAAAGTAAGGTGGTGAGATTTTGGACGACGAAAATCAAAATTTAAATGATACTACAAATACTAATCAAACTTCAGGTGCTGAAAAAGTAGAAAAAGCTGGTAATGCAGCTGCAAAAGGAGTAAAAGCAGGAAAAATAACAACTAAAATTCTTAGCAGTTTAAAAGGAATGGGAATATTAGGGACCTTAGCAGTTGGAGCTATAATAGCTATTATAATATTGGTATTAGTAGTAGGAATAATTGCATTCTTCTTTGAGATGCCAGGATTGATGACCAACAAACTTTCAGAAATAGCAGAGAACATTTTTATGGATATTAGAAGTATTTATGAAGGAAATAGTGCATATATTACTGCAGATAAACAAAAAGAATTAGCTCAATACTTGGAAAATATGGGTTACCCACCTTATGAATATGGTTTTGGAAGATACAAAGATCAGAACGGAAATTATATAGATGATTCGCAAGTAACCAATGATTCTACGATTGAAAGTAAATATCTTAATGCTTATTTAACTGCAGACTATAATACATATGTAAAACGTGATAAGACAAAAGAGTCAATATCTAATTTTCTGCACACAATTAGAAATGGTGTAGGATATATTTTAGGAATGCAGCCGGACAATCAAGAAGCTGATTTTGGAATGTTAGTTATTGATGACTCTACTATGGGATGGTTTGATTCTGTGGAAACTAATACAGAGACTAAAACACTAACATTTAAAATGAAGGAAAGTTTATTTAGAGATACATATTATACATATAATATGGAAGGGTGGACTGCGAGATATGGTAAACCTTTAGAGTTATCCATAACACTACATCTGGCAACTATGGCTCCAGATTTAGTATATAGATTTGATATGGACCAGGAAGAGGATACCAAAATTAATATTAAAGTTACAGATAAATTTACTGCCAATATAAAGTTTAATTATCATATTACTGATGAGACAGTTACAACCAATTTTGCTCAGTTTGATTCAAGCTTAGCTGATATTGACCAACACGTACAAAATGATAAAAAGTTAACTGTGGAAGATTTGCAAAAATTAAAAGATTATATGGATAGCAATCAACAATATGGCTTATCTGCAACCCTTCAATATGGATATAATAACTTTAAATCTTTCTTGGATAACTCTGTTGGAAATGATGATTATGTATTAGGAACAATAAAGCAAAACCAGTATATGCAAAAGAGATATGATGGAACATATGATGCAGGTTGGCTTGGTATAGATTCGTATGATTATAGCATTAGTAATTTTCTAGGACAAATAGATCAAGCCATCGAAAAATTGAGACAAAACGATAGTAGTATAAGTTCCTATGCAATTGACCAAGGATACAGTGGATATATGGATTACTACGCCAAAAAAATAAGCCCTCAGGTAACAGATAGTTATGTTCCATATGTAAGTAATCCGAATAGTATGCCAGACGAAGTAGCTCAAAGTATTTTAGAGAAGTTACAAGATGGATTTGAAAAGTTTATGCAAGATGGAGATAAGAAACCATTAGAAACTGATATAGCATTAATACAGCAACACATGGATGAATTAGAAGAAAATAACAATTCAGAAAACTCAAATGACAATGATCCTTTTTATGATGAACTAGAAAAAATTGGATTAACAGGAGAATCAGTAGAAAAGGCAGTAGAATATAACAATGCAAAAGGCGAAGGCGAAGGTACTGATATAGATAGAGTTCAACCATATATTACAACAGTGGAAGACCATTGGTATAGAGATATAATTTTTGAAGATGGAAATTATAGCGCATACGATTATGTGACGAATGTTTCTTCAGATGAGAATGTGTTTAACCCAGATGAAAGATCAGATGATAGTGCACTAGCACCAACGAGTAAGGGGGCATTTTATACTCAAGAAACTGTTACTGGTGGTAACATAAAGAAACAAGTACAGGATGCTATAAGAGGAGAAGTAAATGAGCATACAAAGGAATTGTTTGTCGGAACAGATGGACATCCTGCAAAGTATTTTATATATGACGGAAGTGAAAACACAGCAGAGAAAATAGATGAATTAAGAGAAGTATATAATAATGCTTATAATAATTCTTGGAATATATTTAGAAGTGATAAAAGAGCAAGACAAGCAGCAGAAGATGCTGTAGAAGCAAAAGAAGATCAAGATGGAACGAATTTCTACAAAGAAGTAAATGTAAAACAAAATGCACTTTCTGCATTCTCAATATTAGAAAATTCTAAATCAGAAGATTCCGACTATATATTAAGGGATTTGAAGAGCTTATTTGTGGAATTGGGATATTTTACAAAGGACGATTTAAGAGAATCTGATACACATGTTTTCCAATGGCCAATTAGTGGATATGTTAATACATATTGGCCACAGAGAAGATTCGAAAAACAACAAACGGATTATGGAACATTAATAAGAAGTATAACATCAACAAATAACATAAGAGCAGGATTAAATGCAGATGGAAGTGAAAGAACAGAAGAGCAAACACAAGCATATGTATATGGTCCAAACTATGATGCAAATTCAACATCTGCTACACCTCCAGAAGATAGTGGTGTAACAGATACCAATGATGAAGAAAATACCGATGAAGTTTCAAATCCTACAAATACACTTATAGATGGATTCGAAACAGACCTTAATGTTGTTTCTCCAGTAACAGGTGAAATTCTAGAAGAAGGAGACGACTACATAAAAATAAAAGTATTAGATACATCTGCGATATCAGAATATGAAGAATTCTATAACGAGTATAAGGGTATATGTACAGGATACATTATGTATATAAGAGGATTCCAAAAAGAAACGATAAATGCAAATTCTGAATCTGACTATCAAAAGGTAGAACATAATATTAATTATTTTATAGCAAATGGATTTGCAGATGATTATCGTGATGCACAAAAATATAAAGATGAATTTGATGATGAGGAACAAAAGAGAATTGATGCTCCTGCTTACCTAGAGAAAGACGGAAAAAGATATATTAAAGAAGGAACTGTAATAGGTACAACTACAAATTCTGATATAGGTTTATATTTAATAAACAGAGAGAACTCAATGGTTGAAGATGTAGAGTCTTATATCAGATTAGTTAAGGCAGGATTAGAGACAGATTGGGCATACTTCTACTGGGTACCATACGAGTCTGGAGGAATAGATGGAGAGGGAAATGGTCCAGAAGCTGTTGGACAAACTACTCCTGGTGAACTTGCAGTAGGTATTGCACAATGGACTTCTACTAATAAAGCAGGAGGAGTTAATAATATACCTGACTTCTGTGCAAAAGCAGTAGAATTGAATCCTTCTTTATGTTCAGAATTACAACAATTTGTGGGTATGTCTGTAAATGAAATAGTATCTTCTGAAAATGCAATAAGGTCAGCATTTAAGTCGATATGCCAAAAAGATAGAGATGGATTTACAGAAGTACAGATGCAAGTTGCAATACAAGAAAACTTAACTGAACCACTGACAGGAACGGATAGGGAATGGTTGCTGGACATGAGCCCTGTAACACAGGGAACATATATGTCTACTAACAACTGGTCTACAATTCCATCTAGATGGTTTGCAGTTATGAGTCCTAATTATTCGGATGAAGAGAACGTTAGAGCATTGATGGAAAAAGCATGTACTATAGGTTCTACAGCGGGTAACTTATCAAGCAGATGGACATCACAATATGTATTAGCAAAAGATATCTTAGATGGTACTTTGGATGAAGATGGATTAATGACTTGGATAAAAACAAAACAACCATATGATAAATATGGAGAAGGAAAAAATATGAATGCATTAAATTAATAAATTTGCAAAGTAAAGTAATCAATTAAAAAATAGAGCATAGAAATGTTTACTAAGAGAGAGGAAAAGTATGAAAAAAATAAAATTTTTATTAATAATAATGTTAATATTAAATTTAGTAATTTCTATAATATTGGCATATGAGTCAAAAAAAATTAGAGATGAATTAGCTAATATGAAAGTACAAGAACAAGTTACTGAATTTACTAAAAAGACAGAAAACATAAACTATATTACTAATGGAAATGTATTACTTTCAAAATATACAGGATATATGACTACTACACAATTAAGCAAAAAGATTTCTGATTTCATGTCTAATACAGTACCTAAGATTGCAATAGAAACACAGAATATGAAAACTCAAGATGAATTAGAACAATATTATAACGACGAAAACATTAGGAGCTTAACAGGTATAAACAAGCAAGATATAAATAAATTCTATTCTTTAGTAAATGAAATAAGAGGATTGGGAGAAACAAACCTTGAGTTTGAGTCTGCAGAATATGATGAAAATTCTATAAAAGTAGACCAAGATAGAAGTGTATCTGGTGTATTAAAGATAAAATATAAAAATGTTGATAAGACATTGGATTGCTATATTACAGCTAGTTTTACATCAACACATGTAGAATTTATTCCAAATAGTTCTAATTAATATGGGAGGATAGAATGAAAAGTAAGCAAAGAAGAAAAGCAAATAATACAATATTTGTAGCAATACTAACAATTGCAGTTGTAGTATGGACAATTATTAATATTGTGAATGTATTTAAGGTAATGAAAAATGCAGAAAGACTAGAAAGCGGTAAATCAACTAACACTGTATCTAATAATATTACCATACAAAATGTTGTAACTGCAGAAGATATTGAAGAAAATACAAACCAATTAGAAATAGAAGATTTGCAAGATAAAGATGAAAGAACAAGAATGCAGCAATATTGTGGAAAGTTTATTAGATATATAGAAGAAAAGGATTACGATAAGGCTTATGCCTTATTGTATCCAGATTTTAAAAATAATTATTTCCCAACAGAAGAGGACTTTGCAAAATATGCTCAAGAGAAATTTCCATCAAGTTTAATTACAGTGGAGTATAATAATATAGAAAGACAAGGACAATATTATATACTATTTACAACAGTAAAAACACCATTAGATTCAAGTTATTCTATGGACCAAAAATTTATTTTGATAGAAAATGGATTTAATGATTTCCAAATATCATTTGATGTAAAACAGGATTAATATATAAGCGAAGTTTTGGAAGGATATTAATAAATTGGTAGCGAAATATGGAGGGATGTATATGCCGGAGAAGGATTTACCTGCAAGATTAGAAAAGCAAAATCAAAGGGTTCAAGCTCTAGAAGAAAAAGTTAAATCACTGGAAGATAGAGAAAAGGATGGTAAGTATTTAGCTGCCCTTAAGAAAAAATTGGCTGTCGAGAAAAGCGAAAAAAGAGAGATAGAAAATATTTATTCTTTATCAGATATGGAACTTGCCGAAATAAAAGCTAAGGCTAAAGCATTAGCACTAGTTGCATATAAAACTGGTGATTATGAAATTTATAAAAATTATGATTTGATTGCTAGAACAAATGAAACTGGTCTAGTTGCGGTAACAGATGAATATCGCAAAAGTTTAACAGCGTTAATTCCAGCTCAGTATTTGGAATTGCAGGAGATGGATCCAAAAGAACTAGAAGCAAGATCTAAAGAGGAAGGTAAGATAGATTTAAAAGAAGAAGAGGAAAGAGAAGAGCAAGAGGAGACTGTTACTAAGATGCAAGAAGAAACTGGATTAGAATTAGTTTCTTTAGTTCGAATTGAAGATGAGAACTTCTCTAGAGATATTGTTGGAAAAGAAACTGGATATGCAGAACAATATGTGGGTATTACAAAAGATGGTACAATTTGTTTATTAGGTTTAAGACCGGACAACAAATTTGAGGTTAATCCGGATTTCGTTGGAGCAAGAACTGCAAGAACAGATGAACAACCAGAAGATGAATGTGGTCAAAGTAGTGTTGATATGGTTGTTCCAAGAAAAGATGGAGGAACTTCAAACTTAGGTATAGATATAAGTTATGGACAAATTACTTTAACAAATAGAAATACAAATGAACCTATAGAAACTTCAAATTATAAACCATCACAGACTGACGTAGAAAAAGCTAAATTGGAAGAGGAAAAAGAGGAAAGAGAAAAAACGGAAAAAGAAATTTCTGATGCAAAAGCCAAGGAAGAAGCAGAGAAGCAAGCAAAAGAAGAAGAGGAAGAAGAGGAGGAGCATGGTTGGCCAGGAGAAAGAACGATTTATCCTGATGAATAATTTTTGCAGTATAAGAAAATATATATTGAGAAACAAGTACTTGAAAAGAAGAAGTAATAAAAATCACCTATTTGAATATATTTGAATAGGTGATTTTTGTGTTTAAAAAATTTGTAATAAATAGTTTTGGCGTTAAAAACTATAAATTAAAATATTTCGAAAATAAGATAATGCATAAATTATTAGTAATAGTAATTATCATAATTTTAAATTTTACAAGCGTGGTATATGCTGATGATATAGATGATTTAGAAATTATAGATTGGTCAGATAATATTGTAGAAACAACAAACACTAGTGAAGAGCCTAAAATTAATTCTCGTGCAGCTGTTATATATGATAGAAAATCGCAAAAAGTTATATGGGGCAAGAAAGAAAATGAGAGAAGACCAATGGCATCAACAACTAAAATTATGACAGCAATAGTTGTATTGGAAAATGCTAATTTAAATGATGTAGTTACAGTATCTAAAAAAGCAGGCGGAACAGGTGGCTCTAGGCTAGGATTAAAGGCGGGAGATAAGATTACTGTTAATAATCTTTTATATGGATTATTATTAGTATCAGGAAACGATTCTGCAGTAGCACTAGCGGAATTTGTTGGAGGAAGTGTTGATGGGTTTGCACAGATGATGAATAAGAAAGCTTCAGAATTAGGTTTAGAAAATACGCATTTTGTTACTCCACATGGTTTAGATATGCAAGAACACTATACAACTGCTTTTGAACTTGCAGAAATGGCAGATTATGCATTAAATATAGAAAAATTTGCACAAATAGTCAACACAAAAAATATTACAATTGATATTAATGGAAGGAGTAAAAATTTAACTAATACAAATGAATTATTAGGAAATTTATATGGTGTAAATGGAGTAAAAACAGGATTTACAAATGGTGCTAATAGATGTTTAGTAACATCTGTAAACAGAGATGGAATGAATATAATTACTGTAGTTTTGGGTGCGGATACTAAAAAAGACAGAACAAATGATAGCGTGAAGTTGGTTGAATATGCATATCAAAATTACGAGATATATAACACAAAAGATATTATTAATGAAAAATATGAAGAATGGAAAAATATAAACGAAAATAGGATAGAAGTAATAAAAGGTAAAGTTAGTGTTGTTAATACCAAGTTGGAAGAATTAGATAATTATTATATTCCTATAAAAAAAGTGGACGAAGGAAAAGTAAATGTAAAGATATTTAATATAGATGAAGTAACAGCGCCTGTACAAAAAGATGATTATATTGGAAAATTGTGCGTATATGTTGATAACGATAAAGTATTAGAGCTAACGATAACTGTAAATAAGGGAATAGGTAAATTGGAGTTTACAGATTATTTAAAGAGTTTTATTGTAAATAATTTTAGGAACATGGAGGATGCGATTTAAGGAGACAATAAATCCTGTTAAAAGAAAGTGGACACAGAAGGACTGTGTCCACTTTCTTTATTCAACATCTACTATGGTCAGCATTTTCTAGAAAAATGGGCAAATGGACAATCAGTCGAATATCCCAAAACATAACCTTTCTTTCTGCTACAATAATACGAACAACGACTATCAGCACCGTGATAACGAATGCTTAAATCACATCTATAACATTTATTATCATCAATACTGCTGTCATAGACTTTAGGACGATTGGGGGTTTTAGGTGGCTGATTACCTCCGCAATATTTGTAAAAGATGAACAGAACAAAAATCAATATAATAGCGGCTATAATGTATTTTATGATTAACGCAAATAAATCAGTGTCAATGATTTGACACTATCTTAGATTTAAAAATATTTGACAAAATCAAATAATATGAGTATAATAAATATAGGAAATGAAGCCACAAGAATGTGTGCTACCAAAATGTGTTGATAAACACCACATAGCTCGGGAAAAGCAAAATGTGGTGTTTTATTTATTTGCTCAAAATTATAACCAAAGTTATGATTAAGGCAAATGCTATGAGTGTAATGCCTACTAAGCTAGATAATAGTAGGAGTATTATTTGAAATAATAAATTTTCCATAGCACCACCTCCATTCTCACAGTAAAACTGTGTATGTAAAGTGGTAGCACCCACACTGCTTATTTTCATTTCCTATGTGAATTACTATACTATAATTTTAACTAAAAATCAACCAATAGATTAAAAAATAATGAAAAATAAAACCTAGTATAAAAATACTAGGTTTTTGGAGGCGACACCCGGATTCGAACCGGGGATCAGAGTTTTGCAGACTCGCGCCTTAACCAACTTGGCTATGTCGCCGAATTAAACTATATTATATAATATGAAAAATTTTAAAATATATTACTATAATATATAAGTCATTCGTAAAATCATTATTAACGAATGACTTATAAAATTTTTGGAGCGAAAGACGAGGCTCGAACTCGCGACATCAACCTTGGCAAGGTTGCACTCTACCAACTGAGCTACTTTCGCATAACTTTTTTTCAAAAGCATATATATTTTATCAAATTCTATTGGGTTCGTCAAGTGGAAGTTCCAATATTTAAAAATTTTCCAGATTAAGTATAAGTTAGTGTTTTAAATTAAAGTATAAAATAGCTTTCTAATATTGTTATTTCCGCAAAATTAGAGTATAATAGACAAGGACATTTTAAGAGAAATAAAGGAAGAGGATAGTATGAAAGTAGAAAAAAATAAATACAGAACACATTCATGTGGAGAACTAAATATTAGCAATGTAAACGAAGAAGTAAGATTATCAGGTTGGGTACAAAAAATTAGAAATCTAGGTGGAATGATATTCATAGATTTAAGAGATGAATTTGGAATTACTCAAATAATAGTAAGTAATGAAGATAAAGAATTAGAAGATATGGCTAAGAAACTAACTACTGAAAGTTGTATACATATAGAAGGAAAAGTTGTGGAAAGAACGAATAAAAATCCACATATGTCAACAGGAGATATAGAAGTTAGATGCAATAAAATAGAAGTTCTAGGTAAATGTAAAAATGTTTTACCATTCGAAGTTAATACAGACCAAGAAGTAAGAGAAGATCTAAGACTAGAATATAGATTTTTGGATTTAAGAAATGAAAAACTACATAACAACATTTTATTACGTTCTAAAATTTTAAAAACAATAAGAGATAAGATGGACGAGCTAGACTTTACAGAAATACAAACTCCAATTTTGGCTAATTCTTCTCCAGAAGGAGCAAGAGATTATTTGGTACCAAGTAGATTAAATCCAGGAGAGTTTTATGCTTTGCCACAAGCACCACAACAATTCAAACAATTGTTAATGGTATCTGGATTTAATAAATACTATCAAATAGCTCCATGTTTTAGGGATGAAGACCCAAGAGCAGATAGAGCTCCGGGAGAATTTTATCAATTAGATTTTGAAATGAGTTTTGCGACACAAGAAGACGTATTTAAAGTTATAGAGGAAGTTGTTCCATATGTTTTCGAAAAGTTTACAAACTGGAAAGTGGACAAAGGACCTTTTGTACGTATTCCATACAGAGAAGCAATGGAGAAATATGGTATAGATAAACCGGATTTAAGAAATCCATTAATTATACAAGATGCTACAGTACTATTTAAAGATTCAGATTTTAATGCATTTAGAGGAAAAACTGTAAAAGTTATAGTAGTTCCAAATGGAGCTAGTCAAGGTAGAAAATTCTTTGATAAAATGGGAGAATTTGCTACATCAAATGATGTTGGAGCTAAAGGTTTGGCTTGGACAAAGATTGACGAAAATGGTGAGGTTACAGGTGGAATTGCTAAATTTATAACACCTGAGATTAAACAAGCTTTACAAGAAAAATATGGAGCAGAGAATAATTCTGCAATGTTCTTTGTAGCAGATGAATTTGAGAAAGCTCAAAAGATTGCAGGTCTTGTTAGAATAGAATTAGGAAAAAGATTAGACTTACTAGAAAAAGACGTTTATCGTTTCTGCTTTATAGTAGATTTCCCAATGTACGAATTATCAGACGAAGGAACAATAGACTTTAGTCATAATCCATTTTCTATGCCACAAGGTGGTTTAGAAGCATTAAATACAAAAGATCCATTAGACATATATGCATATCAATATGATTTAGTATGCAATGGATATGAAATGGCATCAGGTGCTGTTAGAAATCATGATCCAGAAATAATGGTTAAAGCATTCGAAATCGCAGGTTATACAGAGGAAGATGTAAAGAATAGATTTGGAGCTTTATACAATGCATTCCAATATGGTACACCACCACATGCAGGTGCAGCACCAGGAATTGATAGAATGGTAATGTTAATTGCAGATTCACAAAATATTAGGGAAGTAATAGCATTTCCAAAGAATAAAAAAGCAAGAGATTTATTAATGAGAGCACCATCTGTAGTTTCTGAACAACAATTAAAAGATGTTCATATAAAAGTTGATTTGGAAGAAGAATAATAATTAAAGGCTAAGTAGATTTTGCTTAGTCTTTTTGCGATTCAAACCTAAATAAATTGAATTGATTTTGAAAGTTAATTTTTAAGCAATTGATTTTAATAATATAAAAATATAAAATGATAAAAGAGGTGAGAAGATATGGAATTATGGGATGTGTATGATATTAATAGAAATAAAACAGGAAGAGTAATTGATAGGCACAGTGACGAAAGACTAAAAGATGGAGAATATCACTTAGTTACTGAGGCTGTTATTATAAATGATAAAGGAGAAATATTAGTAACTAGAAGAGCAGGAACAAAAGGAAAATATCCTTTAATGTGGGAATGCACAGGAGGTTCTTGCGTTAAGGGAGAAGACACATTGCAAGGAATATTAAGAGAACTAAAAGAAGAGTTAGGCTTGAATTTAAAAGAAAATGAAGCTACATTTTTTAAATCATTAAGAGATGATAAAGCAAAAGATTTTAAAGATATTTGGGTTTTTAGAAAAAATATTCAACCAAAAGATATAAAATTTACAGACGGAGAAGTAATAGATGCAAAATTCGTATCAATTGATGAATTCGAAAAAATGCGTAATAATAAAGAAATAGTTCCAACAATAGATTTTACAAGAGAAGATTATGAGATGTGCCAGTCGAAGGTGAAAAGCGAAGTATTAATTAGAAAAGTAAAATATGAAGATATTGAACAGATTGTGGATATAAATATCAAAGATTGGAAAAAAGCATATAAAGGAATAATAGATGATGTGATTTTAGATAATTTGGATAGAAACGAAAAAATAGAAAAATGGAGAAAAAGCTACAATATTGGAAATGTAATTGTTGCTGAGAAAAATGGAAAAGTATTAGGATATTGTAGATATGACGATAATGCTGTTTACGAAAATACTGATATAGACTCCGAGATTATAGCGCTATATGTTGACTATGATAATTTGGGTAGTGGAATAGGTAGAAAATTGGTAGAATACGTGATGAATGATTTAAGAAGCAAAAATAAAACTAAAATGATATTATGGTGTTTAGAAAAGAACGAAAATGGCAGAAAGTTTTATGAAAAAATGGGTGGCAAGCTAGTACAAGAAGAAAAGTATTTTGAGAAAGATGGTAAGAAATATAAAGAAGTAGGATATATTTACAATATTAAATAAAAGTATATAATGTCGTTTTTATTGGAAAATTGTCTATTTTAGACGAAGTCTTTTTAAATTTAACCGTAAAATTTATGGAAAATGTCAATAGAAATATGGTATAATATATATATTGAAAGGTTGTAATTAATTATGGAATAATATAGTGAAAAAGTATTTCTAGCAGAGCTTTTAAATAAATTAGAAAAAGTGAACAAGAATATAAAGAAGGCAGAATTTACAGTGCTAGAGAAGTTTTTAAAAAGTTAAGGGAGAAATATGGCTATTAAAAATTGATAATAATATATAGGAGATGATAATTATGACTGTAAAACAGAAGAGGTTATATGATACTATTGAAAGCTTACCAGAAGAACTTTCAAACAAAGTTATTGAATATATAGAATATTTAAAATCTTCATATAGCTTAAATAGTGCTCCAGATGATTTAACTATAAAAAATGATGAAGATTTATTAAATAAATTAAAAAAAGGTATGGAAGATACCGATAATGGAAAAGTATGTACTATCGAAGAAGCGTTTGAAGAAGCTAAACAAATTTAAATGGAGGTTAGTATTTGAATAAATATAAGATACTACTATCAGTTCAAGCTAAAAATGATTATAAAAATATTATAAGATATATAAAGTATAATTTATTAGAACCTATTATTGCTGAAAGATATGTAAACTTAATAAAAAGTGAGCTTAGCAAATTAGAATATCAACCACAAAAATTTGCAATTATTGACTATGACATCATAAGAGAATATAAAATTAGAAAATTAATTATAAAGAACTATTGTGTTTTTTATAGAATAAATGAAAATGATAAAATAGTAAATATTGAAAGAATTTTATATAGTGGGGCAGATTGGAAAAATAGATTATAATAAATTCATAAAAAAACAAAAAAAGGAATATGCTAATAGTATAAAAATTTTTTAGAGGTGTGTTATGATTTTTTTCACTAAAAAAAGATTGGTTATACTTAGCATATTCATTTTTTTTGCAATATCAATTTGTGTAATAAGTCAATTTATAGAGCCAGAAGCAAAAGAAACAGTAGCTTTGCCAGTTAGCAATAAAGTAATTGTAGTGGATGCAGGTCATGGAGAGCCAGATGGAGGAGCAGTTAGTGCAAATGGAGTTTCAGAAGCGGAAATCAATTTAAAAATAGCATTAAAATTACAAAATCTATTAGAGCAAAGTGGTGCAACAGTAATTTTAACAAGGTCTGACGAAAACGGAATTTATGACGTAGATAAATCAACATTAAAGCAAAAAAAGGTATCAGATATTAAGAACAGAGTAAAAATAGGAAATTCATCTTCTGCAGATATATTTGTATCAATTCATTTAAATAAAATTCCACAACAGCAATATTCTGGTTGGCAAACATTTTTTAAAAAGGATTGCGAAGATGGAGAAAAATTAGCAACTGCAATTCAAGAAAATTTAAAACAGGCAGTTCAGAAAGATAATAATAGAGTGCCAATGAAATTGGATAATGTGTACATAGTAAAAAATGTAGAAATTCCGCTTACTATAGTGGAGTGTGGCTTTTTATCTAACACAGAAGAGGAGAAGCAATTACAAGAAGATAATTACCAAAATCGATTAGCGTGGGGAATATATAATGGAATAATAGATTATTTCTACGAATAAAAATTACCAAACATGGAAAAAATAAGCCTAAAGCTTTGTTTTAGGAGTGATAAGTACATGTTTGGTGTTTTATTGGATAAAAAACAACTGGAAAAATATATGGAGAAATTAGCATCTGACCATAATTTGAAAAATAGTTCAGACGAAAGAACATATCCAATTCCTAATTTAATAAAGGACTTTGAGTATATTACAATGGTGTACAATTTATTAAATGAACATATAAAATTAGGAATAGATATTCATCCAGCGGGGGAGTGGCTTTTAGATAATTACTATATTATAGAAGAAAGAATGCAACAAATAAAAGAGGAGTTAGATTTAAAGAAATATAAGAAGTTTTTGGGACTGGATAACGGTCCTTATGCGGGTTTTGCTAGAATATATATTTTGGCAAAGGAGATGTGCACATATACAGATAGTAATATAAATAAAGAAAACTTAGAATTCATGCTAAGTTCATATCAAAAAAGAAAAACACTAAATATGGATGAAATTTGGAATATAGAATTATTTATAAAAATTAGTATTATAGAAAATATAAAAGATATTTGCGAAAAGATTTATGCAAGCCAAATGCAAAAATATAGAGTAGAAAATATAATCGAAAGACTAGTAGAATTAAAGGATAAAGAACATCAAGTATTTAATAAAAAGCCATATAAAAGCTATAAATTTGGATATGGCGAAATGAAATATCCATTTATAGAATATATGTCATACAAATTAAAGAAAACGGATAAAGATAGTTACGATTATATAGAAGCTCTAGAAGAAGCTGTAGAAAAGATGGGGACAAACATAAATGATGTTATAAAAAAGGAACATTTTGATATTGCAATAAAGAAAGTGCTGATGGGAAATTGTATTACAACATTAAAAAATATTTCTAGAATAGATTTTCAAGAGATATTCGAAAAATTAAATGGTGTAGAAGAAATATTAAAAATGGATCCAGCAGAAGTATATGACAAAATGGATTATAAAACTAAATCATATTACAGAGGAAAAATAAAAGAATTATCTAAAAAAACTAAGATATCAGAAGTATATATTGCAAAAAAATTAGTAGAGTTAGCTACAGGAAAAGAAGGTAAGAAGAGCCATATTGGCTATTATTTAATAGATGAAGGAACGAAAGAATTATATAAAGAAATCGAATATAATCCGATTAAAATTAATAATAATACAAAATTAAATTTAATAATTGCAGTCGTTTGGGGACTTTCTATTATGTTTTCTGTTTTACTTGGAAAAGCATATAGAAATTATTTTTTAAGTTTAATTTTACTATTGCCAATACAAGAAATATTGAATCAAACAATGCAATATATTTTAAGCAAAATTGTTAAACCTAAATTATTACCAAAGATGGATTTGCAAAATAAAATTACAAAAGAACAAGCAACAATGGTTGTTGTACCAACGATTGTTGATTCTGGTAAAAAAGTAGAAGAGATGTTTAAAAAATTAGAAGTGTATTATTTGGCAAATAAAAGCGATAATTTATATTTTACATTGCTTGGGGATTGTAAGACTTCTAAAATAGAAAAAAGAAAAGGCGACAAGGAAATTATAAATGCAGGAATACATTTTGCAAATGAATTAAACCAAAAATATAATAAGGAGATATTTAATTTTTTATACAGAAAAAGAAGATGGAATGAAGGCGAAAATGAGTACTTAGGTTGGGAAAGAAAAAGAGGACTGCTAATGCAGTTTAATGCGTTCCTAGTAAATGGAACAGATGAAGATTTTATAGCTAATACAATTAGCAATATGCAAGAGATACCAAAGATAAAGTATATTATTACATTGGACTCTGATACAAACCTTGTTTTAAATTCTGCATTCGAATTAATCGGAACGATGGAACATATATTAAATAAACCAATTCTAAAAGATGGGGTTGTAATAGAGGGACATGGAATTATACAACCAAAGGTAGGAATAGATTTGGTAAGTGCAAATAAATCTTGGTTTAGCAAAATTTTTGCAGGTTCTGCTGGAACAGATTTATATACAAATGCCATTTCCGATTTTTACCAAGATAATTTTGATGAAGGAATATTCACAGGGAAAGGAATATACGAGCTTAATACTTTTTATAACATAATGAAAGATGCAATTCCAGAGAATACTGTTTTAAGTCATGACTTATTAGAAGGTTCTTATTTAAGATGTGGACTAGCATCAGATATATTGTTAATGGACGGATACCCAACCAATTTTATTTCATTTACAACAAGATTAAATAGATGGATACGTGGAGATTGGCAAATATGTAATTGGCTTTGCGGAAAAATTAAAAATGGAAAAAACGAAACAATAAAAAATCCTCTTAATAAATTATCAAAGTATAAAATATTTGATAATCTAAGAAGAAGCATAGTAGATTTATTTTCGTTAAGTTTATTAGTGATAGGAATTTATTTAAATAAATTTAGTATTATACTACTTGCAATTGTTTCAATTTGTATAACTTTAGTATTAGAATTAGTTAACAAAATTATTTTTAGAAAAGATGGAGAGAAATTCAAAAAATCTTTTACACCTATGGTAAATGGATGGAAAGGTATTGGCGTTAAAGCTTTGTTTGATATTGCTTTTTTGCCAACAAAAACCTATATAGAAATAAAGGCTGTGATACAAGCTGTTTATAGGAAATATTTTAGTAAGAAAAAGTTATTAGAATGGACAACAGCAGAAGAGGCAGAAGCTAGCAAACAAGATAATTTGGACACATATGTAGGATATATGTTTGCAAACCTTATTTTTGCAGTTTTAATTAATATTTTTAGAGCAAGTATTATTACAATAATTATAGGAATTTTATGGTTAATAACTCCATTTATTTCATTAGAAATTGGAAAAAAACTTCCGGAAAAAGACCCATTAAAAAGGATAGACAAAAAACATCAAAATTATATTTTAAATATTGCGCATAACACATGGAATTATTTTAAGGATTATTTAACAAAAGAAAATAATTATTTACCACCGGATAATTATCAAGAAAACAGAAAAAACAAAATTGTAACAAGAACATCTTCTACAAATATAGGTTTAGCAATGGTGTCTGTAATTTCTGCATACGACTTAGGTTTCGAAAATATTTATGCTAGTGTAAGTTTATTGCAAAATATGATAGATACAATTACAAAACTAGAAAAATGGAATGGACACCTTTATAATTGGTATGACATAAGAACATTAAAACCTTTGGAACCAAGATATGTTTCAACTGTAGATAGTGGAAATTTTGTGGGGTATTTATATATTGTAAGGCGATTCTTAAAGGAGCATAATAGGTTATATGAAAATATAAATGAATATATTGCAATGGTGGATGAACTTATAAATAAAACAGATTTTTCTTTGCTATATAATAATTCTACAAAGTTGTTTTCTATTGGATTTGATGTAAACGAAAATAAACTTACAGATTCATATTATGATTTACTAGCATCAGAGGCAAGACAAGCAAGTTTTATTGCAATTTGCAAAAAGGATGTACCGGCAAAACATTGGGCTAGCTTAAATAGAACCTTAACTACAATGGATGGATATAAAGGATTAATTTCGTGGTCTGGTACAGCTTTTGAATATTTAATGCCAAATATAAATATGAAGAGCTATGAGGGAAGTTTACTAGATGAATCTTGTAAATTTATGGTTATGAGCCAAATGAAATATAGCGAGAAATTAAATATACCATGGGGAATTTCTGAATCAGCTTTTAATTTAAAAGACTTAAAATCAAATTATCAATATAAAGCATTTGGAATTCCATGGCTTGGTCTAAAAAGAGGCCTTGGGGATGAGATGGTAGTTTCTTCTTATGGCACAGTTCTTGCAATTTACGATTATCCAAGAGAAGTATTACAAAATATAGAAAGACTAGAAGTTGAGGGAGCCTTTGGAAAGTATGGTTTATATGAATCTATAGATTATACTAAAAGCAGATTAAAAGAAGGCGAAAGAAAAGAAGTTGTTAAAACATTTATGGCGCATCACCAAGCTCTAATTTTAATTTCTATAAATAATTTTTTCCATAAAAATATTATTCAACAAAGATTTTCTAAGAACCCAGAAATAGAAGCAACAGAAATTTTACTACAAGAGAAAATGCCGGAAGATATAATTATAACAAAGCAAAAGAAAGAAGTTCCAGAAAAATTAAAATATAAAGACTATGAATCATACTATAGAATCGAATTTGATGATGTAGAAAAAGCTGATAGGTGTAATGTTATTTCTAATCAAAATTACACAGTAGTAATGGACGAAAAGGGAAATGGTTATAGTAAGTTTGATGACATTTATATAAATAGGTATAAATATACAGATGACTATGCACAAGGAATTAATTTCTTTATAAGGAATATTAATGGAAATAAAATTTGGACATCGAACTATTGCCAAGATATAAGTAAGCCTAGCAGATATAAAGTTATTTTTAAGCCGGATAGCAATACTATAGAGAGATTGGACGGAAATATAGAAACTAAATTAGATGTAACAGTTAGCCAGAATGAAGCGACAGAAATAAGAAAGATTGCATTTACGAATATAGGAAATGAAGATGAAATAATAGAAGTTACAGGAAGTTTTGAACCGATTATATCAGATATAAATGCGGATATTGCACACAAAGCTTTTAATAATTTATTTTTAAGATATGACTTTAATTCCGAAAAACAAACTTTAATAATAGAGAGAAGAAAAAGAGATGCAAATGGTAAGAGTATATTTTTAGGGGTTAATTTTTATACAGAAGACGAAACTATGGGAGAGTTAGAATACGAGATTGATGCGCAGAAATTTAATAGTCCTAATAATTTTAGCTTACCAAAGCAAATAAAAGAAAGAAAAAGATTTTCTAATTCTATTGGACTAGTTACAGAGCCAATTGTTGCTATAAAAAGGACATTAAAAATTCCAGCGAATTCTTCTGTAGAATTGTATTTTATAATATCAGTTGCAGAAGAAAAAGAAGAGGCAATTTCTAATATAGAGAAAGTTAGAAATCAAGAAGCTATAAGAAATATTTTTGAAATTTCGAAAGCTAAGGCAATCGAGGAATCAAGATATCTACAAATAAAAGGAAATGAACTTGCCGAGTACCAAAAACTTATTACACTTCTTTTAAAACCTAATTATGTTAGATGGTTTTATAGAAATAAAATTAAGAACGAAAACTTTAAAAAGAGCGATTTATGGAAATTTGGTATTTCTGGAGATTTTCCGATTTTGACTTTAAAATTAAAAAATATTAATGATATGTATCTTTTAAATAAACTTTTAAAATTATACGAAATACTAAAAGTGAAAAATATTCAAATTGAATTTGTAATCTTAAGTGAAGAGGAAGACCTTGTAGAATATATAAACACAGCAATTTTAAATGCACATTTGGACTATACAAAAAATATTAGAGCAGGAATATTTGTACTAATTGCTAATAAATTGACTAAAGCGGATAATGATTTAATTTTGTTTTCATCAGATTTAGTGATTGATGCAAATTTAGGCAATATAAATTATCAATTAAATAAAATTAAGAAAATATACAATAAGCAAAAGAAATTTATTAGTGCACCAATAGAAACTCTTAATTTAAAAACAACAGAAAAAATAAGAACTCCTGCTTTAGAAAAAATAGATTCGGTAGAAAACTTAAAATATTATAATGAATATGGTGCTTTTTCTAAAAGTGGAAAAGAATATTATATAAAAACAAACAAGGATATAACCTTGCCAACTGTTTGGAGTCATGTAATTGCCAATAAAGATTTTGGTACACTTGTTACAGATGGTGCGGGTGGATATATTTGGAATGCAAATAGTAGATTAAACAGATTAACAGCATTTGCAAATTATACTAGTAAAGATATTCCATCGGAAATGCTTTATTTTATTAATAATGAGAGTAAATATTTTTGGACATTAGGAAACAGAGTAATAGAAGATGATAATGATTATTATATTACCTATGGATTTGGATACGCAAAATATAATCATACTGCAGATGGAATAATACAGGAGAATCAAATCTTTGTGCCCAAAAAAGACAAAGTAAAGATTAATTTAATTAGTTTGAAAAATACTACAGATGAACTAAAAAAATTAAGCATATTTTATTATTTAAAACCTGTATTAGGAGAAGATGAGCTACAAACAAATGGCAAAATAGAGGTAAAGAAAGAAGAAAATATCGTATTTGCAATTAACAGATTTGATAATTTATTAAATGAAATAAGTTTTGTGTCTTGCAACAAAAATATAAATTCATTTACAGGAAGTAAGAAATCATTTGTTGGTAATGGTGATATAAAGATGCCAAATGCTTTATTTATTAATTCTTTGGATAATAGTGATGGAATTGGAGAAGAGTCATGTGTTGCTGTAAAAATAAATATCGAATTAAAACCATATGAATCTACCGAAATTTCAATTATATTTGGACAGGATGATAAATCCAAA
Source organism: uncultured Clostridia bacterium (assembly GCA_944388935.1). GTDB lineage: Bacteria > Bacillota > Clostridia > TANB77 > CAG-508 > Merdicola. Next base: position 70,139 of record CALXKK010000002.1, on the reverse strand, counting down.
ATACCGGAATTAACAGAAAAATATACTAATATAGAAAATTGCAAATCTGCATTGGAAGAAATAAAGGAATATTGGAAAAATATTATAAATACAGTGCAAGTAGAAACACCTTTAGAATCTATGAATATATTACTAAATGGATGGCTTGTTTATCAAACAATAGCATCCAGATTATTAGGAAAAACAGGATATTATCAATCTGGTGGAGCAACAGGTTTTAGAGACCAACTTCAAGATGCTTTGAACATGAAATATATTAATATTAATTTACTAAAGAACCAGATAATAGAAAGCAGCAAGCATCAATTTATAGAAGGTGATGTGGAGCATTGGTGGCATAAAGAAACTAAGATGGGAATAAGAACTAGATTTTCGGATGACCTATTATGGCTTCCTTATGCAGTGTTGGAATATATAGAAGTCACTGGAGATAGAACAATTTTAGATGTAAGAACGAATTATTTGGAAGGAAAAATATTAGAAGAAGGAGAAATGGAAAGATATAGTTTGTATAATGCATCCGAGACAGAAGGAAGTATATACGAGCATTGCAAAAAAGCAATAGAAAGAGCTTTTAATTTCGGAGAAAATGGATTACCTAAGATTGGTTCAGGTGATTGGAATGATGGATTTTCTAATGTAGGTGTAAAAGGAAAGGGAGAAAGTGTATGGCTTGCATTTTTCTTATATGATATATTAAATAAATGGACAAATGTTTTAAAGATTGATGAAAACGAGAAATATGCAGAAATTATGGAAAACTTAAAAAGAAATATTAATAAAAATGCTTGGGATGGAAAATGGTTTAAGCGTGCTTTTATGGATGATGGTACACCGCTTGGAAGTATGGAAAATGAAGAGTGCAGAATAGATGGAATTTCGCAAAGTTGGGGTGTTATTTCTGGAGCTGCAGATAATGATAAAAAATTCATAAGCATGGATAGTTTAGAAACTCACTTAATAGATAGAGAAAATGGATTAATAAAATTATTGGACCCACCTTTTGAAAATGGAAAAGTAAATCCGGGATATATAAAGTCATATCTACCAGGTGTAAGAGAAAATGGAGGACAATATACACATGGTGCTATTTGGGCAATAATTGCAGAAGCAATGCTTGGATTTGGAGACAAAGCTGTAGAAATGTTTAAACTAATAAATCCAATAGAGCATACACGAACAAAAGAAAGTACTAATAAATATAAAGTAGAACCATATGTTGTTGCAGCAGATGTATATAGTAGTAGAAATTTAGCAGGAAGAGGAGGCTGGACTTGGTATACAGGTTCTAGTGGTTGGCTATATACAGCAGGAGTGGAATATATTTTGGGATTAAGAATATCAAATAATATTTTAAGGATAGAACCATGTATTGCTAAAGAATGGAAAGAATATAAAATAAATTACAAATATAAAAATAGTATCTATCATATTATTGTAAGAAATCCTGATGGAAAAAATACTGGGGTAAAAAAGATGTATTGCAATGGAAATGAAGTTTTTGACAAAGAAATAAAATTATTAGATGATGGAGAAATATATAATATTGAAATAATAATGTAATGATTTTATAAGACTTAAGAAAAATAAAATTCTTAAGTCTTTTTTGGGTTTATTTGATTTAAATATTCCACTTAGAAAAAGTTGTATTTACATAATGTATTTGACAGAATAGTATTTTTTTGGTATAATAGCAAACATAAGGTTGCCTATACAGGCACAATAAGAGATTTAAGTTTTGTTATGAAAAGAAGAATAACTATTTGCTATATATGGTTCGGAATTATAAATATATAGAAAAAAATAGTTATAATAATTAATGAGAAATTTTTGCAATCATAGTGTATATGATGGTACAATTATGTGTATATTAAAGAGAGAGTTAAAATTAGGATAATACAAAATTTATGAACGGATATTACTAAAAGACAGACTTGTATAAAATATAATTGAGTAATTCAATTATAAATTTTGTGATGAGATTTTAAATTTTGTATAAGTAAATATTTTTTAATTAATTATATTTCTTCTAATCATAAAGAAGTTTAAATTAATATAAAAAAGAAGGAGTAGATAAAATAATGACAGAAGAGAAAAAGAGTTTAGAGAATGGTAAGAAAGTGGGTGCGAATACACAAAGAAGAAGGACTCATAGAACAAATACAAAAACAGAAGGAGTAAATCAAAAGAATAGAACTAATACAGAAAATATTAAACAACCTAAAAATCAAGTTAAATCAGAAGGTGTAAAACAAACTAGAAACAGAACTAATGTAAAAAGAACTAAAAAGCAAGGAACTCAAGAGGATTTTAGATTTAAGCCAAGTAATCTAAAAATTATTCCATTAGGTGGTTTACACGAAATAGGAAAGAACATGACAGTTTTTGAGTACGAAAATGATATTATAATTGTAGACTGTGGTTTAGCTTTCCCAGAAGATGATATGTTAGGAGTAGATTTAGTTATTCCAGATATAACATACTTAGAGAAAAACAAAGAGAAAATAAGAGGTTTGTTTATAACACATGGACACGAAGATCATATTGGAGCAATTCCATATTTCTTAAAGAAGATAAATGTACCAATTTATGCAACAAGATTAACTTGTGGACTTATAAGAAATAAATTGGAAGAACACAAATTATTAAAATCTACAAAGCTAATAGAAGTGCAACAAGGAGAAACAATAAAAGCTGGTAAATTTAGTGTTGAATTTATAAGAAGTTCTCACAGTATTCCAGATTCTGTAGCATTGGCTATTAAATCACCAGTAGGAACAGTAGTGCATACAGGTGACTTTAAAGTTGATTATACACCAATAGACGGAAAGATAATGGATTTAGGACGTTTGGCTGAACTTGGAAATGAGGGAGTCCTAGCACTTATGTCTGATAGTACAAATTCTGAAAGAAAAGGTTTCACTATGTCTGAGAAAACAGTAGGAGATGTTTTCGAAAGATTTTTTGATGGTTGCAAAAAGAGAATTGTTGTAGCAACATTTGCTTCTAATGTTCACAGAGTTCAACAAATTGTTAATTGTGCAGTTAGATATAACAGAAAAATAGCAGTTTGTGGTAGAAGTATGATAAACATGATAAATACTGCAAGGGAATTAGATTATATTAAAGTTCCAGATAATGTATTTATAGATATCGATATGATAAAAAATTATACTGATGACCAACTTGTAATTATTACAACAGGAAGTCAAGGTGAACCAATGTCAGCTCTTACAAGAATGGCATCTGGAGAACACAGAAAAGTTCAAATTACAGCTAATGACTTAGTTATAATATCTGCAAATCCAATACCAGGAAACGAAAAGTTAGTTTCTAAAGTAATTGATGATTTAATGCAAATTGGAGCAGATGTTGTATATAGTTCTTTAGCAGATGTCCATGTTTCTGGACATGCTTGCCAAGAAGAACAAAGATTAATGTTAGCTTTAGTAAGACCAAAATATTTCTTACCAGTACATGGTGAATATAGACAATTAAAAGCTCATGCAGAAACAGCAGAAGAAATGGGAATAGACAAAGATAATATCTTCATGCTTTCAAATGGTAGAGTATTAGAGCTTAACGAAAATGAATGTAAGTTCACTACATCTGTACAATCAGGAAGAGTATTAGTAGATGGTTTAGGTGTAGGAGATGTTGGAAATATAGTACTTCGTGACAGACAACATCTATCACAAGATGGATTAATTATAATTGTTATGACAATGGATTCTTCTACAGGGGAAATTATTGCAGGTCCAGATGTAATTTCTAGAGGATTTGTATATGTAAGGGAATCAGAAAACTTAATGGAAAATGTTAAATCAGTTATAAGAAATGAAATAGAAAAATGCGAAAGAAATCATATTACAGATTGGGCTACAATTAAATCTAATTTAAGAGATAACTTAAAAGATTATATAGCAGCAAAAACAAAGAGAAACCCAATGATTTTACCTATCATAATGGAAGTATAGAAAAATGCAGAAAAAAACAAGAGAGGGAGGCGTGTGCCTTCCTCTCTTGTTTTGCAAGATAACGTGTGATGTTACTTGCCAGAACAAAGTAGTTGTTCTGTGTTTTGTTAACCTAGGGACAACTTAACCGATGTTCTGGGGATGATCTCTTTGTTCGTTTGTACGACGAAGTCATCAACAGTTGCATTACAGTAAATGCGTTCAAAGTTGCTGACAAGGTCTATAATATCACCTACGAATTCGCGACTCACATGTTCGTACGTACCATTGGGGAATACGATTTCGATAGAATCGCAATCGCAAACCAATTGGCACATTGCACGAATGTGTGACAAATCGAGATGAATGGTGTCCGGGCTGTAGGGGAGATTAATGGCAATCTGCCAAGCTACAGACTGATAGAAATCAATTCTGAAGCTTGGAAAATGCACATCATAGAATGGAAATTTGAATTTCCACTCCCACTGACTCGGATCAGGATCGTCCGCGTTTTTCAGAACAAGGTGAATGTCATACTTAGGTGTAGCCATAGGTGCTCCTTTCTCTAAAGCGGGCTACATAATTCTAAATTAATGCAATGATATTATATCACAAAAAGCCTGAAATATCAATATTTAAAAATAAAAATGTTTACATAAACACAACTAAATATGTTAAAATATACTATGAACGTTTTTCTTTAAATAGTTTTTAATAAAATAAAAGCATAGTTAAATAAATTCACTTCGGGCTAGTTCAATTTGTTTTTCTACTTGTTCTTTGGCAGGACCACCAAATACATTTCTTTTATTTACGCAATTAATTAGATTAATTGCTGAATAAATATCTTCATCAAAGGCTGTATTGAATTGTTTGTATGTTTCTATATCTAGCTTTTCTAATGTAGTATTATGCTCTATGCAATATTTTACAATGTTTCCAACTATTTTATAAGCATCACGGAATGGTAACCCTTTTTCTACTAAATAGTCTGCGCAATCTGTAGCATTAATGAAGCCTTTTTCTGCTGCGGTTTTCATATTTTCTTTTAAAACTGACATTGTTTTAATTAAAGGTTCTATTGTAGTAAGGCTTAAATTAACAGTATCTATTGCATCAAATATTAACTCTTTATCTTCTTGCATGTCCTTATTATATGCAAGAGGAGTGCCTTTCATTACTGTTAGCATAGCCATTAAACTTCCATATACTCTACCCGTTTTGCCTCTAATTAATTCTACTATGTCTGGATTTTTCTTTTGGGGCATTATAGAAGAACCGGTAGAAAAACTATCATCCAATTCTACAAATTTAAATTCCCAGGAGCTCCATAAAACAATTTCTTCACTTATTCTTGATAAATGCATCATTATTATTGAAATATCAGATAATAGTTCAATAACAAAATCTCTATCTGAAACTCCATCTATACTATTATTTGTAATTTTAGAAAATCCTAATTCTTTTGCTTCAAATTCTCTATCTAATGGATATGTTGTTCCAGCTAAAGCACAACTACCAATTGGGCATACGTTTACTCTTTCATATGTTTCATCTAATCTTTGCATATCTCTTTTAAACATTTCTACATATGCCATTAAATGATGTGCAAAAGTTATTGGTTGTGCTCTTTGCATATGGGTATAACCTGGCATTATTGTTTCAGTGTTTTCTTTAGCTTTGTCAAGTAATGTTAAAATTAACTTTTTAATATTTCCTTTAATTTCAATAATATTCTTTTTTAGATACATTCTAATGTCCAATGCTACCTGATCGTTTCTACTTCTTGCAGTGTGTAGCTTTTTGCCACTTTTACCAATACGTTTAGTTAATTCAGACTCTATAAACATATGGATGTCTTCTGCGTTTGGATCAAATTCTAAACTTCCACTTTCTAAATCTTCTAAAATAGAGTTTAAACCATTAATAATTTTTAATTCATCTTCTTTTTCGATAATTTTTTGTTTTGAAAGCATTTTTGCATGTGCAATACTTCCTTCGATATCTTCTTTGTACATTTTATGGTCAAATCGTATAGATGAATTGAAATCATTAGTACGTTTATCTATTTTTTTAGAAAACCTTCCTTCCCACATGGGCATTGTAATCGCCTCCTTTATAAATTTTTCATTTTTGCAATTGTTTTTATTGGTAAGCTATATAAATTAATAAATCCATCTGCATCTTTTTGATTATATTCGGTATCATCATCAAAAGAAGCAACCTTTACAGAATATAAAGAATATGGACTTGATATTCCGTTTGGAATTATATTTCCTTTATATAGTTTTAAACCGACTTTTCCGGTTACAGTTTCTTGTGTTTTATCTACAAAACTATTTATTGCATCTGCAAGAGGGGTAACCCATTTTGCGTCATATAATAATTCTCCTAATTTGTCTGATACAATTTGTTTAAAGTGCATTGTATCTTTATCTAGGCAGATAGATTCTAATAGGGAATGAGCTTTGTAAATTATAGTTCCACCTGGTGTTTCGTATACTCCTCTTGATTTCATACCTACTAATCTGTTTTCTACCATGTCCAATATTCCAATTCCGTTTTCGCCACCAATTTTATTTAATTTTTCTATAAGTTCAACTAAACCTAGATGTTCACCATTTAATGCGACAGGTACTCCTTTTTCAAATTCAATTTCTATAATAGTTTCTTCATCTTTGGCTTTTTGTGGTGTTACACCCATTTCTAAAATTTTATCGTAATTTGGTACATTTTTTACATCTTCTAAGTCTAGACCTTCATGTGATAAATGCCATAGATTTTTGTCTTTAGAATAATTTGTTTCCCTATTTATTTTTAAAGGAATTTTGTGCTTTTCTGCATAATCAATTGCGTCATTTCTTCCTTTTATATCCCATATTCTCCATGGCGCAATAACAGGCATATCAGGGGCTATAGATTTTATTGCCAATTCAAATCTAACTTGATCATTTCCTTTACCTGTACAGCCATGGCAGATTGCATCTGCATTTTCTTTTTTTGCAATTTCTACTAATTTTTTAGCTAGCAAAGGTCTAGTAAATGGTGTGCCTAATAAATATTGACCTTCGTATTTTGCACCAGCTTTAATTGCTGGAATAATATAATCATTTACTAGTTCATCTTTTAAATCTAATATATATGCTTTAGAAGCACCACTTTTTATTGCTTTTTCTTCTAAACCTTCTAATTCGTCTTCACCTTGTCCTACATCTCCGGTTACGGTTATTACTTCACAGTTATTATAATGTTCTTTAAGCCATGTAATTATAATAGAGGTATCTAGTCCCCCTGAATATGACAATACAATTTTTTTATAATCCATATTAACTCCTCCTTTTTTTTGCGATATCCATATTAATAATTTAGAATTATAATAACTAATAGTAAGTCGACATTTTATTAGTAATATAATTTGCTAACTAATAAACAAATTCAATAATAAAATATTTATATAGAATAAAAAAAGACGTCTCTTTTACAAGAGACGCCTATAAAAACGTGGTACCACTCTAGTTATTTATATATTTTAAATATTATTTCTATATAAATCACTCATTCTCAGTAACGCCGAGTCCGCGAGCTATGATACTAAGATTACTTTTCCCATAGCCACTCATAAGTTCTTTTCATTTTATATTCCACATGTTAGCTCTCACTCTACCTAACTCGCTGTCGCTTCTGTATAAAATTACTCTCTTAATCATCGATTTTTGTATTGGATATCTTAACTATACATTTCCAGTATAACATTTTAGAATATTATTGTCAACCACTTTTTTTATGTATACCATAGGCAAAGTATTACAAACTTTACCTTGATATAAAAATAAATATATTGTATAATATAAAAGATTCAAGACTTTAGATTGAAGGAGAGATAAATAATATGGACTATAAAGATTTAGCAAATTTAATATTTCCAGATGTAAAACCTATAGAATATTATGAGGAAAAATATCCAAGAAGAAACTTAAAAGAGGGAGCTATTGTAACAAGATTTGCTCCAAGTCCAACAGGATTTATGCATATTGGTGGTTTGTACCAAGCATTGGTTGCAAGAAAGGTTGCTTCTCAAACAGATGGTGTATTTTTCTTAAGAATAGAGGATACTGACCAAAAAAGAGAAATAGAAAATGGAATTACAGATATAGTTAATTCTTTAAAGGATTTTGGAATAGAACCTGATGAAGGAATGGTAAGCGAAACAGATGAAAAAGGAAATTATGGTCCATATAAACAATCTTTAAGAGGAGATATATATAGATCATATGCTAAATATATGATAGAAATGGGTAAAGCATATCCTTGCTTTTGCACACCGGAAGAAGTTGAAGAGATAAGAAAGAAACAAGAGGCAGCTAAAGTAAGACCTGGATATTATGGTGTTTGGGCAAAATGTAGGAATCTAACAGTAGAAGAAATGGCAGAAAAAATAAAAGCCGGAGAAAAATATATTATTAGATTTAAATCACCAGGTAGAGAAGACAGAAAAATTAAACATCATGATGTAGTAAAAGGAAATGTTACATTCCCAGAGAATGACCAAGATATAGTAATAATTAAAGCTGATGGTCTTCCAACATATCATTTTGCACATGTTGTGGATGACCATTTAATGGGAACAACTCATGTTATTAGAAGTGATGAATGGCTTTCATCTGTTCCATTACATTTACAACTATTCCATGAAATTGGATTTAAGGCTCCAAAATATGTACATATTTCACCAATCATGAAAAATGATAATGGAAATAAGAGAAAATTAAGTAAAAGAAAAGACCCAGAGGCAGCTGTAAGTTATTATGCGGAACAAGGAATACCTGGAGAGGCTGTTAAAGAATATTTATTAAATATTGCAAATTCAAATTTTGAAAATTGGAGAAGACAAAATCCAACAGAAGATATAGATAAATTCGAATTGCAATTAAATAAAATGAGTGTAAGTGGAGCACTTTTTGATATGGTAAAATTACTTGATGTTTCAAAATCTGTAATCTCAAGATTTACTGCAGAAAAAGTATATAATGAAACATTAAAATGGGCAGAAAAATATGATAAAGAATTGGCTGATATGTTAACAGATAAGGAATATGCTTTAAAAATATTTGGAATAGAAAGAGGAAACAAAAAGCCACGTAAAGATATTGCAAAATGGTCAGACGTAAAAAATGAAATATCATATATGTATGATGATAAATTTTATAATCAAAATGTTAAATATGAATACCAAAAAATATCAAATAGTGATAAAATAAAAACAATATTGGAAGAATACATAAATAATTATTTTGATGAAAATGATGATAAACAAACATGGTTTAACAAGATAAAAGAGTTAGCTGGAAAACTTGGATATGCAAGCGAAGTAAAAGAGTTTAAAGCAAATCCAGATAAATACGAAGCTCATGTTGGAGATGTAAGTACTGTTTTAAGAATAGCATTAACCGGAAGAGCAAATACTCCAGATATGTATGAAATAATGGAAATTATGGGTAAGGATAGAATTAAAGAAAGATTTGAAAATGCTAAAAAAGTGTTGTAATATAAACAAGGGAGAAAATGTCTATGGATAAACTAATGAATGTAATAAATTATTTTAAATCAATCGATTTAAAACAAGTAATTGATTTTTTAATAGCTATTGCAATCATAATATTTTTCTACATTTTTAGTTCAGGTTTATCTTATATAATAATAAGAATATTTAAAAGAAAAAAGACAGATAAAGAGCGAATAAGAAAGATGCCATTTTATTATCCATTAAAAATATTTTTTATAGTGCTTGGTTTGTTCTTGGCAGCAAGAGTCTTACAAATAACAGGCAAGGCAATGGATATTATTGTTTTAGCATTTAAAATAATTTGTATAATTTTATTTGCAAAAGCATTGGCAGGTTGCTTCTCTAATGACTCAAAAACAATGAGAAGATTACAAAGAAAATTCTTTAGCAATACAGATGATAATAGATTGAATTTTATATATAAAATATCAAGATGGATTATATATTTAATTGCAGTATTGTGTATTATTGGACTATTGGGAATTAATTTGAATGCTATACTAGCTGGACTTGGAGTAGGAAGTGTTGTTTTAACATTGGCAGCTCAAGATACAGCGAAAAACCTATTTGGAGGAGTTATGATTTTAATAGATAAGCCTTTTATAATAGGTGATTGGATTCAAACTACCAACTATGAAGGTATTGTAGAAGATATATCTTTTAGAAGTACAGGAATACGTACTTTTGACAATTCCTTAGTAAATATACCAAATGGAGTGCTATCTAATGAAGCTGTTATAAACTGGAGTAAAATGGAAAAAAGAAAATATAAATTGAATTTAAAATTACCATTGGATACGCCAGTAGAAGTAATACAAAGAATTACAAGTAAAATTTATTTTATGCTAATAAATAATCAAAGTGTTATAAATGAAGATACATATGTTAAGTTTGACGAAATAGAACCTGATGGAGTTTCTATAATGATATATGTGTTTACAAATTCAGTTGATTATGATAGTTATATGAATTGTAAAGAAAATATAAATAAAAATATATTAGAAATACTAGAAAAAGAAGGAGTGGACTTATCTTATCCAACTAGCACGGTTTTATTAAAGGATACAGATTTACTAAAAGAAAACTACAAAAAAATAAAATAAATTTAATTTTTAAAAGAGCTTTTTAATATGGAATATTAAGAAGCTTTTTTCTTTTATTAAATTATATTTATTTGCATATTATTTCTATACTTTGAAAAAATATATATTGGGAAGGAAAATAGGCTATGAAAAAGGAAAAAACAATAGTAGTTTTTGGAGGTTCATTTAATCCACCTTTAAATTCGCATTTTTCGGTAGCAGAACAAATTGTATCTGAATATGAAAATGTAGAAAAAATTATATTTGTACCAGTAAATCAAAAATATCAAAAAAATGGTTTGCTAAATAATGAATATAGATATGAGATGCTAAAAAGCGTTTGTGATAAAAATTGTAGATTTGAAGTTTCGGATATAGAGCTAAAAAACGAAACACAATTAAATACTTTAGAAACTTTAGAGAAAATTCAAGATATGTATCCAGATAGAACGATATGGTTTACAACTGGTAGTGATAATTTAAAAAAGATGCATAAATGGAAAGGAGCTAAAGAATTAGTAAAAAAATTCAACATACTAGTATTAGAGAGGGACAATGATTGTTTGGAAGATATTATAAATAGTGATCCATTTTTAAAAGAAAATAAGTCGGATTTTATTAAAGTAAAAAACAATATAAGAAGTAGTCTAAGTTCTTCATTTGTAAGGGAAAAAATAAAAGAGGGGAAAAGCATAAGGTATTTTACTCCAGATGAAGTTTATAGATATATAGAAGAAAATAATTTATTTAAATAAATATTAAGTAATTTGTCTGATGAAATATAATTTGTGTAAGTAATAAAGAAGAATTATTGAGAAACAATAATTCTTCTTTAATATTGTATTAATAATTATAAAAAAATTAAAAAAATTCAAAAAAAACTATAAAAGTGCTTGCAATTTAATAAATGTTGTATTAAAATTTATCCAGGTGGAGAGAAGTGGTACAAAGTGGTACAAAAATGAATAGAGGTGAAACGAAGTGCTAATTGGCCAATATGAACATTCCTTAGATGCCAAAGGCAGATTAATAATGCCAGCAAAGCTAAGAGAAGATATGGGCGAAAAGTTCATAATAACTAAGGGGCTAGATGGATGTTTATTTGGTTTCTCACAACAAGAATGGGAAAACTTCGAAACAAAATTAAAAACACTTCCACTTACCAATAAAAATGCTAGAGATTTTGTAAGATTTTTCTTATCTGGAGCAATGGAATGCGAAATAGATAAACAAGGAAGATTTTTAATATCTAGTAATTTAAGAAAAGTTGCAACACTAGAAAAAGAAGTTGTTATAATAGGTGTTGGGACAAGAATTGAAATTTGGAACAAAAACAAATGGGAAGAATACAACAGTGAAGAAAATATATCTGCAGATAGTATTGCAGAGAATATGACAATGTTAGGTATATAACTTTAAAAAAAGTTTATATAAATTTTACACAAAAGATAAATTAAAAAATTACAAATGAGAAAAAGTAAATTACAAAAGAAATTTTGTAAACATTTACTAAAGAAAAGTCAAGATAAAACTTGATAAGAAGAGGGCTATACGAAAGAAAAAAATTTTAATACACAAAAGATAAAATCTTAAGAAACTAATTATATTTTATTTATCTATGTACTTAAGAAAAAAATTAAAATTACAAATGCAAATAGCTAATATATACCACGAAAAAGGGAATGAAATACAAATGATGAAACCGCTAGAAACTAAAGAAGAATAGCTATCAAACAGTTGGAACTCGAAAACTTCCAACTGTTTGTGCTATTCAAAAAATGATGGATGGAGGGTATGTATTGGAGTTTAAACATAAACCTGTTTTACTTAATGAATGTATAGAAGGATTAAATATAAAACCAGACGGAATTTATATAGATGGAACACTTGGTGGAGCAGGACATAGTAAAGAAATTTTAAAAAGATTATCAAATAATGGATTATTAATAGGCATAGATAGAGATTTAGAAGCTATAGAAGCAGCCAAAAATAATTTGAAAGATTATAACAACGTAAAATATATACATGGAAATCATGATGATATAGATGCTATAATGCAATCTTTAAATATAGATGGTGTAGACGGAATTTTATTAGATTTGGGAGTTTCTTCATATCAATTGGATGAACGTAACAGAGGATTTAGTTACTTAGGAGAGAATAAATTAGATATGAGAATGGATAAAACTCAAGAATTAACTGCAAGAGATGTGGTTAATAATTATCCAGAAGAAAAATTAGCAAATATTATATATGAATATGGAGAAGAGAGATTTTCCAGACATATAGCAAAAAATATTTGCATAGAAAGAAAGAAAAAGCCAATAGAAACAACTGCAGAATTAGTTAAGATAATAGAAAATTCTATTCCTAAATCTAAACAAAATAATGGGCATCCTGCAAAAAGAACTTTTCAAGCGATTCGAATAGAGGTTAATAATGAGATAGAACCTTTATATGATACAGTTTTAAAATGTATTAATTGTTTAAAACCGGGCGGAAGATTATGTATAATAACATTTCATTCTTTGGAAGATAGAGCGGTAAAAAGAGCATATGTAAAAGCAGAAGGTAGATGTACATGTCCAAAAGATTTACCATATTGTGTATGTGGTGCTGTATCATATGGAAAAATTATAAATAAAAAACCAATTATTGCTACTAAGGAGGAACAAAACGAAAATTCTAGAAGTAAAAGTGCAAAATTAAGAATTTTCGAAAGAAAATAACGAAAGAGGAGGTGAAGGCTAATGGCTAGATACCAATACGAAACAAGTCCTAGAAAACTAGAGCCGGACTTTATACCTAATAGAAAGTCAAAAAGATGGCAGGAAGAACAAAGAGAATTAAAAGAAAAAATAAAGCAAGAAGCACAAGAAAAAGCAAAGCAAAAAAGGGCAGCACGCTTATTAAAGAAAAAAGTTGTTGTATATATCAGTTTAGTTTTTGCAATGCTACTAGTCATTAGCTATAGGAACTCTTTAATAACAGAAGATTTTAATAAGGTAAAATCATTAAAAGAAGAACTTACAACATTACAAAAGGAAAATCAACAAACAGAAGTATCAATAGAAAGCAATGTTAATTTGAATAAAATAGAAGAAGAAGCAAAAAGTAAACTTGGAATGCAAAAACTAACAAATGATCAAAAAATTTATATAAATTTACCAAAGAAAGATTATGTACAATCTTCAACAGATAATACAGAAACAACAACGCAAAAAAGTTGGCTTTCTAAAATAATTGATAAAATAAAAGGAAATTAGGTCTACTCAATGGATTTTGGGTTAGTCATAAATTTCCTTTTTTTGTTTTAAAATTGGTATTTCTTTTTTTAGAATATTGAGTTATAATATGAAATATAAAATTATGAAGTGGGTGTGAAAATGATTAAAGCAGTTTTTACAGATATTGATGGAACATTAAAAAATAGTAATAGAGAAGTGTCTGAATACACGAGAGAAACTTTAAAAAGATGTAAAGATGAAGGTTTACAAGTTATACTTGTTTCTGGTAGGTCAAGGGAGAATATGCTAAAATTTAGGAAAGACTTAGATGTAAGTGATTATATTATTTCATCTAATGGTGCGGAAGTTTATGATGCAAAAACAAACAAGACAATTTTTTCTAATCCCATTGACAAAAACAAAGTAAAAATTCTATATGATTATGTAAAAGAAAATGGCTTTAATATAAAATTTAATTATGAAGATAAATTAGCAATTAATAGAGCATTTTATCCGGATGAAAAAGAATATATTAAAACTGATGAAGAGATATTAGATATTATAAAAAATAAAGAAGTAGTTCAATGTGTTATAATGAATGAGAATATAGATAAAATGAAAGAATTTAAGAGATTTTTCTATGCGAATTTTAAAAATCAAAAAATAGAAAATGAATCTAAAAAACTAACAGATGAAACTTTACCAGATCCATCTACGTATTATTGTGATGTTATTAATAAAGGAGTTTCAAAAGGACGAGCAGTAGAAAAATTAATAAAAAAACTATATGATTCTACACAAGAGGTAGTAACAATTGGGGATGGAGAAAATGATATTTCCATGTTTAAGACTACAGGTAATTCTGTAGCAATGGGTAATGCAAGTCCATATGTAAAAGGATTTGCAAATTATGAAACAAAGACAAATGATGATGATGGACTAGCATATATGCTAAATATAATATTGGATAAAAATAATTAATAAGCCAATAAAATAGGGATGGTAGTGTGATTGTATATTCACACTGCCATCCCATTTTGCTGCACTCAATTATTGTTAGTGGAAGAGATCGTACATCTCATCCTGAAGTTCGGGTGGGAGAGATTGGAACTTATCCTCCAGTCGCATGTTGAAGTCATTCACGAAGAATGCCAAATCACTAGTGGTAATATTAGCAAGTTTCATAAAGTGTTCAACTGCAAGATGGCATGCATCTACGAAGTCTTGAGCGCGTTTCCTTTCTGAATCTATTCCTCCTGTGTTAGTGAGACTGGATTTACTCACATATTGGTAGTTGTAACCAACATAGCCAATAGTAACAACAGTTCTGGACTTAGCAATCAAGAGAGGAATTAGTGCAACGTCTTCGTAGCAACGCAGTGGAGGAAAAAGAAGTACATCGGAGAAGACTTCCTTCTTCACTGCGTAAAGCCAATAGAGTGCATATTTTTTGCCAGGTTTGGACCATAACTTTAGGGCTTCCATTCCCGACATTTGGCGGTACAACATGGAGTTGCAATTGTATCGCTGATGATCTTTGTTCGGATTGTCATCTATAAGTTCACACTGAAATCTGATGAGATCAGGAGAATCGAAGCTGTTAATTGCAGCTTTAATGCGAGACAACAAATCCTTATTAATGGAGTCGTCCGAATCAACCTGGATTATGTATTCTCCAGAAGACAAAGACAAACCCCGCCGACGAGTTTCCGAGACTCCAGAGTTTAAAAAGCTAAACAGCTTGATTCTGGGGTCCTTTTTCGAAAAGTTGGTAGCGATTTCCACAGTTTTGTCGGTGGAACCATCGTTTACGATGATGACCTCAAAGTCTGTGAAAGTTTGTGCTACGATGCTTTCTAGGCATTCCCGCAAAGTGCGTTCTGCATTGTAAGCGGGAACTACGATGGAGAACATTGGCATAAAATCATCCTTCTTTCTACATTTAAAATGTGTTTAATGTACCTATTATATTATGTAAAATGTAAAAAGTCAATTGTTAAAATTAATATATTATGATATATTATTTAAATAAAAATGTGGAGGTATTTATGAAATATAAAGAATTAATAGAGAGTATGACATTAGAGGAAAAAGCAAGTTTATGCGTTGGAGGGGACTATTGGCATAGTAAAAATATAGAAAGACTTAATATTCCAAGTATTACTATGTCAGATGGACCTCATGGATTAAGAGTTCAAAAAACGAAGGCTGATAATTTAGGAATAAATGAAAGTGAGATTTCTACATGCTTTCCTGCATCATCTACAATAGCAAATAGTTGGAATAAAGAAGCAGCCTTTTTATTAGGAAAAAGTTTAGGAGAAGAAGCTTCTTATGAGAATGTGGATATTGTATTGGGTCCTGCTATAAACATAAAAAGGACACCTTTATGTGGCAGAAATTTTGAGTATTTTTCCGAAGACCCATATTTAACAGGAGTACTTGCTACAGAATATGTAAAAGGTTTGCAATTAAATGGAGTAGGAGCATGTGTAAAACATTTTGCGGTAAATAATCAAGAGAACAGAAGAAGAACTATAAATGCAGTGGTAGATGAGAGAACATTAAGAGAAATATATTTAAAAGCTTTTGAAATGATAGTAAAAGAGGCAAAGCCTTGGAGTATTATGAGTGCATATAATAAGCTTAATGGAAAGTATTGCAACGAAAATCAAGAATTGATGAATATATTAAGAAAAGAATGGAAATTTAATGGTTTGGTTATAACTGACTGGGGTGCAGAAAATGATAGGGTTTCTGGATTAATTGCAGGTAATGAAATAGAAATGCCTGGAGGAAGAGGAAATGGTAAGGAAGAAATTATACAAGCAGTTAAAGAAGGAAAAATATCAGAAGAATATTTAAATGAAGTAGTAAGCAGAATTCTAGAATATGCATTTAAAGCATCAGAGAGAGAAAACTTAAAAGAATATGATAGAAATGAACATCATAATATAGCAAGAAGTTTAGCGGAAGATTCTATAGTTTTATTAAAAAACGAAGAAAATATATTGCCAATAAAAAATAGAAAAATTGCGGTAATCGGAGATATGGCTAAAAATCCAAGATATCAAGGAGCTGGAAGTTCTACTATAAATCCATATAAATTAACAAATTTATTAGACTGTTTAAAAGAGCAAGGATTTGAATGTACTTATGCACAAGGATATGAAAGAATAGAAAGTGAAAACGATGAAAAATTACGAAAAGAAGCAATAGAAATTGCTAAAAGCAATGAAATTGTAGTTATATGTGTTGGACTTACAGAAAATTTCGAATCAGAAGGAATGGACAGAACTAAATTAGATATTCCAGATAATCAAAATAAATTAATAGAAGCTATATATAATGTAAATAGAAATATTGTGGTAGTGTTATCAAATGGTTCTCCAATTTTAATGCCATGGAAAGATAAGGTAAAGGCTATAATTACAGGATATTTAGGTGGAGAAGCAGGCGCAGAAGCAATGTCAAATTGTTTAAGTGGAAGGGTAAATCCTAGTGGAAAATTAGCAGAGACATATCCATTAAAACTTGAAGATACCCCTTGTTTTAATTATTATCCAGGAACAGAAGTAAGTGTTGAATATAAAGAGGCAATTTTCGTTGGATATAGATATTATGATAAAGTACAAAAAGAAGTTTTATTTCCATTTGGATATGGCTTAAGTTATACAAAATTTGAGTATTCTAGTTTGAATATTAGTCAAGATACAAATAACATCATAGTAAAATTTAAAATAAAAAATGTTGGTACAGTTAGTGGAAATGAAATAGCACAAGTATATGTTGGGAAAGAAGATTCTAAAATATATAGAGCAAAAAAAGAATTAAAAGGGTTTAAAAAGGTAGAGTTACAACCAGATGAAGAAAAGGAAGTAATAATAAAAATTGGAAAACAAGACTTAGCCTTTTTTGATGTAAGCCAAGGAAAATGGAGTATCGAACCTGGAATATACGACATTTATATAGGAAAAAATATTCAAGATATTGTTTTAAGTGAAAAAATAAATATTGAAAGTAGTAATGTAATTAGTGATAAAAAATATCCAGCAGATTACATTAATGGAACAATAGATAATGTAAGTGATAAAGATTTTGAGGAAATATTAGGGCATAAAATTCCTACTAGATATATAGATTTGCAAGATTTAACAGACGAAAATACTTTAGAACAATTTAAAAACACAAAAATTGGCAAGGTGATTTTTGAGCATGAGATGGAAAAAATGAATGAATTAATGAAAGTACAAAATGTAAATAAAGCAACAAAAGTTATGATGGATTTACAAAAACCTCTAAAAAAATTTTATGAAAAGAAAAGCAGTAAATACACAAAAGAAATGGTGGAAGAATTTATAAAAACTGCAAAAAAAGATGAGGAAAATTTGAATTTGGATTTTGTGAAATTATATTTAAAATAAAAGGGAGAAATATTATTTTTCCCTTTTTTGTGCGCTTTAGTAATTTAAACAAGCCTTCTTTACATAGAATGGTAAAAGAAAAATGCTAATAAAGAGGTGCATAAATGCAAACAGTTTGTAGTATAAAAAATAAAAAAATGATGTTATGGATTATAGCAGTATCTTTAATATTGCTTATATTATTAATAGTAAGACTTGCTATTATTCAATTTGTAGATGGAAATAAGCTAAAACAAATGGCATACGAGCAGCAAACTCTAAACAGAAAAGTAACTTCAAAAAGAGGGACTATTTATGATGCAAGTGGAAAAAATATATTGGCCCAAAGTAGTACTGTAGAAACTGTAACAGTTAATTCTATCAATATTCCGGATGATAAGAAAGAATTGGTAAGTAAGGCTTTATCGGATATTTTAGGCTTGGATTATGAGGAAACTCTAAAAAAAGTAAAGAAAAGAAGTTCTATAGAAACGATTGCTAAGAAGGTTGAAAAAGATAAAACAAATGAATTAAGAGAGTGGATGAAAGAAAATAATATAGAATCTGGAATTAATATAGATGAAGATACAAAAAGATATTATCCATATAGTACTTTGGCATCTCAAGTTATTGGATTTTGTGGAAGTGATAATCAGGGATTAGATGGAATTGAAGCAAAATATGATGATATTTTAAAAGGTAAGAGTGGAAAAATTGAGAAGGTAACAGATGCAAAGGGTGGAGATATTGGACAGTTAGATGAAAATTATGTGGCTGCAGAAAAGGGAAAAGATTTAGTTTTAACAATAGATTTAACAATTCAATCTATTGTAGAAAAATATCTTGAAAATGCTTGTATAGATAACGAATGCACAGATGGTGGAAATGTAATTATTATGAATCCAAATAATGGAGACATATTAGCAATGGCTACATATCCAAATTATGATTTAAATAATCCATATGAATTAGATAATAGTGAGAATATGAGTAATAGCGATAAAAACAAACAGTTACAGGCAAAGTGGAGGAACAAGGCAATTGCAGATACATATGAGCCGGGTTCAGTATTTAAATTAATAACTTCTTCAGCAGCATTAGAAGAGGGAATAACGAAAACAGATAATGAAGGAGAATTTAATTGTGGTGGAGGAATAGATATTGCAGGAGTTAGAATAAAATGCTGGAGATATTACAGACCTCACGGAAGGCAAAGCTTGAGGGAAGCCCTTATGAATTCGTGCAATCCAGTATTTATTGCTCTAGGTCAAAAGATAGGGAAGGATAAATATTATGAATATCTAGATAAATTTGGTTTTTTTAAGAAAACAAATATAGATCTGCCGGGAGAAGCAAAAGGAATATTCTTGGATAAGGATAAAGTAGGACCAGTAGAACTTGCAACAATAAGTTTTGGTCAAAGATTTGAGGTAACTCCAATTCAGATGGTAACAGCGGTTTCTAGCATAGCAAATGGTGGAGAATATGTGGAACCAAGGGTAGTTAAAGCAATAATAGATTCAAGTACAGGAGAAAAACAGGATATAGAAGTAAAGAAAGAAAATAGAGTTATCTCAGAAGAAACAGCAAAAAATATTTTAAGTATGATGCAATCTGTAGTAGAAGATGGAACAGGAAGAAATGCACAAGTGCAAGGATATTTAGTTGGAGGAAAGACAGGAACTTCAGAAGATGGAGTTAATACAAATAAATATGTAACATCATTTATGGGAGTTGCACCAATCTCTGACCCACAAGTTGTTATTTTGGTTACTTTATATAATCCAACAGGAGAAGGAGGACACCAGGGAGGTGGAGTTGCTGCACCAGTAGGTGGCCAAATATTAGGAGAAGTATTGCCATACTTAGAACTAAAGCAGGATAAAGAAAGCGAAGAAACTCAAAAGGAAGAAGTAGAAATGCCGGAAATTAGAAATATGACTGTAAAGGATGCAAGAAAGACATTAAAAGAGTTGGGATTGGAGCTAGAAATAAGTAATTCTACAGATGAAATAAATGAAAGTGAAACATATGTAAAGGAACAAATTCCTAAACCAGGAATAAAAATAACTAAAGAAACGAAAGTTTATATTGATATATAAATTTTCTTGCTATATAATGTATTCGTAAAATTGTATAAAATGGAGGTATACTTTATGAACCTTAAAAATATATTAGCAGGCGTTAGCGGAATAAAAGCAAAAGGCAATATAGATATCGAAATAAATTCCGTAGAAAACGACTCTAGAAAGGTTAAGAATGGAGATCTGTTTATTTCTATAAAAGGTTATGAAAAAGACGGAGCAGATTATGTGGGAGAAGCTGTAGAAAATGGAGCAAAAGCTGTATTAGTAGAAGAAGGAACAGATTTAAGACAATTAAAAATAAATGATGATACAACTTTACTAGTAGTTCCAGATGCAAGGATTGCAATGGCACAAATTGCTTGCAATTATTATGATAATCCATCAAGAAAATTTCAATTAATTGGTGTAACTGGAACAAAAGGAAAAACTACAACTACATATATGATAAAATCAATTTTGGAGAAAAAAGGCTTAAAAGTTGGTTTAATAGGAACTATACACAATTATATTGGAACAGAAGATTTGGGAGATAGTGAAAGAACAACACCAGAAAGCTTAGAATTGCAAAAATTATTTGCAAGAATGGCAGATGAAAAATGCGATGTTGTTGTTATGGAAGTTTCGTCACAAAGTTTAAAATTGAATAGAGTTTATGGTTCAGATTTTAATATAGGAATATTTACGAATTTATCAGAAGAGCATATAAGTGAGAAAGAACATTCTGGTATGCAAGAATATTTTGAGACTAAATGCAAATTATTTACTATGTGTAAAAAAGCATATATAAATGCAGATGATATTTATTCTATAAAGCTTCCAAAATTAGTACCAGGACCAGAATATATAACATTTGGTATAGATAATTATGCAAAAATTTTAGCAAAAGATATTACTATAACAAATTCATATGTTGATTTTAGAGTAAAAATAGGGGATAGGAATGAAAGAGTAAAAGCTTGCATTCCAGGAAGATTTACAGTATATAATGCACTAGCTGCAATTGCAGTTGCATTACAATTTGGCTGTAATGCAGATATGATAAAACAAGGATTAGTGGAAGTTAGAGTACCAGGAAGATCAGAAATGGTAGATAACAAGCTAGAAATTCCTATAATGATAGATTATGCTCATTCACCAGAAAGTTTAGAAAGTATTCTAAATGCTGTAAAATCTTATACAAGAGGAAGAGTTATTTGTGTATTTGGCTGTGGTGGAAATAGAGATGAACATAAAAGAGCTCTAATGGGAGAAATTTCTGGAAGAATAAGTGATTTTACAATTATTACATCAGATAACCCAAGAGACGAAGAACCAGCCGATATTATAAAAAAGATAGAAGAAGGTATAAAAAAGACCAAAGCTAATTATAAAGTTATAGAAGATAGAAAAGAAGCAATAAAATATGCTATAGAAATGGCAAATAAATTAGATATTGTTGTAATTGCAGGAAAAGGTCATGAAATGTACCAAGAAATAAAAGGTAAAAAAATAGAATTTGATGAGAAAAAAATAGTACTAGAAATTACAGATGAGCTAAAGAAAAGACAGGATGGGAAAAGTACAAAAAAGAAAAAGTAAGGGTGAGAAATTAAATGAATTTTCAAATAAAAATATTATTGGTATCTTTTGGTGTAGCATTAATACTGGGAATAATTATTTTACCAATATTAAGAAGATTAAAAGTTAGCCAACAAGAAAGAACAGAGGGACCAAAATCACATTTAGCAAAAAAAGGAACTCCTACAATGGGAGGAATTATATCTATAATAGCTATAATAATTTTAAGTATAGGCGTAATGCTAATTTATTATATGGATGGTAAAGCAGAGATAGTAAAGAGGATTATTCCGTTATTGTTTGCAACAATAGGTTTTGGATTAGTTGGCTTTGTAGATGATTTTAAGAAAATGGTTTTAAAAAACACAGAAGGTCTTAAACCTTCATATAAAATGTTAGGATTATTAATAATTGCAGTATGTTTTGTTTTATATTTATTAAATGTCTTGAATTTAGGAACAGATATTTATATTCCAATAATAAAAACATATGTTAATATACCTGTTTGGATATATATTCCATTTGCAATATTAGTAATGCTTGCAACAACAAATGCAGTTAATTTAACAGATGGAATTGATGGTTTAGCAACAAGTGTTACAACAATTATAATTGCTTGTTTAACAGTAATAGGGGTTATCTTTGATGTAAAAGAAATTATTATATTTGGAGCAATAGTTTGTGGATGTAACTTAGCATTTTTAATATTTAATTTGCATCCAGCAAAAATATTTATGGGGGATACTGGATCTTTAATGCTAGGTGGTGTAATTGCAGGTATGGCACTTGTATTAAAAATGCCATTGCTATTAATAGTAATAGCATTAATACCAGTAATAGAAACACTATCTGTAATGATTCAAGTTACATATTATAAAAAAACAGGAAAAAGAATTTTCAAAATGACACCAATTCATCATCATTTTGAATTATCTGGATGGAGTGAAAACAAAATTGTAACAGTGTTTAGTCTAATTACATTAGTTCTTTGTGTAATAGGATTAAATATTATCTAAAAAGGAGATAAGAATGGCTAAAAATAAAAAAGTAAGAAGATTTTCAAAATTTGCGAATAATCAAATGGATTTTATCTTATTAATAACTGTTATTTTATTATTATCTCTTGGATTAATAATGGTACTTTCAGCAAGTTCACCTACATCCCTTGCAGAAACAGGTGATGATAGTTATTCATACTTTAGAAAACAAGCTATATTTGCTGCAGTTGGTGTTGTAGCAATGTTATTTATTTCTAAGATTGATTATAGGTATTGGAAGAAATTTTATAAAATTGCATATATTGGTTCAATAGTTTTATTACTTATGGTGCTAATTCCGGGAATTGGTGTTTCAGCAGGTGGTGCTAAAAGATGGATAAATTTAGGCGTTCAATTCCAACCTTCAGAGTTGGCTAAAATAGGTTTAATAATATTTTATGCAAGTTATTTAACAGACCATAAAGATGAGCTAAAGGATTTTAAAAAAGGCTTTTTAAAACCTCTTGCATATTTAATACCAGTTGTACTAATTCTAATACTTATACAAGACCATTTAAGTGCAACAATAATAATTGTTTTAGTTGTTGGAATAATGATGCTTATGGCAGGTGTAAGACCAAAATATTTTGCAACTGTAGGTAGTGGCGTGGCAGCACTTGGAGTAGCAGGATTGTATTTAATGGCCAAATTTACTAGTAAGGGTGCATTTAGAATTGCGAGAATAACATCATTTTTAAATCCATGGGCAGATAAACAAGGTGATGGTTGGCAAGTAATTCAGAGTCTTTATGCTATTGGTTCTGGTGGATTATTTGGCGTTGGACTAGGTAATAGTAAACAAAAATATTTATACATATCTGAGCCACATACGGATTTCATTTTTGCAGTTTTGGCAGAAGAATTGGGATTTGTAGGTTGTGCAATAGTTATAATTTTATTTGGTGTGTTTATTTGGAGAGGTATATTAGCAGCTATGAAAGCGCCAGATATGTTTGGAAGTTTGGTAGCAGTTGGAATTACATCTTTAATAGGATTACAAGCAATAATAAATATTGCGGTTGTAACATCATCTATGCCAGTAACAGGAATGCCATTACCATTCTTTAGTTATGGTGTTACATCATTATTAATATTATTATGTTCAGTAGGATTACTGCTAAATATATCTAGAGCAGGTTCGAAGATTTAAAAATAGTAAAAAAGAAAGGATATAAAAAATGAAAGTAATAATTGCAGCTTCACAAACTGGTGGGCATATAAATCCAGGAATTGCGATAGCAAATAAAATAAAGGAAGAAAATAAAGATGCAGAAATAGTTTTTGTTGGAACTAAAAGAGGTTTGGAAAATGACTTAGTACCAAGAGCTGGATATAAGCTAAGAACTATCGAAGCTTATGGAATAGAAAGAAGAATTTCTTTAGATAATATAAAAAAGATGTTTAAAACATTAAAGGGATTTGGAGAAGCTAAAAAGATTTTAAAAGAAGAAAAACCAGATATTGTAATAGGTACAGGGGGATTTATTTGTGGACCAGTATTGCTTGCTGCATCAAAGAAAAAAATACCTACAATGCTTCACGAAAGTAATGCGTTCCCAGGTGTAACAGTAAAATTATTAGCAAAAAGAGTGGATACAATTTTAATTGGATTTGAAGATGCTAGAGCTAAAATTCACAATGCTAAAAATATAGTTTTAACAGGAACTCCTACAAAATTTAAAGATGTAGAATTTTCTCAAACAGAAAAGGATGAGTTCTTAAAAGAAAATGGTTTAAAGACAGATAAAACTTTAATATTGGTATTTGGTGGAAGCCAAGGAGCAAGACCAATTAATCTTGCATTAGAAGAAATAATAGAAAAGAACTTAAATAAAAATTATCAAATTTTATGGTCAGTTGGTAAAAGCCAATATGATATAATAAAAGAGCAATTAAAAGAAAAGAATATAAATATAGAAAATATAGAAGATGTAAAAGTAGTACCATATATTTATGATATGCAAAAAGCAATGGCTGCAGCTAACTTAATAGTATGTAGAAGTGGTGCAATGACTATAACAGAAGTGTCTATTTCTGGAAGACCAGCTATATTTGTTCCATTATCATTTGCAGCGGAAAATCATCAAGAATATAATGCGAAAGTATTGGTAAATGTAGGTGCTGCAAAAATAATACATGATAATGAAATAAACGGAGAATCTTTAAACAAAATGATAGAAGAAACAATCAGCGATAAAGAGAAATTAATTCAAATGGGTAAAAACGCTAAAAAAATTGTTATGAAAGATGTAGAAGATAAAATATACAAAGAAATAGAAAAATTAATTAACAAAAGATAAGGGAGGTGCTGCCAAATGAATGGAGTTTTTGTAAATGGAAAATTGCAAGAAATTGATTCGGTGGATACAAATCTAATAAGAAAAGAACTTAACAATTTAACTATTAAAGAAACCGAAATACAGGACAGAATAGATGAACATGTAACTAACTATTTAGATTGTATTAGGAGGAAGATTTAATGAGTGTAGGAAGTGTTGCAATAAAAGGAGCAAAAACAGTAGGAAAATATTCTTTAAAGGGATTTGAAAAAGGTGGAAAATTCATTGGCAGAAATACTATGAGAGCAGCAGGGGGTATAATTAAAAGTAGCCCGGTAAAAAAAGTATTAGGTATAGGGATGACAGTTGGCACAATGTATCTTTTTGGACCTGCTATAATTACAGCAAAATTGTTTAAAGATTTAGTTATTGATAATTGCATTCTAGATAAACAAAAATCGCCAATGGATTCTGTTAGAACTTCAGTTCAAGCAACTAAAGATACTTTGCAAAGAACAGTTGCTGACCCAACATTAGATATGGTTGGTAATGGAGTTAGAAATGTAGGAAACAAAGTATTTGATAAAGGTGGTGAAAGATAATGACAACAATTACAAAAGACAACTTTAAAGAAGATTTAAAGGAACTTGTAGATGTAGAAAACCAAAAGCAAATGAATTTGGCAATTTTATTTGAAAATTCATTGTCAAATAGCAAAGAGATTAGATTAACAGAATTTAAAGATGGACTATATGTACAAGCAAATTATTATAATTCTTTAGAAAGATACAAAACAGAAATAGAGAATTTAGTAGAACAATATAAAAAGCAATTGGATAAATTATTTGATGTATGTAGTACAAGATATGTAAATATACAAAGAGAACTATCTGCAGCTTTACAATCAGAAGTTATTGTTGTAACTAATATTAGTATAAATAAACAAAATCTAGAAAAAGCAATAGAAGAAAATGATTCAGAAAAAATACATTATTATACAAATAAAATTAATGCTTCTATTCAAAAGAAACTAAATTATGAGACAATTGTAGCTGAATGTAATGATAGGCTAGAAGAATGTATAGAGCAAATAAGCGATTTTTCTGATAAAATAAAAATTAATGAAAAATTGGATGTCACAACAAAAAAGAAAAGTAAGATCTTAGAGTTTTTTAATAATTTAATAAAAAAACTTAATAGAAAGAAAAATTTTGAAAATTATGTTCTAAAACCATCAGAGGACCATATTGTACAATTAACTGGTGAAGTAGAAAAATCTATTGGAATATTATATAACCAAATATTTGAGTTTGCGTTACAAATGGAAGATAATAAAAGTAAAATTAATTCAGCTTTTAATGCGATGATGGGAGCTTAAGAAAAAATCTTTTTGGGAATTTTACCCAAAGAGATTTTTTTCGACTTTTGTTGCCAAGAGGAAATTACATAATAAAATATAATAAAAAAGATTTCGACATCTATTTTTATAAAATAAAAAATAATTGTCGAAATTCCTCGAAAATAGGCATTCGATTTGTCTTGCATAGCTAATGTTAAGAGTATATATTAGTAAATACAAAAAGACATGTAGGAGGAATCAAATGAAAACTTTTTTTGGAGGAATGTTTATGAATAAAGAAGAATTAAGAAGAGAAGGAATTTTATATCCAATAAAATTGGAATATTATAAGATTAAAGATTTAAAGAGTAAGAATGATATATTTGGTGTAGAAGTAGTAAAAACAGAATATATAAATGAGAAAGTAAATGTGGAGAAAGCTTCAGTAGATAAACTTACTAATGATGAAGAGATTGAAAATTCTATATTAAATCTTTTAAAAAGAAATGAAGTAACGCCTGTTGCATTAAAAGATGTTGTGCAAGATTTAGCTAAATGTTAAAAAATACTTGAAAAAAACGAATATATGAACTAAAATACTATAGATATAAAGATTATAGAAATTATCTATAACTAAAAAGGAGAATGAAATGTCAGATAAATTAATAATAGTAGAATCACCAGCAAAAGCAAACACTATAAAAAAGTTTCTTGGAGGAAGAACAAAAGTTGTTGCATCAATGGGACATATTAGAGATTTACCTAAATCAAAATTGGGAGTTAACATAGAAAATAACTTCGAACCGGAATATATTAACATAAGAGGAAAAGGTGATTTAATAAAATCATTAAAAAAAGATGCTAAGTCAGCAAAGCAAGTATATCTTGCAACTGACCCTGATCGTGAGGGAGAAGCTATAGCTTGGCATTTGGCACATATATTGGATATTCCAGAAGATAGTAAATCTAGGGTAACTTTTAATGAGATTACTAAGACAGCTGTTCAAAAGGCAATGAAAGAGCCAAGAAAAATAGATATAAACTTGGTAAATGCTCAACAGGCAAGACGTGTGCTAGATAGAATTGTAGGATATAAAATTAGTCCACTTTTATGGAAAAAAGTAAGAAAAGGACTATCTGCGGGAAGAGTTCAATCTGTTGCTGTTAAGCTAATTGTGGACAGAGAAAATGAGATTGAAAACTTTGTACCAGAAGAGTATTGGAATATAATTGCTAAACTAATAGATAATAAAAGCCAAAAATCTTTTGAAGCAAAACTAGTTGGTAAGGACAATAAAAAGATAGAAATACATAATAAAGAAGAGGTTGACGAAATATTAAAACATATAAAGCGCGCAAAATTTATTGTAAAAGATGTGAAAAAAGGAGAAAGAAAGAGAAATCCTGCACCACCTTTTACAACAAGTACAATGCAACAAGAAGCTTCTAGAAAACTAAATTTCAGCTTAAGGAAGACTATGTCTGTTGCACAAACACTTTATGAAGGAGTAAAAATTCCTGAAAAAGGTACAGTTGGTTTAATTACATATATGAGAACTGACTCTACAAGAATATCAGAAGAAGCAAGAAGGGTCGCAAAAGAAGTTGTAGAAAGCACTTATGGTAGTGAATACTATGAAAATAGATACTACAAAACAAAAGCAGATGCGCAAGATGCTCATGAGGCTATTAGACCGACTTATATAGATATAGAACCTGAGCAAATAAAAGATTCATTAACTAATGACCAGTATAAACTATATAGATTAATTTATAATAGATTTTTAGCAAGTCAAATGAAATCAGCTATATTTGACACCTTAGCTGTAACGATTGATGCAAATACATATAATTTTAAAGCAAATGGTCAATCTGTTAAATTTAAAGGATTTATGATTTTATATGTAGAAGGAACGGATGAAAAAGAAGCTGAAATTGGTCAAATACCAATGTTGGAGGTTAACCAAGAACTAAAAAAGGAAAAAATAGAATCTAAGCAAAGTTTTACAGAACCACCACCAAGATATACAGAGGCAAGTTTAGTAAAAGCTTTAGAAGAAAAAGAAATTGGTAGACCAAGTACATATTCACCAACTATAACAACTATTATAACAAGAAACTATATAGAAAAAGATGGTAAACAACTAGTTCCAACCGAACTTGGTAAGGTTGTAAATAAATTGTTAATAGAAAATTTTCCAGATATAATTAATGTAGAATTTACAGCAAAAATAGAAAATGAATTTGATGAAATTGCAGAGGGAAAAGAAAACTGGAA
The DNA here is from genome assembly GCA_944388935.1 of uncultured Clostridia bacterium. Classification (GTDB taxonomy): domain Bacteria; phylum Bacillota; class Clostridia; order TANB77; family CAG-508; genus Merdicola. The sequence continues at coordinate 41,331 of CALXKK010000002.1, read as the reverse complement.
AGAAATGATTTCGGAATTCTATGGACCTTTCGAAAAAGAATTGGAAAAAGTTGAAAAAGACTTGGAACATGTGGAATTGCATGAGGAAGTTTCCGATATACCATGCGAAAAATGTGGCAGAATGATGGTTATAAAATATGGTAGATATGGAAAGTTCTTAGCATGTCCTGGTTATCCAGAATGCAAAAATACAAAACCATATATAGAAACAATAGATGAGCCATGTCCAAAATGTGGAGGCAAAGTTCAAATAAGAAGAACTAAAACTAGAAAGAAATTTTATATATGCGAAAATAATCCAGAAAAATGTGATTATATATCTTGGACAAAACCAAAGAAAGAAAACAAATAAATTTTATTTTAGCTCTAAGTACTAGAGAAATCCGGTATTTAGAGCTACTTTTTTTAGGAAATTTAAAATATATAAAAAAGATTAATATGCCACTTGAGAAATTAAGCAAAATATTATATAATAATATACTGAAAATAAGCGTGGTAGGTGCAATAAAATGTTAGTAAATAAAGAAATAATAAGTGAACTATACGAAAATGCTGGAGATGAAAGGTATCAAAAAGCATTGGAGTATGTAAAAGATAAAAGAGTAACAATAACTAATGTAAAATATGAAAACAAAAATAATTTCGAATTATCTGCAAATGTTAAAGGTGACAAAGATACATATAATGTATATGCAAAAATAAAAGAGGGCGAAATTAAGGAGCTAAAATGTTCCTGCCCGGATAATACACAAAATTATTGTACTTGTAAACATATTTTAGCAATGATAATAGAATTTATAGATAATCCTATATATGATGATTTATATGCAAATCATGTCGAAAAAAGAAGCGAAGTAGATACCAAAATGGACCATCGTGGATTTAAACAAATGATTACTGCTTTTTATAATACAGAAGTAGAAACTATAGATGAAAAAGAAGAAGTAATAAAAGAATGTAAAAATATAAAGATAGTTCCTTCAATTATTTTTGATAGCTACTATAAAGAGATGAAAGTAGAATTTAAATTAGGCTTGGACAAATTTTATAAAATAAAGAGCCTTTCAGATTTTTATACAAGTATGTTAAATAAGGAAAATGTTAAATATGGTAACAAACTAGAATTTATTCATACAAGAGAAAATTTTGCAAAAGAAAGCTTACCAATTATAGATTTTATTTTAAAACATGCTGAGATTATAAAATATGTTAATAGCAGTGGTAATGCAGGATATAGATATTATGGAAAAATATTAAGTGATAATTGTATTATTTTAAGTAATACAGGTATAGATGAATTTTTTGAGATAGTAAAAGGAAAAAAATTAGAGATAGTTCAAGATGGTGAAAAAGGAAAAATAACATTTATTCCAGGAACACCAAATATAAAATTTAAATTAACAGAAGTTGCAGATGGTGAATTTGAATTAACTCAAAAGGAAGATATTTTTGACTATTATGTTCTAGAAGGAAAAAAGTACATTTATGTTATTCTAAATGAATTTATCTATAGATGTGATAAAAATTATAAAAATACAGTTATTAAATTATTAGAAATCTATAAAAAGAATTTTATAAGAGAAATAAGATTTAACAAAAAAGAATTACCAGATTTCTTCTCATTAGTTTTGCCAAAAATGAGAGAGAACATAGATGTTTCTAATATAGATACGGAGAAATTAAAAGATTATATTCCAAAGGATTTGGATGTAAAAATATTTTTAGATTTTGATAAAAACAATTACATTATTGCAGAATTAAAATTTGTATATGGAGATGTAGAGTTTAATCCATTAGATTTGGATAATATACCAAAAGTTGCAAGAAATGTAATACAAGAATCTAATTGTTTAAATATGTGCAGAAAAACAGGATTTTTATTAGATTCTGCCAATAAAAGATTTGTACTTGTATCTGACGATGCAATATATAATTTCTTATCTCAAGATATAAATAATTATACAGAAAAATACGAAGTATTAGTAACAGATAATTTTAAAACAAAAGAAATAAGACAACCAAAATTAGGAACAGTTGGTGTAAAAATAGAAAATAATTTGCTTAATATAGATTTAACAGGATTAGATTTTGACAGAAGTGAATTACAAGAAATATTAACAAAATATAATTTAAAGAAAAAATATCATAGATTAAAAGATGGTAGTTTCTTAGATTTAGAACAAAATGACGACATAAAATTTTTAAATAGCTTAGAATATGGTATGGAAGTAGACTACAAAGATTTAGAAAAGGGTAAGATAAAAGTTCCTGTTTATAGGTCATTATATTTAAATAAGCTATTAGAAAATGTAAAAAATGTAGAAATAAAAAAAGATAAGAATTATAGAGATATAGTAAATAATATAGATGAACGTGAATATGATAACGAAATAAAACCTCCTAAAGGGTTACATTGTACTTTAAGGTATTATCAAAAAATAGGATATAAATGGTTAAAAATATTGGACGAGTATAGACTTGGTGGAATTTTAGCAGATGATATGGGTCTTGGTAAAACAGTTCAATTAATATCATTATTGTTAGATTATAAAGAAAATGCAAAAGTAAAATTACCTTCGATTGTTATAACTCCAAGTTCTCTTGCACTAAACTGGAAAAGTGAAATTGAAAAATTTGCAAACAGTATTAATGTGCTAGTTATTAGAGGAAATTCAGAAGAAAGAGAAAAACAAATAAAGAGTATTCCTAATTATGATTTAGTAATTACTTCTTATGACTTATTAAAAAGAGATATGGATGTATATAAGAAAGAAGATATATTGTTTAAATATCAAATAGCTGATGAAGCACAATATATAAAAAATAGTAATACACAAAATGCAAAATCATTAAAAGCCATAAATGCACAAACCAGATATGCTTTAACAGGTACACCAATAGAAAATTCTTTAGCAGAATTATGGTCAATTTTTGATTATATTTTGCCAGGTTATTTATTTACATATAAAAAGTTTAAGCAATTATATGAGATTCCAATAATGAAAGATAATGACGAAGAAGCTATGCAAAAATTAAAAATGATGATAGAGCCATTTGTACTTCGTAGAGTAAAGAAAGATGTTTTAAAAGAATTGCCAGAAAAGAGTATTACAGTTTTAAATAATGAAATGCAAGGTGAACAATTACAAATTTATTTATCTTATTTGGCACAAGCAAAGAAGGAAGCTATTAACGAGATTGAAGGAAATGGATTAGAAAAATCACAAATTAAAATTTTAGCTTTACTAACAAGATTAAGACAAATATGTTGCCATCCATCACTATTCTTGGAAAACTATAGGGGTGAAAGTAGCAAATTAACACAATGTATAGAAATTGTAAAAGATGCTATTGCTGGAAAACATAAAATTTTAATATTTTCTGGTTATACTTCTATGCTTAATATAATAGAAGGAAATCTAGCGAAAGAAGGAATAAGCTATTATAAATTAACTGGTCAAACTAAGGTTGATGAAAGAGTAAAATTAGTAAATGATTTTAATAATAATCCAGAAGTAAAAGTATTTTTGATATCTTTAAAAGCAGGAGGAACTGGCTTAAATTTAATCGGAGCTGATATGGTAATTCATTATGACCCATGGTGGAATATGTCTGCAGAAAACCAAGCAACAGACAGGGCATACAGAATTGGGCAAAAGAATAATGTTCAAGTATATAAACTTATAACTAAAAACTCAATAGAAGAAAAAATATATGAATTACAAGAGAAAAAATCAAAACTTATAGATAATATGCTTAGTACTCAAACTACATTTATTAATAAGCTTAATAAGGATGATATTATGGAATTATTCAGTTAGTTGAACAATAATTACAATTTTGGCGTTCGAGAAAGGAATAAGGAATGGAAAAATATATAAATGTAATAGGTGGAGGACTTGCTGGAACGGAAGCTGCGTATCAAATTGCTAAAAGAAGAATAAAAGTAAAATTATACGAAATGAAACCTAAGAAATATTCTCCAGCGCATTCTAATAAAAATCTGGCAGAAATAGTATGTAGTAATTCTTTTAAATCAAATTTACATACTAATGCTTGTGGACTTTTAAAAGAAGAATTAAGAGCTATGGATTCTTTGCTTATAAAAATAGCAGATAGTACTTCCGTGCCTGCAGGACAAGCTCTAGCAGTTGATAGGGAAGTGTTTGCAAAAAAGGTTACAGAGCAAATAGAGAGCAATCCAAATATAGAAATTATTAATGAAGAAGTAGTAGATTTAAAAAAATTAATAGAAGAGGCAATTACAATAGTTGCAACAGGTCCATTAACTTCCGATGACTTAGCAAAGAATATTTCTGAGATAACAAAACAGGATAAGTTGTATTTTTATGATGCAGCAGCTCCAATAGTTACAAAGGATAGTATTAATTTTGATATAGCTTTTTGGGGCGATAGGTATGAGCAGGAAAGACAGAAAAATGAAGAAGTGGAAGATTGGAAAGAAAGACTAAATAAAACACAAGAAAAACAAAATTATATAAATTTGCCAATGAATAAAGAAGAATACGAAAACTTCTATAATAATTTAATAAATGCAGAAGTTGTAGAGCTTCATAATTTCGAAAAAAGAGAAATATTCGAAGGTTGTATGCCAATAGAAATTATGGCTAAAAGAGGAGAGGATACATTAAGATTTGGACCACTTAAGCCAGTAGGTTTTACAGATCCTAGAACGGGAAGAAGACCATATGCATTGGTACAACTAAGACAGGATGATACAGAAGGAAATATTTTTAATTTAGTAGGATTTCAAACTAATTTAAAATTTGGAGAACAAAAAAGGGTTTTCTCTAGTATTCCTGGATTAGAAAATGCAGAATTTGTTAAGTATGGTGTTATGCACAGAAATACGTTTATAGATTCTAGCCATCTTTTAACTAATACATATAAAATGAAAGATATTAAGAATTTATATTTCGCAGGACAAATTACTGGTGTGGAAGGATATGTAGAGTCAATTTCTTCTGGACTTATTGCTGGAATAAATGCTGCAAATGAATTAGAAAATAAAGAAAATTTTGTTTTGCCAATAGAAACCATGAGTGGTGCTTTGGCAAACTATATATCAACTCCAAATGATAAATTTCAGCCAATGAATGCAAATTTTGGAATAGTGCCAGGACTTACAGAAAGAATTAAAGATAAAAAGAAAAAATATGGAATTTTAGCAGATAGGGCAATGGAAAAATTAAAGAAACTAATTAAATAATAAGAAAAAAGAAGCAATTTAAGATTGCTTCTTTTTATATATCTAGTATTAAATTATCTTTCTTGACCATTATCCGGTGTGTTATGTGATGTTTGTTGCTGCTGTTGCGCTTTTTCTTGTGCATATTTTTGCTCATATTTTTGTGCAACTTTTGCAATTGCATCTTGTCCAATTTCTGTGTGTATAGAATTTATAAAATCTGAATGACTTCCTACTACTTCAGCACCTCTTGGTGGAGCTTTAATAGGTTTAGGAGCTTCTTTGTCTTTAGCCCAACTTACAAATCTATTTTTTAAGTTTATAAAGAATACTTTAACTTTAGTGAAAAATGGAGTATACATATTTTCAAGTTCTTCTTCTCTTACAGTATCTAAATCATGTTCCGCATAATCTAAAAATCTATTTAGTTTGTTAAGTTCTTCAATTCTATCGCTTGAGATATTTACTATATTTGCATATTCAGCCTTTAAGTCATCTAATCCCTTATTTTCATTAGGATCTGTATATACAGAAACAATTGATAATGGTGATGTAGCATCATCGAAGTTTAAGTCATCTGTACCAGCTGGAAGACCAAAATCTTCTCTATGGTCTGATATGTATTTCTTTAAATCATCAGATTTTGAATTTAAATCAGTTGTTTTGTCTGCAATACCTTTATTAATAGTTATATAAGAAGCTTTCATGCTATTTTTTACTCTTGGATCAGAACTTTGATTTACAAGATTATCTAAACTAGTTTTAGTAATATTTAAACTATTAATATCTGCTTTATTTTTGTCAATAGATGAAAGAATAGATTTTAAACTAGGGTCGTTTTGTGCTATACTTTGTAATTTTTCTATAAATGCAACATATTCATTAGGCTTACTTTGTTCTGCTGTTAGTTCGTCAATTCTAGTTTGAGTTCTACGAACCAATTCTTCTCCTACAGCCCTTCTAAATGCATAATTAGTGTTAGCAGATTCAATATAAGAGTCTAAATCTTTAGAAGCGCTCTCAATTGCATCTTTTTGTTTGTATAAATCATTATCTCTTAAGTTTTGAACAGAACCTGTAATAGAGTTAATTTCTGCGTCAATTTGTTGTAGTTGCTTAGCTATTGCTGATTGTGCATCACTAGTAAATAGTTGAGCATTTTGTGCTTGTAATTGTTGTAAGTTAGTTAAATTAGTTTTTTGAGTTTTTAGTTCAGTTAATCTTGCCAAATAACCTGTTAATTGACTTTCAATAGCTGCTACTTGCTGTCTGTTATTTTGTATAAGTCCATATTGTTGACTTAATTCTGAAAATTGTGTTGGTTGTTGTGCCATAAATTTGCCTCTAAATTGAGGCTTCACCATCCTTTCCGTTTATTATTATTTAGATAAAATTTCATCGCATTTTTTAATTAATTCATCTATATCTAAAGAAAGTTCCTTTAAAGCAACCTTATAATTTGCTAATTCTTCAGGAGACATTTTCTTTAATTCTTCTTCTGTAAATATTTTCTTTTCTTCCATAATATAAATCATCTTAGAAAATTCTAAGATATCCTCCTCTCATTAGTAATCAAAACTACATATATTATACTTAAAAAGGCAAATAATGTCAACAACTAATTATGTAAATCTATATAAGTGATAACAGACAAAAAACTAGCATTTTAAGAACTAGCAAAAATTGACTATATTTACATAATATACTATAATGAGATTGTAACTCGTTGGAGTTTTTATAAGGAGGTGTACTATGCGGAAGCAATTTGTCGTACGGGTTATACTTATTGTTATTGTAGTGATTCTCGTTGTTTCTGGTACGGTCAAGTTTGAACTTACGAATTTGCTCAACTGGATTTCTAACGCGGCAACGACGATTATCACTATTGTCAATAACGTGATAGAACCTGAACCGAGCGACATCTTAGTTTTGCTTGTCGGAGTACTTATTGGGGTCTTCGTAAGAGGAATTTATAACAATATTAAGTCTCGCTAAGACCAAGCTATAACTAGGAGTACTATCCGGGATGTGCGGTGCGTAATGCACCGCATTTCCTCATTATTGGGCAGGTTATTAAATTTAGTTAGAAAGAGGTGCGTAATGATAAAATCAAAACGCTCTTTATTCCTGTTTATATATGAAAAAAATTACGTATAAATATTGACATGATTATGTTTTGATGATAAAATAGTTGACGCTAGTGTATTATGCACGAATAGGCGAATAAAAAATAGGAGGTGAAATTTAAGTGCCAACAATTAATCAATTAGTAAGAAAAGGAAGAAAAACATCAGTAACAAAATCAAACGCTCCAGCATTGCAACATGGTTATAACTCTAAGAAAAATAGACAAACTAACCATAGAGCACCACAAAAAAGAGGAGTTTGTACAGTAGTTAAAACTGTAACACCAAAGAAACCTAATTCTGCATTAAGAAAAGTTGCCAGAGTTAGACTTTCTAATGGATATGAAGTAACATCTTATATCCCAGGAATCGGACACAACTTACAAGAACACAGTGTTGTTCTAATAAGAGGAGGAAGAGTTAAAGACCTTCCAGGTGTTAGATATCATATTATTAGAGGAACATTAGATACAGCAGGTGTTAAAGACAGAATGCAAGGTAGATCAAAATACGGAGCAAAGAAACCTAAAAAATAGAATTTAGGAAATTTAAACTAGTGCTAATTACTAATTTAAGGTACTTAAATTTAGGATATATAGCACTATGCGGAAAAGAAAAATACTTTTCAGAGTACCTAGATACTAAATTAGTATCAAAATATAATTAAGGAGGGAAGAATAGTGCCAAGAAAAGGATATATAGCAAAAAGAGAAGTTTTACCAGATCCAGTATATAATAGTAAAGTTGTTACAAAATTAGTAAACAATATTATGCTAGATGGTAAAAAATCAGTTGCTCAAAAAATAGTTTATGGTGCATTTGACATCGTAAAAGAAAAAGAGCAAAGAGATCCACTAGAAGTTTTTGAAGAAGCACTAAATAACATCATGCCAGTTCTTGAAGTTAAAGCTAGAAGAGTTGGTGGAGCTACATACCAAGTTCCATTAGAGATTAGACCAGAAAGAAGACAAACTTTAGGTTTAAGATGGTTAGTTAGATATGCAAGACTAAGACATGAAAAAACAATGGCTGAAAAATTAGCCGGAGAAATTATAGATGCTATAAACGGAAACGGTGGAGCATTCAAGAAGAAAGAAGATACACATAGAATGGCAGAAGCTAATAAAGCATTTGCACATTATAAATGGTAATAAAATGTATATTACTATATAAGAGAATATTTTGAAGATTATATATGTAATAATGAGGGGAGGAAATAAAGTTGGCAGGAAGAGCATTTCCATTGGAAAAAACAAGAAATATAGGAATTATGGCTCATATTGATGCTGGTAAAACAACAACAACAGAGAGAATACTTTTCTATACAGGAAGAACTCATAAAATCGGAGAAGTTCATGATGGTGAAGCTACAATGGACTGGATGGCACAAGAACAAGAAAGAGGTATAACAATTACATCTGCTGCTACAACTTGTATCTGGAAAAATAATAGAATAAATATTATCGATACACCAGGACACGTTGATTTCACAGTAGAAGTTCAAAGATCTCTAAGAGTTCTTGATGGTGCAGTTACAGTACTTGCTGCAAAAGGTGGTGTTCAACCACAAACAGAAACAGTTTGGAGACAAGCTGATAAATATCAAGTACCAAGAATGGTATATGTAAACAAAATGGACATCACAGGAGCAAACTTCATGCTTTGTGTTGAACAATTAAAAACAAGATTAAAAGCAAATGCTGTACCTATCCAATTACCAATTGGAGCAGAAGATCAATTTAGAGGTATAGTAGATTTAATAAAAATGAGAGCTTTCATTCATAAAGATGATTTAGGAAAAGAAATAGAAGAATGCGATATACCAGAAGATATGGTAGATATGGCTAAAGAATACAGAGAAAAAATGCTTGAAGCCGCAGCAGATCAAGACGAAGAATTAATGATGAAATACTTAGATGAAGGTGATTTGACTGAGGAAGAAATAAAAATAGGACTTCGTAAAGGAACAATAGCTAATACTGTAGTTCCAGTAACATGCGGTTCTTCTTACAAGAACAAAGGTGTTCAAGAATTATTAAATGCAATTGTAGATTATATGCCATCACCATTAGATATACCACATATTAAAGGTGTTGACTTAGCAGGTAACGAAGTTGAAAGAAAAACTGACGACAAAGAACCATTTGCAGCATTAGCATTTAAAATTGCTACAGACCCATTTGTTGGAAAATTATGTTTCTTTAGAGTATATTCAGGAACATTAGATTCTGGTTCAACAGTATTAAATTCAAATAAAGATAAAAAGGAAAGAATCGGAAGAATATTATTAATGCATTCTAATCACAGAGAAGATATAGATAAAGTATATGCAGGAGATATAGCTGCAGCAGTTGGACTAAAAGAGGTTACAACTGGAGATACTTTATGTGATATCGAATATCCTGTTATATTAGAATCAATGGACTTCCCAGAGCCAGTTATTGATATTGCTATTGAGCCTAAGAACAAAGAAGCTCAAGAAAAAATGGGTATTGCATTATCAAAATTAGCAGAAGAAGATCCAACATTCAAAACATATACAAATCATGAAACAGGACAAACTATTATCGCTGGTATGGGTGAATTACACCTAGACATTATCGTAGACAGATTAAAGAGAGAATTTAAAGTTGAATGTAATGTAGGTAAACCACAAGTTGCTTACAAAGAAACAATCAAAAAGAAAGTTAAAGTTCAAGGTAAATTCATTCGTCAATCTGGTGGTAAAGGACAATATGGTGATGTTTGGTTCGAAATGGAACCATTAGAGCCAGGTAAAGGTGTAGAATTTGAAAGCAAAATCGTTGGTGGAGCTGTTCCTAAGGAATATATTAAACCAATCGAACAAGGATTAAGAGATGCAGCAGAAGGTGGATATTTAGCTGGATACCCAGTTATAGATTTCAAAGCTACATTAGTAGATGGATCTTACCACGAAGTTGACTCTTCAGAAATGGCTTTCAAAATAGCAGCATCTTTAGCATTCAAAGAAGGATGTAAACAAGCAGGTGTTGTTATACTAGAACCTATTATGAAAGTAGAAATAACTGTTCCAGAAGAATATATGGGTGAAGTTATTGGTGATGTAAACTCTAGACGTGGTAGAGTAGAAGGTATGGAAGGAAATGATGGAATGGAAGAAATTCGTTCATTTATTCCATTATCAGAAATGTTTGGATATGCTACAGATTTACGTTCAAAAACACAAGGTAGAGGAACATATTCTATGGAACCATCACACTATGAAGAAGTTCCAAAATCTATATTAGAACAAATTGTAGCAACAAGAGGAAAGAAAAGCGAATAATATTTATTAAGATACTTGATTTTTTCGAGATTATAGTATAAAATTATCTTCGTAAAAATAAATGCGTCAAAAAGAAAATAAAATAATAGAGATAATCAAATCTCAAAAATTAAAGGAGGAATAAAAATGGCTAAAGAAAAATATGTTAGATCAAAGCCACACGTAAACATTGGTACAATAGGACACGTTGACCATGGTAAAACAACAACAACAGCAGCTATTACAAAATACTTATCATTATTAGGAAGAGCTGACTACGAAGCATATGATGCAATCGATAGTGCTCCAGAAGAAAAAGCAAGAGGAATCACAATTAATACTGCTCACGTTGAATATGAAACAGAAAAAAGACATTATGCACATGTTGACTGCCCAGGACACGCAGACTACGTAAAGAACATGATTACAGGTGCTGCTCAAATGGATGGTGCTATATTAGTTGTTTCTGCAGCTGATGGACCTATGCCACAAACAAGAGAGCACATCTTACTTGCAAGACAAGTTGGTGTTAAATATATCGTTGTTTATTTAAATAAATGCGATATGGTAGACGATCCAGAATTATTAGACTTAGTTGAAATGGAAGTTAGAGACCTATTAACAGAATATGGTTTCCCAGGAGACGAAGTTCCAGTTATAAAAGGATCATCTTTACAAGTACTAGAAAGTACATCTAAAGATCCTAACGATCCAGTATATCAACCAATCAAAGAATTATTAGATGCAGTTGATAGCTATATCCCAACACCAGAAAGACCTATAGATCAACCATTCTTAATGCCTATAGAAGATATCTTCTCTATTACAGGTAGAGGAACAGTTGCTACAGGTAGAGTAGAAAGAGGAGAAGTTAAAGTATCTGATGAAGTTGAAATCGTTGGATTATCAACAGAAAAATTAAAATCAGTTGTTACTGGTGTAGAAATGTTCAGAAAAATATTAGACCAAGCAGAAGCTGGAGACAATATTGGTGTTCTTTTAAGAGGTATCCAAAGAACAGATATCGAAAGAGGACAAGTATTAGCTAAACCAGGAACAATACATCCACATACAAAATTTACAGCACAAGTTTATGTATTAACTAAAGAAGAAGGTGGAAGACATACACCATTCTTCAATGGATATAGACCACAATTCTATTTCAGAACAACAGACGTTACAGGTGTTATCGAGTTACCTACAGGAACAGAAATGGTTATGCCTGGAGATAACATCGATATGACAATCGAATTAATCACACCAATCGCTATGGAAGAAGGATTAAGATTCGCTATCCGTGAAGGTGGAAGAACAGTTGGTTCAGGAGTTGTAGCTAAAATAATCGAGTAATAAACCGAATATTTATAAAAAGAAGTGCATAAGCACTTCTTTTTTTGTCAAATTTTATTTTAGAAAACTAAACTATTTGGTCAAAAGGTATTGCTTTTTTACAAAAGAAATAATAAAATTAATTAGTCAAAATTCAATAATTGGAGGAAATAAATATGATTATACTGCTAGACGCAATGGGGGGAGATAATGCTCCAGATGCCAATATAAAGGGAGCTGTAAAAGCAGTTAATGAAGTAAGTCAGTCAACAGAGATATTATTAATAGGAAACGAAGAAATCATTAATAATAGAGTTAAAGAATTATATAATAAAGAGAAACTATCAGATATTTCTCCAAGACTAAAAATTTATAACGCTACAGAGACAATAGAAATGGAAGATATACCTACAGTTGCAATACGCCATAAAAAAGATTCTTCTATGGTAGTAGGTTTTAATTTATTAAAAGAAGGCAAAGGAGATGTCTTTATTTCTGCAGGTAATTCTGGAGCACTTCTTACTGGAGCAACATTACTTGTTGGAAGAATAAAAGGAATCGATAGGCCAGCATTAGCCGGAATTTTGCCAGCATATAAAAGTCAATTATTGCTAATGGATTGTGGTTCTAATACAAATTGTAAGCCAATTAATTTACTACAATTTGCACAGATGGCTTCAATATATTTAAGAAATACTTTTGGAATAGAAAATCCAGCAATAGGACTACTAAATATTGGAACAGAAGAAACTAAAGGTAATGAATTAACAAAAGAATCATATGAATTATTAAAAGAAAAATCAAAAGAATTAAACATTAATTTTATTGGAAATATAGAAGGAAGAGATGCTTTTTCTGGTAAAGTTCATGCAATAATTACAGATGGATTTACTGGTAATATTTTTCTAAAAACAACAGAAGGTGTAGGAAAATTAGTAAAAGCTTCTTTGGTAGATAGTTTAAAAAGAAATATTTTATCTAAGATTGGTAGTATTCCTTGTTTACCAGCAATAAAAAGATTTGCTAAGACAATGGATTACAAAATATATGGTGGAGCTTTATTCTTAGGAGTAAAAAAGCCTGTTGTTAAAGCACATGGAAGTAGTGATGACAGATTATTCGAGTATACAATAATTCAGGCAGAAAAATTCGTTGAAAATAAAGCTGTAGAGAAAATGACAGAAGAATTTTTTAGACAAAAGGAAAATAAAGCTTGACTTTTTTGAAACAATATATTATTGTTTAATCAGTAAAAATAAACATGCGAGAGGAGGTGTACATAGTTAAATGAACCAAGAAGAAATATTTGAAAAAGTAAAGAAAATAATAGTTGAACAATTAGGAGTTGCAGATACATCTGTAACAATGGAAGCATCTTTCATAGATGACTTAGGAGCAGACTCTTTAGACATAGTAGAATTAATTATGGCATTGGAGGAAGAATTCGATATGGAAATTCCAGACGAAGATGCTGAAAAAATCGTTACAGTAAGTGACGTTGTAGACTATATTAAAGATAATGCTTAGAGTTAAAAGAATATCTTTATAAAATAAAGAAGGTATCATATGAGATTATGATATCTTTTTTTTATTTGTAACAAAAAATAAACATAAATGTAATATATTTGATATGTACTAAATATTGCAAAAAAGATATACTTAATATAAATAACGGAAGAAAAGAGTGATAGTATGGCAGATGAAACAGAAAATTTTGGGAGAATAGTTTATGACGGACGAATATATGATTTAGATAAAATGACATCTGATGAGTTAAAGAACTTAGCAGATAAGGTCGAATCAAAAGGTGAAGAACTTGAAAAAGAATATGATCGTGAAATGGGGGATGAGTAGAATGGCAGACAATAGAGAAAACGAAGTAAATAGCGCAGAGCACCAAGCAACTGTGGATGAAGCTTATAAAGAAATACAAAGTGAACCAGTATCTCCAGAAGATATGAAAGCAGCAGATATAATTAAACAATTAAAAGATAATGCAGCTCTAGCAGCTAAGGTATGGTGTGCGTACAATGCTGCAAAAACTAGAGAAGGAATAAAAACTGGTGCAGATACTATATCAAAAAATGTAGAAAGTTTGGCAACAACAACAGTTGGAAAAATTAAAGAGGGTTCTAAATTATATGATGAGTATACAGCTCAAAAAGATCAATTACTAGCTGAATATAATAAAAGTGCAGCAAAAGTTGCAGGTGTTTATGATGCACAAATACAGGCATTAATAAAAGAAGGAACAGCTCTTAAATTAGAAAATGCAGAAAGAAGAGCAGAACAATATGCATTAAAAAAAGCTAAAAGCTCTGCAAAAAAAGGTACAAAAGATACTGCAAAAGATATGAAGTCAGTGATGCCACAAATAGAAGATGCAAGAAATAGAGCAATGAAAGCTATGCAAGAGGGCAATATTGATGAATATCAACAAGCAATGGCTGAGGCAACCAAATTAGAAAGTGATATGGGAGCAAAAGGCTTAGAATCAACTAGAGCGTATGCTAGACAAAACAAAGCATTCGATGAGAATAAAAAAGCAATTATGGCTAATAAAGCCAGAATGGCAGAGATAAAAGCAGAAATTAAAAAATTAGAAGATGCAAAGCAAGAAGGTTTATTAGAAGCAGCGAATGAAAAAAATAGAGCAGTTGCAGACTTTAAAGAAAAAACAGGATTAAGAAATAGAATTACTATGTTCTTTTCAAAATTTGCACTTAATAAATCACAAAAATTAAAGGATAATGTATTTACTCCTGCAAAGAAATGGATTCAAGGTGCAGTAGAAAAAGTTGGAAATGCTGGAACAGCAGTTACACAAAAAGCTTCTGAAATTGTTCAAGACGCAAAAAATAGTGTAAGAAATAAAGGACTAAGAGCTGCAGAAAGATTGAATCAATATGTTCAAACTAAAGGTGCACAAATGCAACAATTCGAACCAAATAAAAGCATGGAAGGAGTTAAGACTCAAGATACAAAAACACAATATGATACAAGTAGAAATACAGGAGATGTTATAATTAGAAATGGACCTAAACTAGCAGATGCTAAAAAGAGTGGTCAAGAAGCTCCAACATATGAGGATCGTTAAAGAAGATAGAAATATCTTCTTTTTTCCTTTTCAAAAAGGTATTAGTGGAATAATTTGGAAGATTTTGACCACAATTATTTGCAAAACTTGAAAAATGTTATATAATAGATAACATCTAGGAGGTAAAAATGTTAGAAGAATTTGAGAAAAATATAGGATATATCTTTAAAAATAAAAACTTATTAAAAACAGCATTAACACATACATCATATGCATACGAGAAAAAAGTACAAAGTAATGAAAAATTAGAATTTTTAGGGGATAGCATATTAGAGTTTATATCTAGTAACTATTTGTATAAAAACTATCCTAATTTAAATGAAGGAGAAATGACTAAAGTTAGAGCAAGTGTCGTTTGCGAAAAAAGTTTATATAAAGTGGCTACAAAGCATAATTTTGGTGATTTCTTATATCTTGGAAAGAGCGAATTGTCTAACCATGGAAATACAAATGAGGCTATATTAGCAGATAGTGTAGAAGCTGTTATCGCAGCAATGTATTTAGATGGAGGATTAGAACCTGTAAAAGAATTTATAATTTCTAACTTAAAGGATGATATAAAAATTGCTAGTCAAAATGTAGGTCAAAAAGATTATAAAACAGTATTACAAGAGAAGTTACAACACAAAGGAAATGTTAAGATAGAATATAATATTTTAAAAGAAAGCGGACCGGACCATAGTAAAGTGTTCGAAGCAGAAGTAAGATGCAATGGAAAGCAATTAGCAACAGGGACAGGAACATCAAAAAAAGCAGCAGAGATGGAAGCAGCTAAAAAAGCTATTGAGCAGTTATAATTTGCTATGTAAAATTAACGATTTGGAAGTTGTAGCTGTAGGAGGAGATTTTAATGAAAGAAAAAATATATATTCCTATAAAAATAAATGAGAACGAAATACAAATAACAGATGAAATTATTAAAGAAGTAGAGAAGAACCAAGATAAAAAAATTATTTTAGAACTAGTGCATGATGATTTTACAAGTATTAATATTGACAATCAGGAAAAAATTCTTTTAAAACTAAATGGATTAATAAAAAAATATAAAATATTTGAAATAAAAATAACATCAAATCCAGATAGTGTAGATAAAAAGAATTTAAAGATGTTAAAAAAATTTAAAGTAAAGGAAATAGAACTAGTAATAGAATCTTCAAATGATTACATATTAAAACATATCGGTGTAGATTATAAATTTAAATATGCTAAAAAAATTGCAAAGCAAATTAAATTTTCACGATTTGCAATTGGGATAAAATTAACAATTGGACTTCCAGAAAGTACTGTTGCAGATGATTTAAATACTGTAAAAGAAAGTATAGGATTAAAACCAATACACATTACATTAATTCCATGTCAAATAGATTATAGTAATGTTGTTAAAAATTTATATGAACAAGATGAGTTTGAGCCATTATCAAAAGTTCAATTAATAGAAAGACTTAAAGAGAGTATAGAACTAATAAATAAGGCTAAAATAAAGAGTATATCAATAGGAGAAAAAAATCAAACTATAGATGATATGAGTATAGAGCAATTCAGGGGCTTAATTGCAAGTGATATATGGTATGATAGAATTGTCGAAATGATTAAATCATATAATGTAAAAGTTAAGGTTGTTAATATAGAAGTTAACAAAGCAGATATAAATTTTGTAAAAGGTATTGATGATTGTAATTTAAATAAATTAAAAGAAATTTACGATGTAGAATTACAGGTATCAAAAAATGATAAAATTAATAGAGGAAATTATAAAATGGAAATATTAAAAACTTATACAGATTTTTTGGATGATGATGAGTAGAATAAAAAAAGCCTATATTACAGATAATTGTAATATAGGTGATTTTTTATGATAAAGGGATATTTAAAAAATTTAATTATGATAATATTTGGATGCTTAATAATGGCAATAGGAACTTCTATGTTTTTATTGCCAAATAAGCTTTCTACAGGTGGAGTTACTGGAATTTCTACTATAGTGTACTATTTATTTAAAATTCCAGTTGGAACATTCACATTAATACTTAATATTCCAATTCTTATTTTTACTTTTTATAGATTGGGAAAAACAATACTAATTAATTCAATTATAGGTTCTGTAGTTTATTCTGTGTTCATGGATATGTTAGATAAATTACCAGCATTTACTAATGATGGCTTATTAGCAAGTATATATGGGGGGATTTTCTTAGGAATTGGTACTGGAATTGTATTGAATTCAAAAGCAACAACAGGAGGAACAGAATTAGTTAGTAATTTGATACAAACATATAATTTAAATTATAGGACAAGTACACTAATAATGATTATAGATTCTTCAATTGTATTGTTAAATGTTATAGTTTTTAAGGAAATTGAGATAGGGTTATATTCAGCAATAGCAATTATTTTGATGGGTAAAGTAATTGATATTATTGTTGAAGGTACAAATTTTTCAAAATTGATATTTATAATATCAACAAAAAATGATAAAATATCTAAAGAGATTGGTGAATATATAAAACGAGGAACCACAGGTCTATATGGAAAGGGTATGTTTGAGGATAAAGATAGGCTAGTATTAATGTGTGCAGCAGGTAGAGGGGATGTATTAAAGATAAAAAATATTGTACAATCAAATGATAAAAATGCATTTATAATAATAGCAAATGCAAGAGAGGTATTAGGAAAAGGTTTTAAATAGGAGAGATGATAGATGAAATATCAAGAGTTTTTACTAGAAAAATATGATTCATTTAATTTAAAAGATATATTCGAATGTGGACAATGCTTTAGATGGAATGAAGAACCTGATGAAAGTTATACAGGTGTGTTTGGAAGCAATGTTTTAAATGTGCAAAAGACGGATAAAGGCATTCTATTTAAAGGAGTTTGCGAGAACGATATAATTAATACTGTAATTGATTATTTCGATTTAGACAGGGATTATAGCGAAATTAAGAGAACATTAGCAAAAATAGATGACAATATGAAAGAAAGCGTAAAATTTGGAGATGGTATTAGAATATTAAATCAGGATTTATGGGAAACTATTATTTCGTTTATAATTTCTGCAAATAACAATATTCCAAGAATAAAAGGTATTATAGAAAGACTATGTAAAAATTATGGAAAAAGGATAGAATTTAATGATAAAGTTTATTATACATTTCCAAGACCAGAAGATTTAAAAGATGTTACAGTAGAAGCTTACAGACAGTTAGGATTAGGCTTTAGAGATATCAGAATATATGAAACGACAATAATGGTTTTGAATAAAGTTGTTGATATTTATAAACTAAAGGATATAAAAGATACCAACGAAATAAGAAATGAACTTCTAAAACTTGCAGGTGTAGGAGATAAAGTTGCAGATTGTATCTTATTATTTTCTACACTAAAAAGATTTGATGTTTTCCCAATTGATGTATGGGTTAGAAGAGTTATGAATGATTTATATATACATAAAGATGATGAAAAAAGTGTAAGCAAAAAAGATATACTAAAATTAGCTGAAGATAAGTTTGGAAAATTATCCGGAATTGCACAACAATACCTATTTTACTGGAGAAGAGAGCTTGGCTGAACTTAAGGGACGGACCTTAAAAGTTCAAATTTTACGTTAACTGAGCATTGGAAACGTTGAACTTTAAGGACAGTCCCTATTCAATGTCGAAAAATGTCGAAAAAAGTTGAAAAAAGGAGAAAAACTTAGATAATCGAAAATAATTAAAGAAAATAGCAAATATCTATTTACAAATGCAAAATAATGTGATATATAAAATACAGATTTATTCTAAATCGTTTTTTGAAATCAATAAATTAAAATCCAATAATTTATAATCTAAATAGAAACCCTAAATAAAAAAGTTAATATAAGAATAACATCCTAGGAGGTGATATGTTTTTCATAAATAAGTAACTCCAATTTATTATACATGTCTATTTGCGGTTTAGGATAAATCGATATTTATATTTTAGGAGAATAATAATTGTTATCAATAGTAAATACGATTGCTTTAGAAGGCATAGAAGGAACTATTATAGAAGTTCAAGTAGATGTATCAGCTGGAATACCACATTGGGATATGGTGGGAATGCTAGGTACTAGTATAAAAGAATCAAAGGAAAGAATTAGCGTTGCTATAAAAAATAGTGGAATAAAATTGGTTGGTAAAAAGATAAGCGTAAATTTAGCGCCTGCAGAAATAAAAAAAGAAGGTTCTTCTTTTGATTTAGCAATAGCAGTAGGTTTATTAATAAACCTAGGAATTATTAAAAAAGAAAATATTATTTCTTCAATTTTTATAGGTGAAATATCATATAACGGAAATATTAATTCTGTAAATGGAATATTACCAATGTGTTTAACAGCCCAAAAACATGGTTTTAAAAGAGTATATATACCAACTGGAAATCTAGAAGAGGCAAAGCTTGTAAATGGTTTAGAAATTGTAAATGTTGATTCTTTAAAAGATTTAATCTTAAAAATTAATTCTAATTTATCCATAGAAAAAAATGTTAGTAAAATAAAAGAAAATGCAGAAGAAGAATATGATATAGATTTTGCAGATATTTATGGTCAGGAAAAAGCTAAAAGAGCACTTGAAATTGTGGCTGCGGGAAATCATCATTGTTTATTAATTGGAGCGCCCGGTGTTGGTAAAACAATGCTCGCAAAAAGATTAATAACAATATTTCCTAAATTGAGTTATGATGAAATAATAGAGATTACTAAGATAAATAGTATACTTGGTAATATAAACGAAGGTAAGATTATAAATAAAAGACCATTTATAGAAGTGAATTCTAATATAACGTTAGCAGCATTTTTAGGTGGTGGAAGAAATCCAATGCCAGGAGCAATAAGCTTGGCAAATTTAGGAGTTCTATTTATGGATGAGTTTGCAGAATTTGATATTAAGAAATTAGAAAATTTAAGAACAATATTGGATTCGCATACTATAAAATTAGATAGAGTTCAAAATTCAGTAATATATCCCTGTAAATTTGTTTTAATCGCAGCAATGAATCCGTGTCCATGTGGATATTTTGGAAGTCAGGATAAGAAATGTACTTGTTCGGAAACTAAAATAAAAAGATATCTTTCGAAAATAAGTGGACCTGTATTAGATAGGATAGATATACAGTTAAATATAACGAATGTAAAATATTCAGAAATTAATACTAATAGAAAGTTAGAAAAAAGTAAAGATATTAGAAAAAGAGTGGAAATTGCAAGACAAATCCAGAAATCAAGATTTATAAACGAAGGAATAACAACTAATTCAGAAATGAATTCTAAACAAATAAAAAAGTATTGTGTATTGGATTTAGAAAGTAAAAAGTTGTTAGAAAAATTATATATTAAAATGAATTTCAACATACGAACATATAATAATATTTTAAAGATAGCTAGAACTATTGCAGATTTGGATGAAAAAGAAATAATAGATACATCCTGTATAGCAGAAGCGGTTCAGTATAAAGTTGATAATAAATTCTATAACAAGGGAAGTGTGGAAAGATAAAAATTTTAAATAGTGGAGATGCTCTGTATCCAAAAAGTTTATTAGAAATAAAGTCACATCCTAAAAAATTATATGTAGAAGGAAATATTGAATTGTTAAATAAAACTGCGATAGCAATAGTTGGTTCAAGAAATTGTAGTGAATATGGTTGGATGCAAGCAAAAAAATTTTCAAATGCATTATCAAAAAATGGTATATGTATAATAAGTGGATTAGCAATAGGAATCGACTCTATTGCACACAGCTCGGCAATGAGCCATAAAGGAAAGACCATTGCGGTATTAGGTTCTGGATTTAACAATATTTATCCTAAAGAAAATAAAAGGTTGTATGAAAAAATATTAGAAAATGATGGTTGTGTTATTTCAGAATATCCTCCAGATACGAAGGTTAATACTAAGTATTTTCCAAAAAGAAATGAAATAATTAGTGCTTTAGCATTAGGAGTTTTGGTTGTAGAAGCTAAATATAGAAGTGGAAGCACAATTACAGCCAATAGTGCATTTAAGCAAGGTAAAAAAGTTTTTGCTATTCCAAGTAATATAGATAGTAAATTAGGAATAGGAACGAATAAATTAATTCAGAAAGGAGCAAAGCTGGTAACTAATATACAAGATATACTAAAAGAAATTAATATAAATAAGTGTAGCGATATAGAACAAGATTGGAAATATGAAAATAAAATGGTTCCCGAAAAATATAAACTTGTTTATAGCATAATTGGAAATATGCCAATTGATATAAATACTATATGCAATAGAACAGAGCTACCTATACAAGATGTTAGTGAACAGCTAACGATGTTGGAATTAAATGAGTATATTAGAGTATTGCCAGGAGATATGTTTGTAAAAGTATGAATCGTCTTGGAAAGATTGGTGAAGATGTTGCTGTTAAATATTTAGAAAAGATGAAATATAAAATTCTAAAGAGAAATTATAGAAATAGAAGGGGAGAAATAGATATTATTGCCTATTTCGATACTACTATTGTTATTGTAGAAGTAAAAGCCAGAAGAAACGATAAATATGGCTATCCAATTGATGCGGTCAATGGTATAAAAGTGAAAAAAATAAAAGAGTGTACTAAGTATTATCTATATAAGGAAAAAATCAAATTTTCTGAAATTAGGTTCGATGTAATCGAAATATATCAAATAAAGGAGCATTATGTAGTAAATCATATAAAAAATGCTTTTTAGTGGATTTGACAAATAGGTAAAAAGGATATAAAGTAAAATTGACAATGAAGGTTTAGTGATTTTTTTCTTATTAGGAAGGAGTCTTAGTATGGAAGTATTTTACCATGCACTTAAGGAAGTAGGACGGGACAATGAAGAAAGGAAGTACAAGGTAGTTGTCCGGATTGCAATGGCCTTAGGGTTCATTGAACATGTGCGATTCATCATTTGGGGAATCGTGCAAAGGGACGTTGAACTGGAATACGAGAGAAAGGATAGCGAATACGCTTATTTCACAGGAGAAGTAACTCTGCCAGTTTATGCAGTATACAAGTACTGCTTTAAATATATGGCTGAGTATCAAGAACACACAACTGAACAGTACAAACTATCAGTAGGCTTTACTACTCCGGACTGGGCTAAAGGTGCTGTAATGTGCCAAATTTTTACAGACCGGTTTAGAAGAGGAAGTAAGGACGAGCTGATTCCAATGGGCCAACGGATTATTCACAAGGATTGGAGTGAGGAGCCAATTATTGGTCCAGATACAAATGGAAACTGGAATTTCGACTTCTATGGAGGAGACTTCAAAGGAATCGAGAACAGTGTTCCATACTTGAAGAGGTTGGGAGTGGATATTATCTATTTAACCCCAATTTCTGAAAGTCCGTCAAACCACAAATACGACGGGGGAGATTTAGACAAGCCAGACCCATATTTTGGCACCATAGAGGACTTTAAAAGCCTCTGCGATACTGTTCACAAGCATGGTATGCATATTATTGTTGATGTGGTGTATAACCATGTTGGCGATGATAGTAAGTATTTTAATGCATACGGAACATACCATTATACAGTAGGTGCCGCTCAGGGTGAAGTTTCACCATATTTTACTTGGTTCAAGACCTTTAGGGACCAGAATGGTGAAATTAGCTTTGATCACTGGTGGGGTATGCAAAACCTCGTTGTCTGCGATAAGAATTCGAAGGAATGGCAGGAATATGTCTATGGAGAGGGTGGTAACATCGATAAGCTCTTTTCATGTGGCATTGATGGTCTTCGGATTGATGTTGCAGATGAACTTCCAGATTTCTTCTTGGAGGGTATACGTAGGGCTGTTAAACGTAATAAGCCTGACGGACTCATCTTGGGTGAAGTTTGGAAGAATCCTCTCGAAACAGGTAGGACCTATCTGTCATCCGGTAAAGCGCTTGATACTGTCATGAATTACTTTTTCTGTTCGGCATTAATTGGCTATATCAAATATGGTCAAGCTGAACAGTTTAAGGTGGCAACTGACAAGATTCTTGGCGATTATCCGGAAGAGACCATTCCAGTGCTGATGAACTTTTCTTCAACCCACGATATATCGAGGTTGATTGAATTCTTTGGCAACTCACAAATCTTTAGGCGAGATGGTGAGTGGACATGGTCATTGGTGGATGAATCCTATGAGTGGCAGCGGGACCACAAACTGTCCAGGATGGAATACAAGCATTCCAAGGAAGTTGCAAAGCTTTACTTGTTCATCTTGACATTCTGGCCGGGCATCCTCTCTATATTCTATGGTGATGAAGTGGGACTTCAAGGAGCAGGAAACCTTGCAAACAGAAGACCATATCCATGGGGTAGAAGAGATAAGGATATGCTTAAGTACGTAAAATTCCTGACACACATCAGGAAAAAGAACCAATTCTTAAGGAGGGCTGATACAAAGGTCCGGTGTATAACGACTGATTTGCTGGTGTTTGAAAGAACGAATGGTAATGACAATGTGTTAGTTGTTGCCAATAGAAGCGAAGCCAGTCAGGACGTTAGCCAGTATGTAGCAGGAAGAAAAGTTCTTGCTGCGTACAGGTACAATACAGATTTGTGTTTGCTTCAGGCACACGGAGCTGTAGCACTTGTGTAATTTTCTTCACCGACCGAGGTGCGAGGGGCTAGTTAGCCCCTCGCACTTTTTCGGCAAAAAATAAATTAAAGTTATAATTACAGACAGCATACATTATTGTATGTTTATTTTTTTGCCCAAATACGGTTCGATAAATTTAAAAAAAATTAAATTGACATTATTAAACATTATTAATATAATCGAATCAAATATACAAAGGAAGTGGTTTTATTATGTATAAAATTAATAATTTACAAGATAACGATGATATTCGTGTAGCAGAGTCAAAAGCTGGAATGAAAGTTATAGAATATATGTCTGATTTAAGTGTAATGCCAGAAACAGCGATAACAGCTTATTACTGTTCAAGAATGAATGTAAGGAAAAGACAACTTCTTATCAATTTGGAGAATAATGAATATACAGTAAGTTCTGGTGCAATGCAATGGTCTGTAGGTGATGTAGAAGCAGTAGCAGATGTTAAAGGAGTAGGGGACTTTTTTGGAAAAGCAATAAAGGGAAGTGTTACAAAAGAAAGCACAGTAAAACCAAAATATAAAGGAACGGGAACTTTAGTTTTGGAACCTACATATAAACATATTTTATTAGAAGATTTATCCACCTGGGATGGAGGAATCGTATTAGATGATGGATTATTCCTAGCCTGTGAATCTAAGATACGACAAAATGTTGTAATGCGTAGTAATTTATCATCAGCAGTTTTAGGAAATGAAGGATTATTTAATTTAAGCCTTTCAGGAAATGGTATTGTGGCATTAGAATCACCAGTTCCAAGAGAAGAATTAGTAGAGGTAGAATTGCAAAATGATGTATTAAGAATTGATGGAAATTTTGCAGTTGCTTGGTCAAAAGACCTTCAATTTACTGTTGAAAAGTCAACAAAGAGTTTAATTGGTTCAGCTATTGCAGGTGAAGGATTTGTTAATGTTTATAGAGGTACAGGTAAAGTATTAATGGCACCTGTAAGAAATTTAACAGCTGCATCAGCGGCTTCATTACCTAGAAAATAAGAGGAAAATGTGAAATGAAAGAAGATGGACTATTACAAAAACCAGAATTTGAAAATATACAAAAATACTTACAATTTGGTGAAAGAACAGACTGTAATGAAGAAATAATGAAAATTGCAATGAATATTAATGAACCAACAGATGGGCTTACAGTTAGAAAAATATTATTATGGATGAATCAAAATACTGCAAGGATAAATAATGTAAGAGATAAAAGAAAATTTAAGAGAGGCGCAACGGAAATATTAGAGTCTGGGGAAAGAACAGGATGTTGTGATAGTAGTACTTTATTTACATCAATTGCACGAGCTAAGGGAATACCAACAATGCAAATTATTTGTATAAATAAAGATACAGGAAGAGATGGACATTTCTATGTAGTTTCATATTTAAAAAGGAGTGGTAATAATAGCAGAGATTGGATATTAATTGATTCAGATGAGCCTGTGAAAGATATAAGGGATGTAAGATTAAGTTGCTTAGATTTAAATGATAGGAATATAAGTCGTAGAAGATATGCATATGCATATACAGATGATTATAGTAGTGTAGAATTAAATGGAATAAAAATAGACTGTATTCAAAATATGAATAGATTACAAGATAATGTTTGGAATATGATAGATAAAAGAGATTTCCTAATAAAAAGAGAACGTTATTAAAAAATAATTAAATCAAAATAAAAAAACTTGGAAGTATAAAAACTTCCAAGTTTTTGCATATAAAATTCTATCTTTTACTGAATTGTGGAGCTTTTCTAGCTTTCTTAAGACCATATTTCTTTCTTTCCTTCATACGAGGATCTCTTGTTAAGAATCCGTTTGATTTTAGAACTGGTCTATATTCTGAGTTAGCTTCATTTAAAGCTCTAGCTATACCATGTCTTATAGCTCCTGCTTGACCTGTAAATCCTCCACCTTGAACTTTACAAATAACATCAAATTTATCTAATGTATTTGTTACAGTTAATGGTTGTTTTACAATATATTTTAATGTTTCTAATCCAAAATATTCATCTAAATTTTTTCCGTTTACTGTGATATTTCCTTTTCCTTCAACTAATCTAACTCTAGCTATTGCATTTTTTCTTCTACCTGTTCCGTAGAACACAATTTTTTCTCCTGCCTTTGCCATTTAAAAATTCCTCCTTAATTTTTTAAGGGATATACCCTGTAATTCTATATTAGAAATTCCATATTTCTGGTTTTTGAGCCATGTTTTCATGTTCGCTACCAGCATATACTCTTAATTTCTTTAACATTTTTCTTCCTAAAGAATTATGTGGAAGCATTCCTTTTACTGCAATCATCATTGCTTTTTCTGGTTTTGTTTCCATCATACGTCTTGCTGAAGTTTCTTTTAATCCACCTGGATATCCAGAATGATGTCTATAGAATTTTTGATCTAATTTTTTTCCTGTAAATGTTGCTTCTGAACAGTTTATTATAATTACATGATCACCAACATCTAAGTTTGGTGTATAAGTTGGTTTGTGTTTTCCTCTTAATAATTTTGCAGCCTCTGTTGCAACTCTACCAACTGGTTTATTTGCTGCATCTAAAATATACCATTTACTTTCGATTTCATTTCCTTTTACACTATATGTAGTATTATTCATGGTAAAATTACCCTCCATTCAAATTTTTATTTATATAATAAGCTTATAAATATATAAACTACCGGGGAGAGGCTTATATAATTATTACTTATTGACTAATTTAATAGCTAAATTATAAATTTAGCATAATAATTTTAATACAATAAGCTTGAAAAGTCAAGATTTTTAAAAGAAAAATCTAAAAAAAGGCATAATATAAGCTAATTAGAGTTGAATTGGTTATGTAAATTATGATATAATAGGAAAGATAACAAGTTGTTTTTATGATTCATAATAAGGAGGAATAATATGAATCGACAAAAAGAGGAGCGGTATTTAACCAATCCAGAAAGATGGAGCCAAGTAGCAAAAAAAATCAATCTTAGAGAGGGGGATTTCCTTATTTTTTCTATAGGGCAAAGCTTCCTTCCACAAAGGCGATATCAGATTTATGTTATGATGTTAGCCAACGAAAGGGAAAGGAGGTTTTACTGTGGAATGTTAACTATTGAGGTATTTTCATGTACTAATCAAGAAGATTTTACAGTAGTCCTTACCACACAAGGTAAAGTTGGGTATGTGATACAAGTAGAAGATATGGACATTGGACCCGACTTGTTAGAACAAAATGTAGCTACGAAAACGTTGCCAGTGGAAAAACAAGAAATTTCCATTGAGAGTGATGATTTTATTATTTTTGCTGGAGAATGGCTTCGGAAAGGAGACTTATGTCTGTCATTAGTTCCATCGCTCAGAGAAAAAATTACAGGTAAAGTATATGAACTTCTGAGCAAAAGACCTCCTAAAAGAATTCGCTTTGAATTAAAAAGTAAAGGAATAAATGGAGGAGGGGTATTTCCTGTAAAAGGGTTTAGAATCGAGAAAGTGGTGACACATGCTGGAGTACAACATATTACCACAACAGATGGACGGTCAGGTTATAATATTATTCGAAAGGATGATAAATGTCTGCTTTAAAATCTATCAGCGGGGTGCTAATAAAAAAAGCACCCCGCTGATAATTTTTCATTGTAATTTATACGTAAATACTATATAATAAAACAGCAGTAAGGAGATTCTAATGGATAAAAAAATATTAATAACAGAAAAGCCATCAGTTGCAATGCAGATGGCAAAAGCATTAAAAATAAATACAACAAGAAAAGATGGCTATCTGGAAAGTAATGAGTGGATAGTTACTTGGTGTGTTGGACATTTAGTTACAATGAGTTATCCAGAAAAATATGACGAAAAACTAAAATACTGGAGATTAGATACATTGCCATTTATTCCAAAAGAATGGAAGTATGAAGTAATACCAAATGTACAAAAGCAATTTAATACCATTAAAGGATTGCTAAATAGAGAAGATGTAAAAACTATATATGTAAGCACAGACTCTGGGCGTGAAGGAGAATATATATATCGTTTAGTAGACCAAATGATACAGCCAAAAGGTAAAGAGAAGAAAAGGGTTTGGATAGATTCACAAACAGAGGAAGAGGTAATAAAAGGAATAAAAAATGCTAAAGATTTATCAGAATATGATAGTTTATCAGATGCTGCATATTTAAGAGCAAAAGAAGATTATTTAATAGGAATAAATTTTTCAAGATTACTTTCAATTATTTATGGTAGAAGGTTAGCTAAAGAAATAAACGAGGATAAAGCTTCTATTTCTGTTGGTAGAGTTATGACTTGTGTGCTTGGAATGGTAGTTTCAAGAGAAAGAGAAATAAGAAATTTTGTTAAAACAAAATATTATAAAATAGTAGGAAGATTTGGAGATGAAAAATCTAATTTCACAGCTGAATGGAAAGTTACAGAAGACTCAAAAATGTATAATTCAAATAAATTATATAATGATAACGGATTTAAAAAATTAGAGGATGCAAAAAATTTTATTTTGTCATTAAAGGATAAAGAAGCGGTGGTTAAAGAAGTAAAGAAAAGTAAGCAAAAAGAAAATCCACCATTATTATTTAATTTGGCAGAGATTCAAAATGAATGTACAAAAAGATTTAAAATTAAACCAGATGAAACATTGGAAATTATACAAAATCTATATGAGAATAAATTAGTAACATATCCAAGAACTGATGCAAGAGTGCTTTCAACAGCTGTTGCAAAAGAAATTACTAAAAACTTAAATGGAATTAGTAGGGGATTTAAGAACGAAGAAGTCCAAGGATATTTAAAAAAGATGGTAGAGGAAAAATATTCTACAAATTTAATTAAAACAAAATATGTAAATGATAGCAAAATAACAGATCACTATGCAATAATTCCAACGGGTCAAGGATATGAAAATTATGATAAATTACCAAAACTTCAAAAAGATATTTATGAGTTAATTGTAAAAAGATTTTTAGCAATATTTTATCCTGCAGCGGAGTATAGTAAAGTTTCTGTTACAATAAATGTAGAAAAGGAATCATTTTCTGCAAATGGTAAAGTATGTACAAAACAAGGATTCTTAGAAATTTTAAAACCAAATAAAAGTAAAAATTCAGAAGATAATGATATTTCAATTTTAACAACACTAAAGAAAAACTTAAGTATAGGAGTTCAAAATTTCGAAACAAAGGATGCAGAAACATCACCACCTTCTAGATATAATTCTGGTTCCATAATACTTGCAATGGAAAATGCGGGTAAACTAATCGAAGATGAAGAACTAAGAGAACAAATAAAAGGTGCAGGTATAGGGACAAGTGCGACTAGAGCAGAAATTATAAAAAAATTAGAAAAGATAAAATATATTGCAATTAATTCTAAAACACAAATAATTACACCTACAAATAAGGGTGAAGCAATTTACGATATTGTGTATCGTTCTATGCCTGATATGTTAAATCCAAAGCTTACAGCAAGTTGGGAAAAGGGATTAGATATGGTGGCTAAAAAGGAAATTAAATCAGATGAATTTACAATGAAATTAGAAAAATATATTAAATCTAAATTTGATAAATTAGTTATAAAAATGTAAAATAAGAAATATAAGTGGAGGTGATTAAATGAAATTAGGCTTAGCTCTTTCAGGAGGAGGAATAAAGGGAGCTGCACATATAGGCGTAATACAAGCTTTGCAAGAAGCAAATATGCATGTAGATATTATAGGTGGAACAAGTATTGGTAGTATTGTAGCAGCACTTTATGCTATGGAATATACGCCAAAAGAAATGCTAAAATTATTTAATTATTTCTCAAAAATGATATTTAAGAATAGTGCGATGTATACAGATCCTAATGGAAAGAAATCATTAAGTATACAAGTAGGTGGTTTGTATTCTGGCGAAAATATTGCATATGCAATAGAAGAGGCTGGAAAATATAAAAAAATGAAAAAAATGAAAGATTTAAAAATTCCAATTGTAATTCCGGCAGTTGATTTAAGAGATTCAGAAAAATATATTTTTACCAATATGGAAAAAATAAATGATAAATATTTAAATAGAGCAGATATTTCTATAGCAGTAAGAGCAAGTTCATCATATCCAGCTATTTTTGCACCAACTATTTATAATAAACACAAATTTGTTGATGGTGGAATATTGGATAATATTCCTGTTGAAGAAGTTAAAAAAATTGGAGCAGATAAAGTAATAGCTGTTAGGTTTAAATTGAATAAAACATCTAGAACAGTTGGATTAAGATCTACATTAAATAAATCAATTGATATAATGTTTTCTCAAATAGAGGGACGAGAGGTTAAGAAAGCAGATTATGTTATAGAAATCGATACGCAAAATGTTAATCCGTTTGATTTTAAACAATCTAATAAATGTTATAAATTAGGATATGAACAAACCAAAAGAGAGATAGAGAATATTAAAAAAATAATTAATGAGGAGGCTTAAAATGGCAAAGAAAATTAATGAGTATGTAAAATGGGTTGGAAAAACAGACTGGGAGCTAAAAAAATTTCATGGAGATGAGTATAACACAATAAATGGTTCATCATATAATAGCTACTTAATTCAAGATGAAAAGGTAGTTTTAATAGATACTGCATGGAAGCCATTTGACGAAGAATTTGTAGAAAATCTTAAAAAAGAGATTGATTTAAATAAAATAGATTATATTATTGCTAATCACGGAGAAGTAGATCATAGTGGAAGTTTACCAAAACTTATGGAAGAAATTCCAAATACTCCAATTTATTGTACTGCAAATGGAGTTAAATCTATAAAAGGTCAATATCACAAAGATTGGAATTTTGTAACAGTAAAAACTGGGGATACATTAAATATAGGAAAACACACATTAACATTTATAGAGGCACCAATGCTTCATTGGCCAGATACAATGTTTACTTATATGGACCAAGAAAATATTTTATTCAGTAATGATGCTTTTGGTCAGCATATTGCATCAGAGTCATTATATGCAGATGAAATAGACTCAGGAGTTTTATATAATGAAGCACTTAAATATTATGCAAATATTGTAGCTCCTTTTAGTATGATGGTAAAAAATAAAATAAATGAAGTTTTAAAGATGAATATTCCTATAGATATGATATGTCCAAGTCATGGTCTAATATGGAGAAAAAATCCAGAAGAGATAATAAATAGATATTACAAATGGGCAGATAATTATTCAGAAAATCAAATTACTATTTTATATGATACTATGTGGAACGATACAAGAAAAATGGCAGAAGCAATAGCTAAAGGTATAAAAGAAGAAGATAAAGATGTTGATGTAAAAGTAATAAACACAGCTAAATCCGACAAAACTGTTAATGTAGCAGAAGTATTTAAATCTAAGGCAATAGTAGTTGGTTCACCAACAGTAAATAATGGATATTTGTATTCTATAGCAGGAACATTAGAATTAATAAGAGGATTAAAATTAAAAAATAAGAAAGCAGCTAGCTTTGGAAGCTATGGATGGAGTGGAGAAGCTGTAAAATTGTTGAATGAAGAATTAAAAAAATCAGGTTTTACACTTGTAAATGATGGATTAAGATGTATGTGGACTCCAACAGAAGAGAATATTAAAGAATGTCTAGAATTTGGAAAAGAAATAGCAAAAGCATGCAAATAAATTCTACTTTATATTACAATATACACCTTTTATAATTAGAAAACATAATATATAGCAAAAGCATTATGAAAGGTGGTATATATTATGCAAAGTTACATAATAAAAGGTGGAGAAAAAATAGAAGGAAAAACAAATTCATCCGGCTCTAAAAATTCTTCTCTACCAATATTAGCCGCAACAATATTAAATAAGGGAAAGACTACGTTAAAAAATGTTCCAAATATTCATGATACAAAAATTATGTTTGATATTATGAAATTACTGGGGTGCAATATTCAAGAAGAAAAAGGTAAAATTATAATAGATTCAAGAAATATAGATAATTATGAAATTCCAGATGAATTAATGAGGCAAATGAGGTCATCTGTAATACTTGCGGGTGCAATATTAGGAAGATGTAAAAAAGCTACATTTTCTTATCCAGGAGGATGTGATATTGGTTCAAGACCGATTGACTTACATTTAAAAGCATTTAAAGATTTAGGAATAGATATAAAAGAGGAAAATGGAGAAATATATTGTCAGGCAGATGATATGTTGGATGGAACAATCACATTGGATTTCCCTAGTGTAGGTGCAACAGAAAATATAATTTTAGCCGCTACTTTATCTAATAAAACTATATGTATAAAAAATGCAGCAATGGAGCCAGAGATAGTGGACCTACAAAATATTATAAATAAAATGGGAGGAAATATTTCTGGAGCTGGTACGAAAGATATAAAAATTGTTGGCGTAGAGAAATTAGAAAAAGAGCTAGAATATGAAGTAATGCCAGATAGAATAGAAATTGGTACTTTATTGTGTGCTGCTGCTATTACGAAAGGAAACATAAATATAAAAAATGTTAGAATAGAGCATATTCTTCCAATTGTATATAAATTAGAGGAAATGGGATGTGAGATAACTCTAAAGGAAAAAGAAATTAGTTTAATATCTAAAAATAGATTAAAAGCTTGTAATATAAAAACTATGCCATATCCGGGATTTCCAACAGATATGCAACCTATCATTGCAAGTGCTTTGGGAGTAGCAAAAGGAACTTCAATAGTTGTAGAAAATATTTTCGAAAACAGATATAAATATTTATCAGAACTAAAACGAATGGGGGCAAAAGTTGCAATAGAAGGTAGAACAGCAATCATAAAAGGAATAAAAAGATATGATTCAGCAAAAGTAGAAGCAACAGATTTAAGAGGTGGAGCTGCATTAATTTTGGCAGCATTAAATGCAAATGGAAAAACAATTATTTCTAATGTAGGATATATTTTACGTGGTTATGAAAATATAGATGAAAAATTAAGAAAATTAGGTGCAAATATCTACTTAAGAGAAGGTGAATAAGGTGAAAAAGAAAAATAATAATAAATTGGACTTCTATTATTTAAGCAAAGATAATAAGGATAAAAGGGTGCAGAATAAAAAGAAGCACCCTAAAAAGAAATTAAAAAAAGTAAACCCAGAACCTATGAATGATGATATGTTTAACATAGACAATGAGATTGTAATTGGTGTTACAGTATTACCAGAAAAAAATAGCAAAAAAAATCAAAACAAAAAAAAGAACAAAAAAGTTGCAGTAAAAAAACAGAAATATAATGCAAATGATAAATTTGATGTAACAGATAATGAACGTAACCAAAGAAGAGGACAAGCTCAAAAGAAAAAAGTTAAAAGAATTCCATACGAAGAAGAAAGGAAGAGAAGGCAAAAAAGAGAAAAGAAGTTTAGAATAGCAAAGCTCATTTTAAAAATATTACTCTTTATTGCAATAATTATAGGAGTTATATTATTTTTATTTATTTCACCAGTATTTAATATTAAAAATATAAATGTCCAAGGAAATACAAAAGTCAACACAGAAGAAATAAAGAGTTTATCTAAATTAAACTTAGAAGAAAATATATTTAAATTTTCATCTAAAAAGATAGAAGAAAATGTTAAAGAAAATGCTTATGTAGATTCAGCAGAGATAAAAAGAAAGCTTCCAAATACTGTAGAAATAACAGTAACAGAAAGAACACCTAAATATCAATTAGAATATGGAAATGCTTTTGTATACATAGATGCAAATGGAAATATATTAGAAATATCTAGCCAAAATGCTAACTTACCGATAATACGCGGATATTCAACTGCTCAAGATAGCATAAAAGCCGGAAATAAATTAGTGGATGAAGATTGCAATAAATTAATTACTGTAGAAAAAATCTTAAAAGCAGCGCAAAGTAATGGAATTTGTGATATAATAACATACATAAATATTTCAAATGATAAAGATTATACAGTTGAATTACCTTCAAAAGGAAAAATAGCTTATTTAGGTGATGATACAAATATAAATGATAAAATGCTAATTCTAAAAGAAATTCTAAATAGAGAAGAAGGAAAAAATGGGGAAGTATTTTTAAATGATTTAAATAAAATATTTTTTAGAGAAAAAGTGTAAGGAGGGTTATTTTTGAAAATCAAATATAACAAAAAGAACATTAGTATAAGCATTGTAATAGGCATATTATGTGTATTACTAACATTTGGAATAACATTGCAAATAAGAACTGTACAAAATAACATTAGCATTTCTAATCCAAATTATGCAGATAATAATTTAAGAGATGAAGTACTAAAAACTAAAGAAAGATATGATAATGCTTTTGCTCAGTTGGAAAAGGTTAATAAAGAACTAGAAGCTTATAGATCAAAAGCAACAGAAAATGATAGCAGTGCAGCAGAGAAGGAGGAACAACTAAAAAAAGATAATGCGGTATTAGGTTTAAATGAAGTTACAGGAAGCGGAGTTACAATTACGTTAAGAGACAATCAAAATGCAAGTGTTTCTTCCATGAAATCTGGTGACGATATAAGCAATTATTTGGTTCATGAAATTGATTTATTAAAAATAGTAAATGAATTAAAAAATGCTGGGGCAATAGCTATATCTATAAATGGACAAAGAATAATTCCAACAACATCAATTAATTGTGCGGGAAATATTACAAGAGTAAATGGTGAAATTGTTGGTACACCTTTTGTTATTAAAGCAGTTGGTGGAAGTTTCGAAACATTAGAAAGACCAGGTGGCTACATAGATTGGCTAAGAGATGATTATGGAATAGATATTTCTGTAAAACTACAAAATAATGTTACTGTAGAAAAATATAATGGTGTTATAAATTATAAATATGCTCAAGAAGCAAAATAGGAGGTGAAAATAATCTTGAAAGAAATAAAAAAAGGAAAAATCACAATGACAATAATAATTGGAATAATGTGTTTTATCTTGGTATATGTAATGTTTATGCAGTTTAAAGTTGTTAGCCAAACTGATGTTACTTCTTTAACAACTAAAAGAGAAAGTGAATTAAGAGAAGAATTAGAAAGTTGGCAAAGTAAATACGATGATACTGCAAATCAATTAACACAGGCACAGGCAAATTTAGATGAATATAAAAATAAGATAAATGATACTCAAGCTTCTTCAGAATTATTAGACAAAGAATTGCAACAGGCTGAATTATATTTAGGTAAAACGGATGTAGAAGGCCAAGGAATTATTATCGAAATATCTGATGGTACTTCTAATGTTGTGGCAGATGATTTAATTAGTTTAATGAATGAATTAAAAACTGCAGAAGCAGAGGCAATTTCCGTTAATGGACAAAGGGTAACAAATTTAACAGAATTTGCGGATGTAGATTCATATATTGTTGTAAATGGTACAAGATTATCTTCACCATACACAATACAAGTAATTGGAAATCAAAAATATTTGGAAAGTGGTATAACTGCTAAAGGTGGTTTTTCCGATACGATGACTTCTAATGGCAAAAATATTTCTATTACAGAAGA
Organism: uncultured Clostridia bacterium; assembly: GCA_944388935.1. GTDB lineage: Bacteria > Bacillota > Clostridia > TANB77 > CAG-508 > Merdicola. The sequence goes on along the minus strand of CALXKK010000002.1, from coordinate 6,171 downwards.
TAATAATATTAAAATTTTAAAATATAGTGGAAATTTTGAAGTTAATGACGATATTAGTATAAATTAAAATAGGGGGTATTAAATTGGTTTTTATAGCAATATTAATTGGATGTATAATAGGTGCAATATTAGGAATAAATTCACCATTAATTCCATATTCAATTTCTGGTTATTTAGCAATTGGAATAATGGCAGCATTAGATTCTGTTTTTGGAGGAATAAAATCTGTAGTACAGAAAAATTTTGATATGAGAATTTTCGTATCTGGATTTTTTATTAATGCCATTACAGCTGTTTTATTAACTTATTTAGGAAATAAATTGAATGTAGATATTGCACTTGCAGCTATAGTTGTTTTTGTTGGTAGAATCTTCATAGATTTAGCAATAATACGTAGATATTATGTTGAAAAATGGACTAATTGGATTGAAAAAAAGAACAAAGATAAAGAGATAAAAAAAGCATAAATTACTAAAAAGACACAAAATATAGAAGGATAAGTTAAAAATAAATAGAATATTAATAAAAGGGCATTAGTCCTTTTTCTTATCATTTCATGTCGAAAAATGTCAAAAAAGAAATTGTTACGCCATTATTACAAAAAGGTTACAAAAATATAACAACAACTATTGACATTTTATTTAAAATATAATATTCTATCACTAGTTGAGAGAGATAAATAAATTGGAGGAGACCTAACTTGGCAATAGGAGATATAATCGTTGGAATAGATATTGGAACTTCTAAAATTGCAGCAGTTGTAGGCGAAGTGAATAATTTCAATCAAATCGAAATTATTTGTAGTAGCTCTGCTAAATGCTCAGGAATAAAGAAGACAAAAATAATAAATGAAGAAGAAGTTTCAAATAGCTTAATAAAGGTACTAGATAAAATAGAAGATGAGTCAGGATTAAGAGTGAATTCTGCATATGTTACAATTCCAGGAAAATATACAACAATAGTACAAAATAGTATAACAAAAGAAGCAAGAGACAAATATTCTGGAATATCATTAAGAGATGTGCAAACAGCAATTATGCAAGTAAAAGATGTAGACATTCCGGAAGGAAAGGTATCAATTGATATTGTACCAGATAAATTTGTTTTAGATACTGGAAAAGTTACAGAAGATCCAGTAGGAAGTCTAAGCTCTAGTTTTACATTAAAGGCTCAAATAATATTGGCGGACAAAGAATATGTAAGACAAATATCATCTATATTTAAAAAAGCAGGAATAGATGTAGATGGTTTAGTACCAACAACATTAGCACAAAGAAATTTAATATTAGATAATAATGAACTACACGACAATGTAATGATATTGGATATGGGAGCTGGTAATACAGATATTGGTGTATTCGAAGGTTCTTCATATGTATATACAAATACAATTCCACTTGGTGGTAATAGTATAACAAACGATATAGCATTAGTATTAAATATATCGGAAGAAGAGGCTGATAAATTAAAGAAACAATATGGACTAGCCTTGAAATCTTTTATAGATAATGATAATGATATATTATTAAATACATTTAAGGGTGAAAATAGAAATAAAACAATTAAAAGCTCTGAACTTATCGAAATAATAGAAGCAAGAATTGAAGAAATTTTTTCTTTAGTAAATAAAGATATAACTAATCAAGGTATAAAATCAAGAATAAATAATGTAGTTTTAACTGGTCAAGGAATTGTTAATATCAACAAATGTGATGTTGCAGGTAAAATAAATTTGAATATACCTGTAAAAATAGCTTCAGGAAGATTAATTGGTACTGTAAAGCCAACTTTTAGAGTTGCATATGCATTAGTTAGATATATAGCATCAAGACCATTTACAAAAACTGTATCAAGTAGTATAGATACTAAATCAGAAGAAGGATTTTTAAAAACCTTATTAGAAAGAATAAAGGAATTTTTCTATTCTTAATAAAAGAGTTAATAAATAAAAAATAAATAGATTGGGAGGAAAGAACTTTATGATGGACTTTGACGAAAACGAAAAAATGTTAGATGGAACAGCTACTATTAAAGTAATAGGTGTAGGTGGAGCTGGAAATAATGCCGTAAACAGAATGGTGGATTGTGGAATAAGAGGTGTAGAATTTATAGCTGTCAACACAGATAGACAAGCTCTTCAAATGTCAAAAGCAGGAACAAAAATTCAAATCGGAGAAAAAATAACAAGAGGATTAGGAGCTGGAGCAAATCCAGATATTGGTGCACAATCTGCAGAAGAAAGCAAATCAGAAATATCAGAAGCTTTAAGAGGAGCAGATATGGTATTCGTTACTGCCGGAATGGGTGGTGGAACAGGAACAGGTGCAGCACCTATAGTTGCTGGAATTGCAAAAGAAATGGGAATTTTAACAATTGGTGTTGTTACAAAACCATTTACTTTCGAAGGAAAGAAGAGATTATCTCAAGCAGATAGAGGAATAGAAAGTTTAAAGAGTAAAGTAGATACATTAGTTGTAATACCAAATGATAAATTATTACAAATAATAGATAGAAAAACATCAATAGTAGAAGCATTTAGAATGGCTGATGAAATATTAAGACAAGGTGTTCAAGGTATTTCAGACTTAATTGCTGTTCCAGGTCTTGTTAACCTAGATTTTGCTGATGTTAAAACAATAATGTTAAATACAGGTATGGCACACATGGGTATTGGTAGAGCATCAGGAGAAAATAGAGCAGAAGATGCTGCAAAACAAGCAACAGAAAGTCCATTACTAGAAACATCAATAGAAGGTGCAAGAGGAGTTATTATAAATATTACTGGTGGACCAGATTTAGGTTTACATGAAGTTAACACAGCTGCTGAATTAGTACAAAGAAGTGTTGACCCAGAAGCTAATATTATATTTGGTGCAGTAATAGATCCAGATATGAAAGATGAAATTACAATTACAGTAATAGCTACAGAGTTTGAAAAAGACAAGAACTCTAACAATGTAGATAATTTAGTATCTAAAGCTTGGGATCAAAAAATGAACTCAATTCCAACAAGCAATTCTGATAGCAATTCAAATTCAAATGATTTGGATATACCATCTTTCTTAAGAAAAAAACAAAAATAAGAAAATCTATGTAAAATAAAAAATATCAAAAAAGGAAATAATCGAATATAGTAGATTATTTCTTTTTTTCTGCCCTAAGAAATGACACACTTTTAAAAATAAAAGTAATACAATATGTTTCAAAGAGGTGGACATATTGGTTGTATATGCTGATGTAATATTTATAGAAAATTTAATAATAAACTTTGTAATTTTATATGTAACAGTTTCACTTAAAAGTATTAAGAAATCCTATTTTAGAATTCTATTTTCGAGTACTATTGGAAGCCTATATGCAATCATATCTATTGCAGTAAAAAGTATATTTATAAATAATTTTATTTCAAAATTATTATTATCAATATTAATGATTATAATTATTTACCCAACTAGAAAAATAAAAAAATTAATTGAAACATTATTGCTTTTTTATATGATTTCCATAACAGCAGGTGGGGCAGCAATAGCAATATCATATTTAATACAAGGATATAGAATAAGAGTAGTAAATGGAATTCCAATAATAGATTTTCCAATTTTAATATCTGGAATTGGAGTTATTATCGGAATATCATTAATTATAATTACTATAAAAAATTTAAAAACAAAAATTTCAAAAAAGGACATATTCTATGATGTTGATATAGTTATAGAAAACAAAAGTATAAAAGTAAGAGCATTATTAGACACAGGAAATATGCTAAAAGATCCACTAACAAACAAGCCAGTTATGGTTGCAACCAAAAGAAGTTTTAAAAAAATAATGCCATCACAAATATTAGATAATATTAATTTGATTTTAGGAGGTGATAGAATTGGAGAGATAATGAATAAGGAAATATCTAAACGTATAAAAATAATTCCATTTAATTCATTAGGAAATGAACATGGGATTTTAATAGGAATAAAATCTGATAAGATTATTGTAGATAATTGTGAAATAAAAAATGTAATTATTGGAATTTATGAAAAGGAATTTTCAAAAACAAAAAGATATGATGCACTAATCGGAATAGATCTACTATACGAGGAGGAGTGCAATTATGAATCTAATAGAAAAGTTAAGGAAAAGCATAAGTACAATTTATGCTAAATACATAAATCAAAATGAAGAGCTTGAAAACCTGCCAATATTTTATATTGGAGGAAGTCAAACATTACCACCACCATTAAACCCAGAAGAGGAGCAAGAGGTTCTAAAAAGAATAGAAAATGGAGATAAAGAAGCAAGAAAAATATTAGTGGAAAGAAATTTAAGATTAGTAGTTTATATAGCGAAAAAATTTGAGAATACCGGAGTTGGATTAGAAGATTTAATATCTATAGGAACTATTGGATTAATGAAAGGAGTAAATACTTTTAAAGTAGATAAAAAAATAAAATTAGCAACTTATGCTTCAAGATGTATAGAAAATGAAATTTTAATGCATCTAAGAAGGAGTAATAAAATTAAAAGTGAGATTTCCATAGATGAGCCTTTAAATCAGGATGGTGATGGAAATGAATTATTACTTTCGGATATACTAGGAACTGAAAGTGATGTAACTTCGAGAAGGATAGAAGAAGAAATAGATAGAAAACTCTTACGAGAATCAATAGAAAAACTTAATAAAAGAGAAAAGAGCATTATGGAACTTAGATTTGGATTTACAACAGGTGATGAAAAAACTCAAAAGGAAGTTGCAGATATGCTTGGAATATCCCAAAGTTATATATCAAGATTGGAGAAAAAGATTATTGGAAAGATGAAAAAAGAGATTTCAAGTAAAATAGGATAATCGCATAAAAAAACCAAATTTGGAAATACTTAAGATAAGTAGTTTCAAAGGAGGTTTTTATTTGATTAATAAGGTTGAGATATGTGGTGTTAATACTACCAAATTACCTATATTGTCAAATGAAGAAAAGAAAGAACTATTAGTAAAAATAAAAAATGGAGATAGAGAAGCGCGAGAAAAATTTATTAATGGCAATTTAAGATTAGTTTTAAGTGTAGTTCAAAGATTTTCTGGCAGAGCAGAAAGTGCAGATGATTTATTTCAGATAGGTTGTATTGGCTTGATTAAAGCAATTGATAATTTTGATATTACTTTAAATGTACAATTCAGTACTTATGCTGTTCCTATGATAATAGGAGAAATTAGAAGATATTTAAGAGATAATAATTCAATTAGAGTAAGTAGATCTATTAAAGATTTAGCATATAAAAGTATTGCTTTTAAAAATAAGTTTCTACGAGAAAACAATCGAGAACCTACTTTAGAAGAAATAGCTAAAGAATTAAATGTAGAGCCAGAAGATATATCGTTAAGCTTGGGAGCGATACAAGATCCTGTATCTTTGCAAGAGCCGGTTTTTAATGATGGAACAGAAAACATTTTTATAATAGACCAAGTAAGTGATAGAAAAAATACAGATGAAAAATGGACTGAGAGAATAACTATATCTGAATTAATGAAAAAATTAAATGATAAAGAAAAAATGATAATTAATAAGAGATTTTTTGATGGAAGAACTCAAATGGAAGTTGCTGAAGAAATAGGTATATCGCAGGCGCAAGTTTCGAGACTAGAAAAAAGTGCAATAAATCATATAAAAAGGTTGTATAACTAATTAACTTTGCTACCATATGTTATTATATGAATTAATACTTCATATATATTAAGAAGAGGTGGTAGTGTGAAGAAAAAAGGACTGGACTTTAAACATAAAGAGGTAGTAAATATAAATGATGGGAAAAGATTAGGTTTTGTACAGGATGTATGTGCAGAATTAGAGACTGGAAATATCACTTCTATTATTGTTCCGGGAAACAATAAGCTAATTAATATATTTTCAGCAGGAAATGAAATTGTAATCCCATGGGAAAAAGTAAAATGTATAGGAGAAGATATTATACTAGTTGATATTTAAAAGGTGAAAGATGATTTCTTTCATCTTTTAAGTTGTCAAAAAATAAGTGGTAATTTAATATAAACATGTGTGAAATAAGGGGATAATTATAATTATAAAATACAAATAATTAGACATAAAAAATAAACAATAAAAAAAGTTAAAAAAAATGAAAAAATATGTTGACAATAAAATGGGGATATGGTAATATAATTAA
>CALXKK010000001.1 GCA_944388935.1 uncultured Clostridia bacterium | reverse complement strand
ATCGGTTTAAGCAATATATGGTACTCAAACAATATATTTTTCAATAAAGTGTGACATATGTTTGACTAACCCACAATATTTTACATAAATAACCCTTGACAGTATTGCATATTAAAGATAAAATTATATTGTGAGTAAAAATATATTTTAATAAATTTATATATATTTACACTGTACATTGAAAATTTAATAGAAAGAGGTAGAGGGGTTATGATGAACACAATAATCATTATCGCTTCTATTATAATCTCTGCTGTTATATTCTTTTTTGTAGGATTTACTTACAGAAAAAAGATAGCAGAATCTAAAATTCAAAGTGCTGAAGAAGAAGCTAAGAAAATAATCGAGGCTGCGAATAAAGATGCTGAAAATAAGAAAAAAGAAGAAATATTTAAAGCAAAAGAAGAAATCATGAATGCCAGAAATGAATTAGATAAAGAGATTAAAGAAAGAAGAGGCGAAATACAAAGTCAAGAAAAAAGATTGTTCCAAAGAGAAGAAAATATAGACAAAAAATCAGATAATCTAGAGAAAAAGGAACAAGAATTAGAACAAAGAAGACAAGACTTAGAGAATGAAAAAACAAATTTGGAAAAAATTATTGATATGCAAAAACAAGAATTAGAAAGAATATCTAATTTAACTTCAGAAGAAGCAAAACAACAATTATTAAAAGAGCTTGATGAACAAATAACTAACGAAAAAGCTATTTTAATTAAAGAAAAAGAGAAAGAATTTAAAGAACAATCAGATAAAATGGCAAAAGAAATTATTGGATATTCTATTCAAAAATGTGCTGCAGACCATTCTCAAGAAACTACAGTTTCAATAGTTTCACTTCCAAATGATGATATGAAAGGTAGAATTATAGGAAGAGAAGGAAGAAATATTAAAGCTATTGAAACCTTGACAGGTGTTGACTTAATTATTGATGATACTCCAGAAGCTGTAGTAATTTCAGGCTTTGACCCATTAAGAAGAGAAGTTGCTAGAATTGCTCTAGAGAAATTGATTGATGATGGAAGAATACATCCTGCAAAAATCGAAGAAATGGTAGAAAAAGCTAAAGAAGAATTAGCAGAAACTATCAAAGAAGAAGGAGAAAGAGCAACACTAGAAACTGGAGTTATGGGATTACATCCAGATTTAGTTAAGTTAATTGGTAAATTAAAATACAGAACAAGTTATGGTCAAAATGTTTTAAATCACTCTATAGAAGTTTCAAACCTAGCAAGAATTATGGCAGAAGAACTAGGGTTAGATCCAAAACTTGCAAGAAGAGCTGGTTTATTGCATGATATTGGAAAAGCCTTAGACCATGATATGGAAGGAACTCACGTTGAAATTGGTGTTGAAGTTTTAAAGAAATATAAAGAAAGCCCAGCGGTAATTAATGCTGTAGAGGCACACCATGGAGATGTAGAACCACAAACAATTGAAGCTGTCTTAGTTCAAGCCGCAGATGCTATATCAGCATCAAGACCTGGTGCAAGACGTGAAACTTTAGAAGCATATATAAAGAGATTACAGGAATTGGAATCTATTGCAGATTCATTTGATGGTGTAGATAAATCTTATGCAATCCAAGCTGGTAGGGAGATAAGAATTATTGTAAAACCAGATAAAATTTCTGATAGTCAAATGGTGATATTAGGTAGAGATATAGCTCAAAAGATAGAAAAAGAAATGGATTATCCAGGAACTATAAAAGTAAACCTAATAAGAGAAACCAGAACTGTAGATTATGCGAAATAAAAAAAGAGAGGGAAACCTCTCTTTTTTTCTTGTCTGTTTAATTAAAAACTTGAAATAACTAAGAACCTACTATATAATATATATCGTGTTAGAAAGAAGGTAGATTATGAATATTTTAGCAATTGGAGATATCGTAGGAGAATTAGGTGTAAAAAGAGCCATTAAAGAATTGCCAAATTTAAAAGAAAAATATAATATAGATTTTTGTATAGTTAATGGAGAAAATTCAGCAGGAGGAATGGGAATAACTAAAAAGATTTTTGACTCATTAATAAAAGCTGGAGCAGATGTAATAACAATGGGAAATCATACTTGGGGAAAAAAGGACATCTTTTCTTTTATAGATGATAAGAAAATTATAAGACCTGCAAACTATTCAAAAGGAGTTCCAGGTAAGGGATATAGCATATTTACTAAAAACAATAAAAAAATAGCTGTTATAAATTTAATAGGAAGAACTGAAATGGGAATTTTGTCAGAAAATCCATTCACAGTTGCAAATGATATATATGAAAAATTAAAAAACGAAGTAGATATTTTTATATTAGATTTTCATGCAGAAGCAACAGCAGAAAAAATAGCAATGGGATATTATATGGATGGTAAATTTAATATAATTTTTGGAACTCATACACATGTACAAACTGCGGATGATAAAATATTAGAAAATGGTACAGCATATATAACAGATATTGGAATGACGGGGCCAAGGAAATCTGTTATAGGTATGGATGTATCAGCTTCATTAAAAAGATTTTTAACATCACTTCCAGAAAGATATAAATTAGCAGATGGGGAAACAATGATTAATGGATGTGTGTTTAAAATAAATGATGAAACAAATCGAACCGAAGAGATTATTAGAATAAATACAAAATAAATGTCGAAACATATCAAATTACGCGATATAAACCTCCTAAAAAATGGTAAAATATCTTTACATTATTTTCCAAATATAATATAAATATATCAGTCACAAGATGAACTAAAAAATAAATTATAGGAGGCAAGAAATGGAAGTTTTAAAAATCTCATCAAAATCAAATCCAAACTCAGTTGCAGGAGCAATAGCAGGTTTGGTGAAAGAAAATAACAAGGCAGAAATGCAAGCAATAGGTGCTGGAGCATTAAATCAAGCTGTAAAGGCAGTAGCAATTGCAAGAGGATTTGTAGCACCATCTGGAGTGGATTTAGTTTGTATACCTGCATTTGCAGAGGTTCAAGTGGAGGGAGAAGATAGGACTGGAATAAAATTAATAATCGAGTCAAGAAAATAAATTATTGGGGGCTTATTTATAAGTCCTCTTTTTCGTTTTATAAATAAGAATTGCATAAAAAAAGCAAAGATATTTCTATATTTAAGTGTCCAATAAACAGTAAAAATATCTTGAAAAAAATACAAAATTAATATATTATAAAGAAGTAAAAATTAAAAATAATGGAGAGAAAAATGAAATCAAATTTTATAAAATATATCTTTTTTATAGCGGTTATTGTAATTGTAGGTATAGCAATTTATATTATTTATAAGGATGATGCCCAAAAGAATAGTAATTCAACAAATCAAACTACTTCTCAAACTAGCTCAATAATTACAGATTTAAGGATGGAAATTGTAGGATATGATTCTATAAATCCTTTGTTGAGTAACAATAGAAATGTGCAAGAAATAACTAAATTAGTATTTGAACCACTAATACAATTAGATGAAAATTATAAACCACAAGCATGTTTAGCTACAGAATGGGCAAAATCTGGGGATACTTCTTATATAATAAAATTAAGAAACAATGTTAAATGGCAGGATGGAACATCTTTTACTGCACAAGATGTAAAATATACAATAGATACATTAAAACAGATTTCATCAATTTATAGTTATAATGTTCAACACATTACAAGTGTAGATATAATTGATGATTATAGTGTTAGATTAAATTTAGATACTGTTATACCATTTTTTGAATATAATTTAATATTTCCAATAGTGTCTAGCAATTATTTTTCAGGACAGGATATTCAAAATACAGATAAAAATAATACTCCAATTGGAACAGGAATGTTTAGAATAGACTCAAATTCAGATAGTACAGTTGTGTTAAAGAAGAATTCTAATTGGTGGAATGTATCACAGAAAAATGCAAAAGTAGATACAATAAATGTTAACAAATATTCATCTATGGGAGAAGCGTACAATGCATTTAAATTAGGAAATATAGATGTCTTAACAACAGAAAATATAAATATCGAAGATAATATAGGAACAATAGGATATAACAAAAAAGAATACTATGGAAGGCAACATGATTTTATTGCTCTTAATACAGCTGATAACTTTCTAAGTAGAGCAGAAGTTAGAAAAGCAATTTCTTATTCTATAGATAAAAGTGGAATAGTTACTAGTGTGTTTGGAGGAAAATATTATACAGCAGATAATCCTTTAGATTATGGAAATTGGACTTTTGACTCTAATAGTAGTAGCACGGGGTATAATCCAGATCAAGCAAAACAAGTATTAATAGATGCTGGATGGACATATAAATATGGAAGTTGGCAAAAAACAGAAAATTACAGAACTATAAGATTAAATATCAATCTTACAGTAAATGCAGACAATAGCACACAAACTGCAGTTGCTGACTTAATAAAATCAAATCTAGAAAATGTAGGAATTCATGTAACAATATCAAAATTAAGCCATGATAGATTTCAAACAGCTTTAGATAATAGAAATTATGGAATGATATTAACCGGAACAAATACATCTTTATCACCAAGTCTTGTTACTTATTTTGGCTCTGGAAATTTAGCTAATTATCAAAATGAAGAGGCAAATAATTTATTAAACGAATTATTAAATCTTACAGATGAAAATAAAATAAAAGATGATACAAACAAATTAATAGACATTTATAAAAATGATGTTCCATATATTAGTTTATATTTCAATAAAATGAATGTAATATATAGCACAAGTTTGGTTGGAGAAATAAAGCCAAATCAATACAATATTTTTTATGGAATAGAAAATTGGTATAGAAGATAAAAAAAGTATTGACAAAAGAATAATTTAGTATATAATAAAAACAAACGTATGTTCATAGGAGGAAAAACAATGAGTGAAGAAAATGTAGAAAGAAAAAAAGCGTTAGACGCAGCGATGAGTCAAATAGAAAAACAATTTGGAAAAGGCTCTGTAATGAAGTTAGGAGAATTTAAAGCAATGGAAGTAGAAGCAATTCCAACAGGTGCATTAAGCCTAGATATAGCATTAGGAATTGGTGGAGTTCCAAGAGGAAGAATTATAGAAATATATGGACCAGAATCATCTGGTAAGACAACACTTGCATTACACATAATAGCAGAAGCACAAAAAGAAAATGGAGAAGCAGCATTTATAGATGCAGAACATGCACTAGACCCTGTATATGCAAAACATTTAGGAGTAGATATAGATAATTTATTAGTATCACAACCAGATACTGGAGAGCAAGCTCTAGAAATAACAGAAGCATTAATAAGAAGTGGAGCTTTAGATGTAGTTGTAGTAGACTCTGTTGCAGCATTAGTGCCAAAAGCAGAGATTGATGGTGACATGGGAGATTCTCATATGGGGTTACAAGCAAGATTAATGTCACAAGCATTACGAAAATTAGCTGGAGCTATAAATAAATCTAAAACAGTATTAATTTTCATAAACCAATTAAGAGAAAAAATAGGTGTTATGTTTGGAAATCCAGAAACAACAACAGGAGGAAGAGCATTAAAATTCTATGCTTCTGTAAGAATGGATATAAGAAAAATAGAAAACATTAAAAAAGATGGTGAAATTATAGGAAGTAGAGCAAGAGTTAAAGTAGTAAAAAATAAGGTTGCACCACCATTTAGAGAAGCAGAATTCGATATTGTTTATGGAAAAGGAATTTCAAAAGAAGGAAATATTCTAGATACAGCAGTTAATCTAGATATAATCGAAAAGAGTGGTTCATGGTTTAGTTATAATGGAAACAGAATAGGTCAAGGAAGAGAAAATGTAAAGAATTTCTTAAAAGAAAATCCAGATATAATGGCAGAAGTAGAAAAGAAAGTAAGAGATAATTTCGAGAAAGCTTTCGAAAAAAGCTTAGGTGATGAAGAGGAAGAAAAAGATGATGACGATGATGTAGTAGTTTTAGTAAATGACGAAGAATCAAAATCAAAGAAAAAATAAATATTAAATAAGAATAGAAAGCGATAATTGGTCTTTGTAAACTACATTAAAGCAAAAAAAAGAATACACTTAAATAAAATAACTTTAAGTGTATTCTTTTTTATATTGATTCTTCATTTTCAGAATTTTCTATTTCTATAGCTGGAATTGAATCCCTTTGTTGTATAGCTCTAAGAATTGCTCTACTAATTGGACCTGCAACTAAAATATTTAAGAAAAATGCTGCACAGAAATTTCTAGGCCATCTAATAAAGAATTCTCCCAATACAGTTGTTAAAGTATCTCCACCAAGAAGACCTCCAACTATTGTCATTATTAAAGACATCATTGTAACAATAAAGAAACAGTTAAATAAAATATAAGAATTTTTACTATCTTCTTTTGAAACAAAATGTTCTAATAAGATATGATTTATTTTTCCTACAATAAATGTTTCTAGGATATATGCAATAATAAGTGTTACTGGGAAAGCTATAAAACAAGTTTTAATAGTATTTAAATTTAAACCACCTAGATGAATAGAAATATTTAATAATCCCATAAAAAATACCATTATTATGCACATACTTATTCCAAAAATGATTCCTTCTTTCTTATTTGTTGGCATCGTTAAATCCTCCTTTCTTATCTTCTAATAAAGGGTCTAATTTTGCACCCAAAATTAATTATACCATTTTTTTGAAATCCATGTAATAGTTAATTTGAAAAAAATTAAAGAAAAAAATATGCTTGTATTTTTAATTGAATTATAGTAAAATTTTAAGAGAAAAAGAGGTAAAAATATGTATTCAATCGAAGAATTTGATAAAGAAAAAACAAGAGTTTTAAAATATATCATGTATAAAAAAAGAACTGAAAATGAAATAAGAAAAAAATTTAGTAAAATGGACGAAGAGCTTCTAGATGATATTATAGAATACTTAAAAGAAGCAGGTTATATAAATGATGAAGTATATATAGAAAGAGCAATTGCAGAATTTAAAGCATTAAAAAATATGTCAATTAGAGAAATTATATATAAATTATATTCAAAAGGTATAAAAAGAGATGTATTAGAAAATTACGTAAGTGAACACATAGACGAACTAGAAGAATACGAAAGAAAATCAGCTCAAAATATAATAAATAAAAGAATCAATTCTTATGAAAGGGAAGAGATAGTAAATTATTTATTAAGAAAAGGTTATAAAAAAGACAATATAAAGATAGAGGAGTAAATTATGGCAAACATGTTAATGTTAGAGACAAATAAATATGCAATAAAAATAGATAATTTCGAAGGACCATTAGATTTATTATGTCATTTAATAGACAAAAACAAAATGGATATTTACGATATAAAAATAAACGAAATTGCAGACCAATATATAGAATATTTAAATCAAATGGAAGAAATGAATTTAGAAATAGCAAGTGAATTTTTAATAATGGCATCTACATTAATTTACTTGAAATCTAAAAGTTTACTTCCAAAACAAGAAGAAGCAGAAGAAGAACTTACAGAGGAAGAACTTATCCAAAGAATTATAGAATATAAAAAATATAAAGAAATCATAAAAAAATTGAAAGTAAATTATGAGGAAAATTCTAAAATATATTTAGGAAGTCAAGAAAAAATAGAATTACCTAAAAAGCAAATAGAAAAAGAATATGAAAAAGATTTACTACCAAATCTTTATAAAAATTTATTAGAAAGAAACAAAGCAAAAGTAAATAAAAATGCAGAAAACATAGAAAAAATTGCTATAACGGATAATTACACAGTAGCAAGTAAAGTAAAAGAAATGTTTAAAGCATTAATAAAAAATAATAAATTCGTATTCAATAAATTATTCTCTTTAAAAGAACATAACAAACAAGAAGTAGTAACAGCTTTTAGTGGATTATTGGAAATGTCAAAGAGAGATAAAGTAAATACAAAACAAGAAGAATTATTTGACGATATACTAGTAGAAAAGAAGAAAAAAATAGTATAAATAAATAAAAAATGGAAAAAATATTAGCAGAGGTGAAACTATGCTAGTATTTTTTTTCGTTATATTAATAATTTTAGCTACTATAATAATATTACTAGCAGCCACTACAGTTCAAATACAAATAAACAATCTATTTGTAAAGGATAATAAAATAAAAGAAGGAGAAATAAAGGTAGTATTTAAATTGTTAAAAATAATACCATATTTCGAAATGAATTTGTTAGAAAGTAAAGCACTAAGGAAAAAAATTACATTAAAAAATATAGAAAAAAATATGAAAAAAGCAAATCTAAAGCTATATAAAAATTATACAACTCAATTTTTAGAAATAACAAAAATCGATGAATTATATTTAAAAATAAATTTACAAAGCAGTAATTTGATTGCTTTAAGTTTTGTTACAGTAATTATTTCAACAATATTATCAATAATCTTCGCTAAAAATATGATAAGTAAAGAAGAAGGAAGATATGGAATTAATATTAAATATAGTGAACAGACCCAATACGAAATTTATTTAAATAGTATAATAAATCTAAAATTTATACATATTATAAGTGTAATGTGTGAAAATTTAAAAGGAAAGAGAGCTGATAAGAATGCAACAAAATCCTATAGAAGGACTTATGGATACAACCATGAATAGTATTAAAGACATGGTAGATGTTAATACAATAATAGGGAAACCAATCGAAATAAATAATGGAGTAATTATTCCATTATCAAAAGTAACTTTTGGATTTGCATCTGGAGGTAGTGAGTTTAATAGTGAAACTATCGACAATTACAATAAAAAGGAAAAGGAAGAATCCATAGAATATAAATTACCATTTGGAGGAGGAAGTGGAGCTGCAGTTAATATAAGTCCAATAGCATTTTTAGTTGTACAAAATGAAAATGTAAAATTATTACCAATAGACCATACATCATCTGTAGATAAACTTTTGGACTATGTACCAGACATAATGGAAAAAGCAAATAATTTAATAAATAAATGCGGAAAAAAAGAAGAAAAAACAAATACTAAAAAAGAAAAAATAGTAAAAGTAAAAAGACCATTTGAATATGAAACAACAGTTACATCCGAAGAAATGGAAGATGATTAATGGGTGCGTTAAATTAAAAAATAGAGAAAATAAGAGCGAAATCTAGTATTTCGCTCTTACACTTTTAGGCAACAAAAAGCTTTAAAATTTGACAAAATCAGCAAATATGTTACAATCAAATAGGAGGATTTATACAAATGAGTATTGATATAAAGAACGCACGAATAGAATTTAAAAATTATATAAAAAATTATAATCCAAATGATCCTAAAATAGCTTTAAAAATTTCACATATAGAAAGAGTAAGTAGCAAGGCTAAAGCAATAGCGGAAAGTTTAAATCTTAGCGAAGAAGATGTAAAGCTTGCTGAACTAATTGGATTGCTACATGACATAGGAAGATTTGAGCAAATAAGAATTTACAACACATTTATGGATAAAGATAGTGTTAACCATGCAGAATATGGGGTTAAAGTTTTATTTGAAGATAATTTAATAAGAAAGTTTGTTAAAGAAGATACATATGATAATATAATAAAAAAAGCTATACTAAATCATAATAAGGGATACTTGGATATAGACAAAGATTTGAACGAAAGAGAATTATTACATACAAAACTTATAAGAGATGCAGATAAGCTAGACATATTTTATGTTTTAAATAATGAAAATATGCAAGTAATATATGGTAATAATATTCAAAATCAAAAAATAAACAAAGAAGTTTATAGAGAATTTTTTGAAGACAAATACATAAATTACAAAAATATAAATTCTGGATTAGACTTAGCCATAGCACATTTCGCTTATGTATATGATTTTAACTATAAATTCACATTACAGAAGATTAAAGATGATCAATTTTTAACAAAACTATATAATAGATTTGAAATTGAAAACCACGATACAAAAGAAGATTTTGATAATGTTTACAATTTTGCTAAACAATATTTAAATAATGAGTTAAAGTAAAAAATTAACAAAGATTGGGTGGAAAAATGGAATATAAAGAATTAAAATATTTAAAATTGCTTTCTGAAAAATTTCCTACAATACAAGCTGTTTGTACAGAAATTATTAATTTAAAAGCAATTCAAAACTTACCAAAGAGTACTGAGCATTTTTTAAGCGATTTACATGGAGAATATGAATCATTCTTACATATTTTAAAAAATGCTTCTGGGGTTATTAAAACGAAAATTGATGAAACTTTTGCGTATACTATGACAAGTAGCGAAAGAAAGCAGTTTGCAACATTAATTTATTATCCAGAGGAAAAATTAAAATTATTAAAGGAAGAAAACAAAGATAATCTAGCAGAATATTATAAAATAACCTTATATAGATTAATAAAGATATGTAAGATTATGGCATCAAAATATAGCAGATCAAAAGTAAGAAAAGCAATGCCAAAAGAATTTGAGTATATTATTGATGAATTATTACATGGTAGTATGGAGTCTGCAGATAAAGAAACTTATTATGCGCAAATAATAGAATCTATAATAAAATTGGGTAGAGCAGAAGCTTTTATAATAGAAATATCAAAATTAATACAACAATTATCAATTGACCATCTTCATATTATTGGAGATATTTACGATAGAGGTCCAGGTCCAGATATCATAATAGATAAACTAATGAAATACCATTCTATAGACATAGAATGGGGAAATCATGATATCGTATGGATGGGAGCTGCATGTGGAAATCCAGCTTGCATAATGAATGTTATAAGAATTTGTGCAAGATATGGTAATTTATCAATTCTAGAAGAGGGATATGGAATAAATATTAGAAAAATAACTGAATTTGCAAAAGAACAATATGCTAATAAAGTTTCTAATATATTCCACTCACATACAGATGAATTCGAAGATGGATTAGATATAGAACTTATGGGAAAAATGGAAAAAGCAGCAGCAATAATTCAGTTTAAATTAGAAGCACAAATAATAAAAAGACATCCAGAATATGAAATGGAAGACAGATTATTATTAGATAAGATAAATTATAAAGAAGGAACAATAGAAATTAATGGATACACATATAATTTATTAGATACAGATTTCCCAACAATAAACGAGGATGCACCATTTGAATTATCAGCAAAGGAAAAAGATGTAGTAGAAAGATTAGTTAAAAGCTTTAAAAATAGCGAAAAGCTACAAGAACATATAAACTTTTTATATACTAAAGGAAGTATTTATAAAATATATAATCAAAATTTATTAATTCATGGTTGTGTACCAATGAATGATTTAGGAGAAATCGTAGAGGTAGAGTTTGAAGGTAAAAAACTTAAAGGTAAGCAATATTTAGATTATATAGATGAAAAATCAAGGAAAGCATTCTACTTAGATGATGGCGAAGAAAAGACAGATGCTATGGATTTCCTATGGTATTTATGGTGTGGAAAATATTCACCAATTTTTTGCAAGGATGCAATGAAAACGTTTGAAAGATATTTCTTAGAGGATAGAAACCTAAGAAAAGAAATAAAAAATCCATTTTATGAATATGCAGAAAACGAAGATGTATGTAAAAATATTTTAAAAGAATTTGGAATAGACCCTGAAGAAGGAAGAATTATAGGTGGACATATGCCTGTAAAATTAAAAGATGGTGAGAGTCCAATAAAAGCAAATGGAAAATTATTAATAATTGATGGAGGACTTTCTAAACCATATCAAAAGACAACTGGAATTGCAGGTTATACTTTAATATATAATTCATATGGATTAGTTTTAACTGCGCATGAACCATTTACTTCTACAGAAGATGCAATTATAAATGGAACAGATATACATTCTACTCAATTGGTTGTAGAAAAGGTAGAACGTAAAAAAATTGCAGATACTGATATAGGAAAAGAACTAGAAGAGCAAATTCAAGATTTAAATAAATTGTTGGATGCATATAAAACAGGAAGAATAAAACAAAGAAGCATATAGGAAGATAAAAGCAGATACGCTAAGAAAAACGCGTATCTGCTTTTCTAATATAAAAATTAATTACTAATCCAAGATTTAAAAACATGCTTTACCATATTAGGAAAGTCAATTTTGTCTATACTATTTTTAGCAACAATATCTATAGTTGCAATTGTTTCATTATTTAAAGAATATGAGATTTCTCCTAACTTATCTCCTTCTTTTATAGGCGCAGAGATTGAGTCTGGCAGATTTACATTTTGAACAATATCACTTTCTTCACCTTTTTTTAGTAAAACTCCAGCATCATTAGAAAGGACAGCACAAACTGAAGAGGAAGTACCCTTAGAAACTGGGATTTCTTTCACCGTATCGCCTTTTTTAGCAAAAGACTTAAATGAATAATTTGCAAAACCATAATCTAATAATTTGCTAGCTTCAGCAAATCTATCTTTAGTTGTTGGAGCCTTCATAATAACAGCAATTAAAGATAGCCCATCACGAGTTGCTGATGCTGATAAATTATATAATGCAAGGGAAGTAGAGCCTGTTTTTAATCCTGTAGCACCTCTATAATTTCTAATTAATTTATTAGTATTAACAAGTTCGGATTTACCATCACGTAAAGAATCCATATAAATTGTAGTGTATTTCTTAATATCAGGATGTTTTTCTAAAAGTTCACGGGACATAAGAGCAATATCGTAGGCAGATGATACATGACCATCTTCATCTATACCATGACAGTTTTTGAAAGTGGTATCATTCATTCCTAGCTCTTTAGCCTTTTCATTCATTTGCTTAACAAAATTTTCTTCAGAGCCTGCAAGATATTCTGCCATAGCAACAGTGCAATCATTTGCAGAAACCACACATATAGCTTTTAACATTTCATCAACACTTAAAGTTTCCTTTGTATCAAGCCATATTTGTGAACCTCCCATAGAACTAGCATTTTCACTACAAGGTATTTGGTCTGTATAATTTAATCTACCAGAATCTATAGCTTTCATAATTAAAAGGATTGTCATTATTTTTGTAACACTTGCAGGACGTAATTGTTCATGAGCATTATGCTCGTATAGAATTTTACCAGTAGATTGTTCAATTAATATGGCACTACCACAAGTAAGGTTTAAACTATTTTCTTCTGTTTTGGTCTCGTCACTAGAACTTACACTTGTTAGTATTTCTGGTGAAGACCAAACATAAGAATCACTATATGCTAAACAAGAGATTGGTGTTAATATTAAACTAAAAATAATTATAGAAATAAAAAGTTTATAAAAAAATTTCCTTATTTTTATCCCCTCCTTTTCCTAAAATATATGCTAGGAGGGAAAAGATATGCTATTAAATTTTCATTAATTTTACCACTACATATTTATTAGAAGTTTCAACTAAAATTTTAATAGAATAATTATTTGTATTTTTGAATTTAAAATCAACACTGCCATAAGCTACTGCAGCATCATGGCCTTCTTTTACATAAGGAACGGTGTTACTGTGCTCATGTCTTTCTACAACTTTTAAAGAAGGAACTTTTTGCACCGCATTATATAAAGTAGAGCTTACTTGACAGTTTCCGCCACCATATCCTTTAATTTTATTCCCATTTGAATCATATATATCTGCTTCTTCGTAACCTTTAGAAGAAGTAGAAGGTCCAACTGTTTTAGTAAAAGAAAATGTTTCGTTAGGTTTAACAACTGTACCATTTAAAGCTTTTGAAGTTATTTCAAGATTGTTCTGCCTTGCCGAATCTTTTGAATATATTCTAGTAGAAAATTGAGCTAATAATTTTTCCGAATTACTTGATACTTTTGAAGAATTAGAAGATTTAGAGGTATTAGTGTTATTAGACACATTATTATCAGAAATAATGTTATTGTCAGGTAAAACATTATTTATAGGCATGTTGCTAATATCATAAGAAGTTCTATTTACATCTATGCTATTTACCTCGGTATTTGTATCATCATTTTTACTGCAACCAGAAAAACTAATGGTAGTAAATAATATAAGGAAAAATAAGATTATCTTCTTTTTCATAAATAAATCACCTTGTAATAGTTTTACACGAATTGAGTAAAAAAATACCAAAAACCTTTATAAATATTAAAAATATTGACAAAAAAATAAAATATAGTATAATAGAACTATGAGTTTAAAAGAAAGAAGGAGATGCCCAAATGCTAGCTAAATATTGGAAAAGAATAGGTCTAGTAATATTAGTAATAGCTTGTTTATTTAATATAACTTTTAAACTAGTACATAAAACATCATTAAAACAGGAATTAGAAACATCTGGGCAATATATTTTAGATCAAGAACAAGCAGCAAATGAAGTAAATTAAACAAATACAAAATTAGGTATTGAAAAATTATCCAATATGTGTTATGATAATATACAGCATTTTACGAAAAGAAGGAAGAGGTGAACATAAATGAAAGAAGGAATACATCCAAAATATGGACCAGCAACAATTACATGTGCTTGCGGTAATGTAATAGAAACAAACTCAACTAAAGAGGATATGAAAGTAGATGTTTGCTCAAAATGTCATCCATTCTGGACAGGTAATTTAAGAAAAGAAACATCAGGTGGTAGAGCAGATAAATTTAAAAAGAAATATGGTCTTGAATAAGAAATATAAGAAAATTATAAACAATTATAATTTTCTTTTTTCGTGTGCCAAGAAAGGCATATAAATAAAATTTTAATCGCGAACTTAAATTTCAATATTTAGGTTCGCTTTTTATGTACATAAATCCAATAAATGAACAGATGAATATTAACTAATAACTAAACTTGAACATTAAATCTACTTGAAAAAACAGCAAAAATAATATAGAATATAGGGGCAATAGGAGGATTAAACGTGAAAAAAGTCGACGAGCAAAAAAATTATATAAAAGAGATAAAAGATTTAAATAAAAATAATAAAGATTTAAAATATTGTATATTAACGATGGGATGCCAACTAAATGAAAACGATTCCGAAAAATTATGTGGAATGTTAGAAGAAATGGGATACACAAAAACAGATAATTTTGAGGATGCAAATATAGCATTATTTAATACATGTTGTGTTAGAGAAAATGCAGAAGATAAGCTTTTTGGAAAGCTTGGAGAATTAAAAAGGATAAAAGAGAAAAATGGAACAATTATAGCTATTGGTGGTTGTATGATGCAAGAGCAACACATTATAGATAAAATAAAACAAAGTTATCCTTTTGTTGATGTAATATTTGGTACACATACATTATATAGATTCCCAGAAGACCTATTTAAAGCTTTACAAACCAAGGAAAAAATAAAAGATGTAATAGATATAGATGGAGAAGTTTTTGAAGGCCTACCTATAAAAAGAGATAGTAATATAAAGGCTTCTGTAACAATTATGTATGGATGCAATAATTTTTGTACATATTGTATAGTTCCATATGTTCGTGGAAGAGAAAGAAGCAGAGAACCTAGAGATATAATAAATGAAGTAAGAGAACTTGCCAAAGAAGGATACAAAGAAATAACACTATTAGGTCAAAACGTTAATTCATATTTAAGAGTGGAAAGAGAAAAAAATATACCTTTCGAAGAATATGAGGGAGTAAATTCTTTTGCGACATTGTTAAGAGCAATAAATAAAATTGATGGAATAGAAAGAATTAGATTTGTTTCTCCACATCCAAAGGATTTTACAGATGATGTTATAGATGCAATTGCAAGTAGTGATAAAGTTTGTAAATTAATTCATTTACCATTGCAATCAGGTAACACTAAAGTTCTAAAAGAAATGAATAGAAAATATACAAAAGAACAATATTTGGATTTGGTAGAAAAAATGAAAAATAAAATACCAAATCTAACACTATCAACAGATATAATTGTAGGATTTCCAGGGGAAACAGACGAAGAGTTCGAAGATACATTAGATGTAGTTAGAAAAGTAAAATTCGAACAAGTATATATGTTTATATATTCAAGAAGAGTAGGAACTCCAGGAGATAGAATGCCAAATCAAGTTCCAGAAGAAATAAAACATAAAAGATTTAATAGATTAAAAGAATTAGTAGAAAGTCAAATAGAAGAAAACAATCAAAAATATGTAGGAACAATCCAAAAAGTATTAGTTGAAGGAACAAGTAAAAATAATCCAAATATGTTAACTGGAAGAACCGATAGCAATAAGGTTGTAATATTCGAAGGAGACAAAGATTTAATAAATAAAATGATAGATTTAAAAATTGAATCTGAACATATGTGGTATTTAAAAGGAGTTTCTATATAAAAATGAAGAGCCAGATTACAATGTTAGAGGCTAGAAAGGAAAGTAATATAAATGGCAGAATATTCACCAATGATGCAAAGATATCTTGAAACAAAAGAACAATATAAAGATTGCATACTTTTTTATAGATTGGGCGATTTTTATGAGATGTTCTTTGATGACGCGATAACTGCATCAAGAGAACTAGAATTAACATTAACAGGAAAAGACTGTGGACAAGAAGAAAGAGCACCAATGTGTGGTGTTCCACATCATGCAGCAGAAATATATATTTCAAAATTAATTGCAAAAGGATATAAGGTAGCAATTTGTGAACAACTAGAAGATCCAAAAACAGCAAAAGGAATAGTAAAAAGAGGAGTTATCCGTGTTGTAACACCTGGTACAGTAATAGAATCTAATATGCTAGAAGAAAAGAAAAACAATTATATAATGTCAATCGTAAAAAAAGGTATATATTATGGAATTGCTGTATGTGATGTAAGTACAGGAGATTTTTATAGTACAGAAATAAAAGAAAATAACAATTTCCCATTAGTACTAGATGAAATTGCAAGATATTCACCAGCTGAATTAGTTGTAAATAGTATGATGTACGATAGCACGGAAGAAATCAACAAAATAAAAGAAAGATTCGAAATATATTTTACAAAATATGCTGATAAGAACTTTTCTGAGGATGTTAGCAAAATTACAGAAAAATTTAATTTAATAGATGCGGACGAAAAACCAATAAAGGATATGGACAAAAGACTCTTTGCAGTTGCAAGTATAAATGGATTAGTAGAATATTTAAAAGAAACTCAAAAGACTAATCTGGAACATATTAATAAAATTACAGTATATCAAACAACAAGATATATGGCTTTAGACATAAATGCAAGAAGAAATCTAGAACTTACAGAAAAAATGAGGGATAAAAGCAAAAAAGGAACACTTTTATGGGTTCTAGACAAAACTTCTACATCAATGGGAGGTAGACATTTAAGAAGATGGATAAATGATCCTTTAATTGATGTTAACGAAATAAATAAAAGACTAAATGCTGTAAAAGAATTAAAAGATAATGTAATGCTAAGAGGAGATATAATAGAAAGCTTAAAGAAGGTATATGATATCGAAAGATTAGCTGGTAAAATTTCATATGGTAGTGCAAATGGTAGAGATATGGTATCATTAAAAAATTCTCTATCAAAATTACCAGAAGTAAAAGCAGTCTTAAAAAATACAACATCAGATATGCTACAAGAATTGTATAATAATCTAGATGAACTTAAAGATATGCATGATTTAATAGAAAAAGCAATAGTAGATGAACCTCCAATGTCTGTTAAAGAGGGAGGCCTAATAAAGCTAGGCTATAATGAAGAAATAGATAAGTTAAAAATAGCTACAACAGAAGGTAAAAATTGGCTTGTGCAATTAGAAGCCAAAGAAAGAGAAAAAACAGGAATAAAGAACCTAAAAGTTGGATTTAATAAGGTATTTGGTTATTATATAGAAGTTACGAAAGCCAATATAAGCCTTGTTCCAGATAGTTATATAAGAAAACAAACATTAACAAATTGTGAAAGATATATAACAGAAGAATTAAAAGAATTAGAAAATCAAATCTTAGGTGCAGAGGACAAAGTAATTAATCTAGAATACGAGGCTTTTACAAAAGTAAGACAAGAAATTGCTCAAAATGTAAAAAGACTTCAAAAATCAGCAATGGTAATTGCTACATTGGATGTTTTAACTTCATTTGCAACAGTTGCAGAAGATATGAATTATTGTATGCCACAAGTTGATAATGGTGGAGTAATAGAAATTAAAGAAGGAAGACATCCTGTAATAGAAAAAATGTTGCCAACAGGAAGCTTTATAGATAATGATACATATCTAGATAATGACGAAAATAGATTATCAATTATAACAGGTCCAAATATGGCTGGTAAATCTACATATATGAGGCAAGTAGCACTAATTACATTAATGGCACAAATAGGAAGTTTTGTTCCTGCAACCGAAGCACATATTGGAGTGGTAGATAAAATCTTTACTAGAGTTGGTGCATCAGACGATTTAAGTATGGGACAAAGTACATTTATGGTAGAAATGATGGAGGTTGCAGACATCTTAAAAGAAGCAACTAAAAACAGTTTAGTAATATTGGACGAAATAGGAAGAGGAACATCAACATATGATGGTTTATCAATCGCTTGGGCAGTTGCGGAATATATTTCTGATAAAAACAAATGTGGAGCTAAAACATTATTCGCAACACATTATCACGAACTTATAGAATTAGAAGACAAACTAGATGGCGTAAAGAATTATTCTGTAGCAGTTAAAGAAAAAGGCGAAGATATAATCTTCCTAAGAAAAATTGTAAGAGGTGGAACAGACGAAAGCTATGGTGTTCACGTAGCCAAACTTGCTGGAGTTCCAAAAGAAGTATTAAAAAGGTCAAACGAAATCTTAAGAAGTCTAGAAAGAAAGAGTATTTTAGGCAGTAAAAAACTAGAAAAAGAAAACAAACAAGTACAAGCAGGACAACTAGATTTGTATAATTATAAATTAGCAGAAATCGCACAAGAATTAGATAAAATAGATTTAAATACCCTAACACCAATAGATGCGCTAAATACTCTAATGAAGATTAAAGAGAAGATGAAATAGTGAACTTTGAACTTTAGGGACGGACCTTAAAAGTTCAAATATTATGTAAATCTAAATTCGAAAGTTATATATATTGACAAGCTAGATGATTATTATTAGAATAAAGTTATCAGATTAAAAGATGCACAATTAATTGACTAAGAAAATTAATTTCTGCATCTTTTTGTAGTAAATGTGTAAAGGCGAGATGAAGAAATGTTCGAGCAATTTGGTAGAGAAGAAAGATTAATAGGAAAAGATAATTTGAAAAAATTATTAAATTCTAAAGTTGCAATATTTGGTATTGGAGGGGTAGGTTCATTTGTTGTAGAAGGGCTAGCAAGAGCAGGTATTGGAAGTTTTCTATTAGTTGATAATGATACAATTGATATTACAAATATTAATAGACAAATTCATGCAAATATGAATACTGTTGGTAAAAACAAAGTAGAAGTTATGAAGGATAGAATTCTAAGTATAAATCCAGAAGCTAAGATTGAAATTTCTACAGAATTTTTTATGCCAGGAAGTAAATTGTTAGACTCAGATTTAGGTATAAATTACATCGTGGATGCAATAGACACAGTAACAGGAAAAATAGAATTAATTTGCAAGGCAAATGAATTAAAAATTCCAATAATATCAGCAATGGGAACAGGAAACAAACTAGACCCAACAAAATTCGAAGTAACAGACATATACAAAACCTCTGTATGTCCACTTGCAAAAGTAATGCGAAAAGAACTACGAGCAAGAGGAATATCAAAGCTAAAAGTAGTATATTCAAAAGAAGAACCAATAAAACCAAACGATGGAGATTACAAAACACCTGCAAGCATATCATTTGTACCATCAGTAGCAGGGCTAATAATTGCAGGAGAAGTGGTTAAGGACTTGACAGGAAAATCATAAAATTTATAACAAAGGAGAAAAAATATGGAAAAGATGGGAATAGGAATTGGTATTATAATTAAAAACCAAGAAAACAAGATATTAATGTTATTAAGAAATGAAGATGCAAAGAAAGCAGATTCAGATATGAGATTGGAAGGAACTTGGACACTTCCAAGTGGAAAAGTAAAATTTGGAGAAACTATAGAAGAGGCAGGAATAAGAAAAACAAAACAAGAATGTAATTTGGATGTTAATAAAATAAAGGTAATTTGTGTACAAAATGATGTGAATGAATATGCACAATTTGCAACATTTGGCTTAATTGCAGAAGATTATACAGGCAAAATAAAATTGCCAGAAACAGAAGAACTAGTAAAATATGATTGGTTTGATATAAATAAAATACCAGAAAATACATGCATACCAACTAAAAAAATATTAGAAAAATATATAAATAATGAATTTTATAATGGATAGGAGTGTAAAAAACAAATAAAAGTAGTAAGTAAACAAAGAAATAGTAAAATGTGTGCAATATGTGGAATGGATAATAAATATGGGGTACATGCTCAATTTTATAATATGGAAGATGGAAGCGTAATGTCAAAATTCAAGTATAGAGAAGAACACCAAAGTTATCCAGGAAGAGTACATGGCGGATTAATTACAGCTATGCTAGATGAAATGGGACTAAGAGCCTTATGGGCTAAAGAAGGCGGCAATGAAGAAGAATTCGGTGTAACAATGTCTCTAGATACAAAATATAGAAAACCTGTACCATATAATACGGAATTAATTGGAAAAGGAGTAGTTGTAAAAAATAACAGCAAGTTTTTAGTTGTTGAATCTCAAATTATGGACATAGAAGGAAATGTACTTGCAAATGGAACAATAAAATATATAAAATTAGATACAAATAAAATAACAGGAAACGTAGAAATGCATGAAGAAATGTGCTATTTAATTGAAGATGATGTAAAAGAAATCTAGTTTTTACTAGATTTTTTTTAGTTTATATGATATTTTAAAAACAATTAAGGAGTGTTTTAATATATGGATATATTAGAAGTTTTGAAAAATTTGAATATAAAATATGAAATACAAGAACATGTTCCAGTTTATACAGTAGAAGATATTAAGAAAATTTCTTGGAAACTAAAAGGGGTAGGAGGTAAAAATCTATTTTTAAAAGATGCTAAGAAAAACTTCTTTTTATATACATTGCCAGAAGACAAAAGAGCAGATTTAAAAACATTACCAGAAAAAATAAATAGTAAAAGATTATCTTTTGCAAATGAAAATGATTTACAAATGTATTTGGGATTAATTCCTGGAGCTGTTACACCATTGGGAATAATAAATGATAAAGGACATATTGTAACAGTAGTAATAGATAAGGAACTACAAAATAAAACATTATTAGTTCATCCAAATAGAAATACAGCATCAATTGCTATAAAATATGATGATTTAATAAAATTCATAAAATATTGTGGAAATAAATATATGGAGATATAGGGATTTAGGGACGGTCCTTTTTTCCCTTTTAAGGAGTTTTGAAATGATAATTTTAGCAACAAATAATAAAGGTAAAGCAAAGGAAATTCAAGAGATTTTAGAAAATGAAGAAATAAAAACATTAAAAGAACTAAATATAAATATAGAGGTAGAAGAGGATGGAAAAACATTCGAAGAAAATGCTTTAAAGAAAGCAAGAGCAATTTATAATTTAACTAAAAAACCTTGTGTTGCTGATGATAGCGGAATTTGTATTAAAGAATTAAACGGATTTCCTGGAGTAAAAACAGCTAGATTTTTAGGAGAAAATGCCACACCAAGAGAAAGAAATGAATATCTAATAAAACAATTAGAAAATGTACCGAAAGAAAGAAGAACAGTTGAATTTATAACTTGTATTGCATATATAAACAAAAACGGAGAAGAAAAGGTATATAAAGGAATTTTGCAAGGATATATAGCACAAAAGCCACATGGAAATAATGGTTTTGGATTTGATGAGATATTTGAATTAGAAGATGGAAGAACATTAGCAGAATTAAGTAGTGAAGAGAAAAACAAGATAAGCAGTAGGAGAATAGCTTTAGAAAAATTAAAAGCAGAAATTAACTAAGGAAGGGGAGAGCCCCACTCATATGAATGAGTGAGGCTCTCTTTGTGTAAGAACACGGAGTGCTGATTTCGGAAGATAGCTATGCTATTAATTAGCATGCATACTAGTCTTTATCAGCATATCCAATATGGCCGCTGTGATTGCTTAAGAAAGTATGTCTACTGTCTCAGCAATCGACTGGGCATAGCCAGTATAGGCTTCGGGAGTTAGCTCAAGCAGAGCTTCCTTAGCTTCTGGCGGAAGTGAGTCACAGGACTTAATGAAGTTCTGGATGTCCTCTTTGGAAATCTCCTTACCGCGGGTAAACTTCTTCAGCTCATCGTAGGATTCAGGATCACCATATGCACGAAGCACTGTCTGAATCGGTTCAGCCAGGACCTGCCAGTTGTCCTCAAGGTCTTGGTTGAGAACTTGGTAGTTTACCGTCACACGATCAAGACCACTGATTGCCTGCTCAATCGTCTGGAGAGAATAACCGAAAGCCATACCAATGTTCCTCTGCGAAGAAGAATCAGAAAGATCCCTCTGCATCCTCGAAACAGGCAACTTGTTAGAAAGTGCCATGAAGAGAGCATTGGAAATGTCGATATTGGCCTCAGCATTTTCAAACCTAATGGGATTGACCTTGTGAGGCATTGTGCTGCTGCCTACCTCGGCTCCAACAGTTTTCTGACCAAAGTAGCTGCGGCTAATGTAGAGCCACATATCGCGCACCAGGTCAAGCATAATGTTGTTGAAGCTTCGGATACCATCGAAAAGATGACACATATAGTCATGGCTCTCAATCTGTGTGGTTACAGGATTGAAAGTAAGACCGAGTTCATCTTCGATGAATTTCCGAGAAAGCTCAGGCCAATTTTCGCCAGGGAAAGCAACAGAAATTGCTGCATAATTTCCCGTTGCTCCATTGAATTTTGCCAGAGGCTCAATTGCCTTGATCTCATCCAAGGAGCGATTTAAGCGATACCTATAGACTGCGAACTCTTTACCAACAGTGGTAGGCGTTGCAGGTTGACCGTGAGTGTGCCCAAGCATAGGAATGTCGGAAAAATCATAGGCAAATCCCATGATTTTTCTAACCAAGCATTCAGCCTTTGGTATCCAAACCTCGCCAAGTGCTTGCTTGATGATGTTGGCATACGCGATGTTGGTAATGTCCTCAGATGTGCAACCAATGTGCACAAAGCTAGTGAGGTCATCCATACCACAAGCGTGAAGCTCATCATCGATGAACAGCTCAACAGCCTTAACGTCGTGGTTAATACGAGCTTCGTGGGCTTTCACTTCTGCAAAGGACTCTGCAGAGAAACTCTCATAAATATTGAGAATCTCGGGAATCCTTTCCTTCGGAAAAGCATCCAGAATCTCGTTACCGTGGAGGTTCTTAAGCAAAAAAACAAGCCAATGAACCTCGACCCAAACCCTGTTCTTCACAAGGCCATACTCGGAGAAATAGGGAGCAAGTTGATCCCTTATCCCAGAGTAGCGACCGTCTAACGGACAGATTGCGATGGCTTCACTAGGAAGTCCTTTTAATTCGTCTGTAAGCACTTGGGTTTCCTTTCTACGTGTGTTTCTGTTCTGTTTACCGAAGTCGTTCTATATATACCCCTTTCTAAAGGTTATTTAACTATTGTCTTCCCAAGATGTAAAAAAACTTTAGAAATACAATAGTTCCGACGATTAATATTATATCACGATAATTAAATTATGTAAATAAAGAAACCGGGATTTTAGGACCGTCCCTAAATCCCGATTTCTTTTGCAATCTTTGTAGCATAACCAATATAAGTTTCTGGAGTAAGTTTAAGTAAGTTATCTCTGTCTTCAGATGAAAGAATATCTAATGATTTTATAAAAGTTTGGATATCTTCTTTAGAAATTCTTTTACCTCTAGTAAGTTCTTTTAATCTATCGTATGCGTCTGGAATTCCGTATTTTCTAAGTACAGTTTGTATTGGCTCTGCTAAAACTTCCCAATTGTTTTCTAGCACTTCTGTTATTTTATCAGAGTTTACTTGCACTCTTTTTAATCCACTAATTGTTTGAGAAATTGCTTGAAGGGAATAACCAAAGGCAACTCCAATATTTCTCTTTGACGAAGAATCAGAAAGGTCCCTTTGCATACGTGAAACAGGAAGTTTATTTGATAAAGCAACTAAAAGAGCATTTGATGTATCTATATTAGATTCGCTATTTTCAAATTTTATAGGGTTTACTTTATGAGGCATTGTGCTACTTCCAACTTCGTTTTTAACAACTATTTGTCCAAAATATTCTTTGCTAATATAAAGCCACATATCACGGTCAAGGTCTAGAATAACATTATTGAAGTGACGAATAGCATCAAAAAGATGACACATATAGTCATGACCTTCGATTTGTGTAGTTAGAGGATTAAAAGCTAGCCCTAATTTTTTTTCTATAAATTTTTCTGCAAGAACTGGCCAATCTTCATTAGGAAATGCAACAGATATTGCAGAATAATTTCCTGTAGCACCATTAAATTTTGCAGAAGGCATAATGCTCATTATGTTGTTTAAAGAATTTCTTAAACGATGAACATAAATTGCAAATTCTTTTCCTACAGTGGTAGGTGTCGCAGGTTGACCATGAGTGTGAGCAAGCATTGGAAGACTGGCATATTTTTTTGCAAAATCAGCAAGAAGTTCAATCAATTTTTTAGCTTCTGGAATCCAAACATTATGAATTGAATTTTTAATCATATTTGCATAAGCTGTATTATTTATATCTTCAGATGTACATCCAATATGTACATAACTAACAAGTTCTTTCATTCCACGAGATTTAAGTTCTTCATCTATAAAATATTCTACAGCTTTAACATCGTGATTTGTTACAGCTTCAATTTCTTTTACTCTAGAAAAAGATTTAGCAGAAAAACTTTCGTAAATATCTTGAATTTCTGGAATCCTATTTTTAGGAAAAGAATCTAAAATTTTGCTTCCTTTAAGATTTTCTAACATAAATACAAGCCAATTTACCTCGACCCATACTCTATTTTTTACTAAAGCATATTCAGAAAAATAAGGGGATAGAGCTCTTCCTATTTCTGAATAGCGTCCATCTAATGGTGAAATTGATAAATATTTACTCGGAATTTCTTTTTTTACATCATTACTCATTTTTTACTCCTCTCCAGTCTAAAGACCTATAAATATTTTATTAGTATCACTAAATAATCTTGACAGCTTGATTATAACATAGTGTGTATGAAATTGGAAAGAGGTGTTTAAGGTTCCAATTTTGAACCTTAAATGAAAAATAAATATCATTTTCGTGATATCGCGAAAATGATTAAACTATAAAAAATATCATTTTGCTGATATTAGCAAAATGATAATATTCATTAAATCTCTATCTTTGGCTCATACCTCTCAAGCCACATATTTACCTGGCACAAATATGCCATAAGTTGTGGACCGGTCATTAATTGCCCAAACCAAGGTCTTGTGAATGCAGAACCATTTGTGCCCAATATTTCTAAAATATACTCTCTATTTAATAAATCATTAATTGGAGCATTTTTATCATCCATAATTTCAGTTAATTTATCTTTAACAGCTTTTAAATAAGTAGGATTATGAGTTTTAGGATATGGTGATTTCTTTCTATCTACAATTTCATCTGGTAAAACACCTTTCATAATATGTCTTAATAAACCTTTTTCACGACCCTTGTAAGCCTTCATTTCCCAAGGGACATTCCATAAATATTCAGCTAATCTATAATCGCAGAAAGGAACACGAAGTTCGAAACCGCTGTACATACTCATTCTATCAGACCTATCTAATAAAGTCTGCATAAACCAATTTAAAGTTAAATGAGATATTTTTCTCTTTTCAGCTGTTTCTTTAGAATCAATATCCAAAATTTCCACTTCGGATAAACTTTCGTTATATCTAAAATCTATATAATCTTTTAAATGAACTTGAGATGCGATACTTGGATTCAAAAGATGTTGTCTTTCGGAAATTGCAATGGACCAAGGGAAGGTGTTACTGTTTAAAGCATCCTCTCTAAAGAACCAAGGATATCCACCAAATATTTCGTCTGAACATTCACCACTTAAAGAAACTGTAGCATATTTTTTTACATTTTTACAAAGCAATAACATAGAAGAATCTACATCTGCCATTCCCGGTACATCCCTTGCAATCATTGCGTCTTCTAGATGTTTGGCTAAATCCGGAGTATCTAAAACGATGTTTACATGATTTGTTTTATATTTTTCAACCATTAAATTTATATAATAATTATCAGAATTAGGTTGAAAATCACTCTTTACAAAGTTTTTATCATTATCTACATAATCCACAGAAAAAGTATTTAGTGGTGGTAGCCCATTTTTTCTGCAATAGTCACTTGCATATGCAGCAATTATACTAGAATCCAAACCTCCAGATAAAAGAACACAAAGTGGAACATCAGAAACCAATTGCCTTTTTATGCTATCTTCCAATAAAAATTTTATTTTATTACATGTTTCATCAAAAGAATCCACATGTGGTTTACTTATAAATTTCCAATATTGATGGATATGAAATCCGTATTTATTAAATATAGCAAAATGTGCAGGTTTTAATTCATATATATTTTTAAAAACTGTTGTACCTGCAGTATGAGCAGGACCGATTCCGAAAAGCTCGCATATGCCATTTCTGTCTACAATTTTTTCTACTCCTGGAAATTCAAAAAGAGCTTTTATCTCTGAAGCGAAAATTAAATTATCATTATTTATAGTATAAAATAAAGGTTTTATTCCAAAATGGTCTCTTGCCAAAAATAATTCTTCTTTTTTCTTATTCCAAATTGCAAATGCAAAAATACCATTAAGATGTTTAACTACATCATAACCATAAAAAATAAAAGCTTTTAATAAAACTTCTGTATCAGAAGTAGAGTTAAATGTAAAGCCATTATCAATTAAAACACTTTTTAGTTCTGGAACATTATATATTTGACCATTATAAACAATTGAATATTCATTATCATCATATGTAGAAACCATAGGTTGCTTACCACCAACGGGATCTATTACAATTAATCTTCTATGAGCTAAATATGCAGGTGAAGATACATATTTTCCTTCTTCATCTGGACCTCTATTTGTAAGAGTTTCATTCATTTTATTCAAAACAGAAATTGGATTTTTAATATCTTTTTTGTAATTTACAAATCCAACAATTCCACACATAAAAACACCTCCAAAAAAAATTTACATAAATAAGCGAAGCAACTTTATGTGCACGAGTACTTTAAAACAGGCACAAATTAGCGTACTTTTAAACTTATTATTTATAAAAAAATTATTCTATAAATTATATTCTAAAAATAATAAAAATGTGCTGGAATAAATTAGAAAAAAATCTACAAAAAAATTAAATATTTTACAAAAAAGTTATTTACAATTAATAGAATTTTATATACAATATAAATTAATACGGAAACATAAAAATACTAAAGAAAATGTATATCGAAAGGGGCTTATGTAAATGAGAATATTAATGCTAACATGGGAATATCCACCAAGAGTTGTAGGAGGCATTTCTAGAGTAGTGCATGACTTGTCTCATAGGTTAATAAAAGATGGTCATGAAGTAACAGTAGTTACATACAAAGAAGGAAATGTAGAAGACTTCGAAAATGATGGAGGAGTTAAAGTATATAGAGTAAATAACTATATGATAAATCCAAACAATTTTATAGATTGGATAATGCAATTAAACTTTAACCTTATATCTAAAGCTACAGAGATTATAAATAAAAAAGGCCCATTTGATGTGATTCATGCTCATGATTGGCTAGTTACTTATGCAGCTAAAACTTTAAAGGATGCTTTTAAAATACCAATCATAGCAACAATACATGCAACAGAGTCTGGAAGAAATTCTGGAATTCATGATGAAACACAAAGATACATAAATGATTCCGAATGGTTACTTACTTATGAAGCTACTGAAGTAATAGTAAATAGTAACTATATGAAGAACGAATTACAAAGATTATTTGGTTTACCATATGAAAAAATAAACGTAGTACCAAATGGAGTAAATTTAAATCTATATAACGGAGTAGAAAAAGATTACAACTTTAGAAGACAATATGCTGCAGATAATGAAAAAATAATATTATATGTTGGTAGATTAGTTTATGAAAAAGGTATACAAAACCTAATTGCTGCAATGCCTAAGATATTAAATGGATATCATGATTCAAAATTAATAATAGCTGGAAGAGGCGGAATGATAGACGAATTAAGAGACGAAGTTAGAAGATTAGGAATAGATAACAAAGTATATTTTACAGGTTATTTAAGTTTAGATAAAGTAACTAAAATGTATAAATGTGCAGATGTAGCAGTATTCCCAAGTACATATGAACCATTTGGTGTAGTTGCACTAGAGGGAATGTTATCTGGAACACCAGTAGTAGTTTCAGATGTAGGAGGATTAAACGAAATAGTAGATCATAGAGTAAATGGAATGAAGAGTTATGCAGGTAATCCAAACTCAATTGCAGATTCAATATTAGAGTTATTATATAATCCTGGATTATGTGCAGAAATATCTAAAAATGCTAAAGCAAAAGTTAAATCACAATACAATTGGAACAAGATAGCTCAAGACACACATTTTATATATCAAAAAGCAATATGTCAAACAATGGCAGAAAAACAAAGAAGAGAATTAGAACAAGAGAAAGCAAAGAAAACAAAGAAAGCAAAAAATACACAAGGAGAAATTTCAAACCTATTAAGTTTCAAGAAAAGACATGCATATGCTTAAGCGCTTAGGAGGCTAAAAATGAATATATACGACACAGCAAATAGATTAGCATCAGAAATAAAAGAAACAGATGAATATAAGACATATAAAGATGCAAAACAAAAATTGGATTCTAATTTGGAAATAAAAAATAAGATTCAAGAATTCGATAAATTAAGAGTAGATACTCAAAAAGCAATGCTAAAAGGAGAATCAACTTCAAATGAATTAAGTGTAAAATTGCAAAATTTATACACAGAATTATATCAAAACGAAACAGCTAAGAATTATTTAGAATCAGAAATGAGATTTAGTGTAATGGTAACAGATATAAATAAAATTATAAGTGAAGCCATTAAAGATGTAATAGAATAAGGAGGAAAGGATATATCTTATGGGTATATCCTTGTTTTAGTTTTATGGATAGTTTAGTTATTTTTATATTAATAGTTATTGTAATAATTGGATTAAAAGTTGTTTTAAAAATTAATAAAAAACAGATTTTGAAAATTGCAGAGAATGATAAATTAAATAAAATAGTTCAAAAATTGCCGGACAATATTAGCATTTGTAAAGATATTTTAAAAAAGCTAAAAAATGAAAATGTAAAAATAGAGGAAGAAGAAAATACAAATTGTTTTTATTTTATAGCAACAAATAAAATTATCTTAAACAAAGATAGCAAATATTTTACAAGAGTACAAACGATTGCGCACGAGTGCATTCATTCTATTCAAAATAAAAATATATTATGGTTTAATTATATCTTTGCAAATTTCCTAAATTTATTTTGGCTAGTAATAACAATTTTAACAGTAGTAGGAGTAATAAAAAATTATATGCTATTTACAGCAATCACACTACTTATGATTATTGTTTTTTATGTAATTAGAAGCTATTTAGAAATAGAAGCAATGACAAAAGCAAAATATGTAGCAAAAGAATATTTAGAAGAACAACACATAGAAGAAACAAATGAAATTGTAGAAGAATACGAAAAATTAAATGATGTAGGAATAAAATATACTTGTTATAATTTAATATCATCAAAATTAGTTTTGCTTTTAATATATGTTATAGTTTCTTTTGCATTAAGCTTGATAAAATAGAGAAAATGCCAATTTAAAAATTGCAATTGATTCGAAAAATTGGTCCCCCTTGACATGCGTCAAGGCCCATCCCCCAATTTTTCTCATTCAATTTGCAATTTTCAAAAAGTTTCATAGTTTATTACTAATATTTTAAAAATATTAAGTAAACCTATTTTAAAAAAATCGAAAATGTTATATAATGTTGTACAAATTGTATAATATGAGGAGAAAGTGAATGATAAAAAAATGGGAATTTTATAATGCTGACGAAAGTTTAGTAGATGGAATATGCCAAAAATATAATCTAAATAAAGTAGTAGGAAGAATAATAGTAAACAGAAATGTAGTAAAAGATGAAGATGTAAGAATATTTATAACTCCTACGAGAGATGATTTTCACGATCCATTCTTATTTAAAGGAATGGATATTGCTGTGGATAGAATATTACAGGCAATTAATAACAACGAGAAAATTTTAATATATGGTGATTATGATGTAGATGGTATAACAAGTACTACTGTATTAAAAAGATTTTTTCATGATAGAGGAGTAAGTGTAGAAACATATATACCAAACAGATTAACCGAAGGGTATGGACTAAACAAAAATGCTATAGATATAATAAAAGAAAAAGGAACAAACTTAATTATAACTGTTGATTGTGGTATATCTGCAATAGAAGAAATAGATTACGCAATAAGCTTAGGAATGGATGTATTAGTTACAGACCATCATGAAGTTGGAGAAACATTACCAAATGCTTTAGCAGTTATAGATGCAAAAAGGAAGGATAACACATATCCATTTCAATCACTTGCAGGTGTTGGTGTAGTATTTAAATTAATTCAAGCAATTTCTATAAAATTAGGAATAAAACCAGAAGAATATTTAAAATATTTAGATTTAGTATGTGTTGGTACAATATCAGATATAGTACCATTAGAAGGCGAAAATAGAACAATTGCAAAATTAGGATTAATGCTAATAAAAGTTACCAGAAATTTAGGATTACGAGAATTAATAAAAAGCTCTGGATATAAAGAGATAGATTCAAATACAATTTCATTTGGAGTTGCACCAAGAATAAATGCTTGTGGTAGAATGGGACATGAAGAAGAAGCATTAAACTTATTTTTATCAGAAGATATAGAAAGTGCAACACAGATTACCAAAAAATTAAATGAATATAATACATTAAGACAAACTACAGAAAAGGCAATTTATGAAGAGGCAATACAAAAAATAGAAGAAAATCATTTAGAAGATAATAATTCTATTGTTTTAGGGGGAGAAAATTGGCATCATGGAGTTATAGGAATAGTATCTTCTAAAGTAACAGACAAGTATTATAAACCAAGCATATTGTTAAGTTTTGAAGACGATCTTGCAATAGGTTCAGGAAGAAGTATACAAGGATTCGATTTACATGAAGCATTAACTAAATGTGATGACTTATTAGAAAAATATGGTGGCCACGCAATGGCGGTTGGACTTACATTAAAAAAAGAAAACTTTGATAAATTCAAAGAAAGATTTGAACAAATTGCAAAAGAAAAGAATATTAAAGAGCTAGTACCTGTAATTTATATAGATGAAGAATTAAAATTAAAAGATATAAATATGGACTTAGTAAAAAGCTTAAGTATGTTAGAACCTTTTGGAGAAGCAAATAAAGTGCCATTATTTTTAATAAAAAATTTAAAAATAGATTCTATAAGAGCTCTTTCAGAGGGACGACACTTAAAGCTTAGTTTAAGAGATGAAAACTTTGTAATAAATGCAATAGGTTTCGAGATTGGGTATTTAGCAGAAGAATATAGAATTGGAGATAAAATAGATGTTGTAGGAACTTTAGAAATTAATAGCTTTAACGGATTTAGTTCTATACAAATAAATATAAAAGATGTTAGGAAAAGCTATTAAAAGGGGGAATGTGTATGTCAGAGGTAAAAAATAAAACAATAGAAGATATAATTAGTTTGGTAAAGCAGAAAAAAAGATTTGCAGATACAAAATTAATAATGAAAGCATATAATTATGCGAAAGAGAAACATGGGGATCAACTTAGAAAATCTGGGGAACCATACATCATTCATCCTGTTCAGGTAGCATATATTTTGGCAGATATAGGCTTGGACGAAGCTACAATTTGTGCAGCCTTATTACATGATGTTGTTGAGGATACAGATACAACTCACGAGGATTTAGTAAGAGTTTTTGGAGAAGAAATAGCCGAAATGGTTGCAGGAGTTACAAAACTTGGAGAGTTAAAATATCCTGTAAGTACAGAGGAACGTCAAGTAGAAAATTATAGAAAAATGTTCCTTGCAATGGGTAAAGATATTAGAGTAATAATAATAAAATTAGCAGATAGATTGCATAACTTACGTACTTTGAAATATTTAAGAAGAGATAGACAAATTGCAAATGCAAAAGAAACTATGGAATTATATGCTCCACTTGCTAATCGTTTAGGTATATATTCTTTAAAATGGGAACTAGAAGACTTGGCATTTAAGTATTTATATCCAGAAGAATATAGAGAGCTAGTAGAAGGAATTAACAAAAAAAGAGAAGAAAGATTGCAGTTCATAGAAAAAATTATGGCTGATATTAGGGTCGCATTAAAGAAACAAAAAATAGATGCAGAAGTTACAGGAAGAGCAAAACATTTATATTCAATATATAGAAAAATGAAAAGAGATAACAAAACATTAGACCAAATTTATGATTTATTTGCGCTTAGAATTTTAGTTAACTCTGTTAAAGATTGCTATGCAGCATTAGGTGTAGTCCATGAAATGTATAGTCCAATGCCAGGAAGATTTAAAGATTATATTGCAGTTCCAAAACCTAATATGTATCAATCTATTCATACAACATTATTAGGAGAGAAAGGAACTCCGTTCGAAGTGCAAATTCGTACTTGGGAAATGCATAGAGTTGCTGAATTTGGTATTGCTGCCCACTGGGCATACAAAGAGGCAAATTACAGCAAAAAGGGAAAACAAGTAGTTTCTGCCAAAACTGATAAGTTAGATTGGCTAAGAGAAACATTAGAGTGGCAAAAAGACATGAAAGACCCTCAGGAATTTTTAAATACATTAAAAACAGAATTATTCGAAGATGAAGTATATGTATTTACTCCAAAAGGAAAGATAATTGTACTTCCAAGAGATGCAACACCAATTGACTTTGCATATAGTATACACGAAGAAATCGGAAATCACATGGTAGGTTGTAAAATAAATAGCAAAATGATGCCAATAATTACAAAATTAAAAAATGGCGATATTGTAGATATTATGACTTCAGATTCGCAAAAAGGACCTAGTAGAGATTGGCTTAAATTTATAAAAACAACAAAAGCAAAAAGTAAGATACAATCATGGTTTAAAAAAGCACAAAGAACAGAAAATATAGAAAAAGGTAAAGAATTAATAGACAAAGAAATAAAAAGATTAGGATTTACCCATGATGAGTTATTTAAACAAGAATACATAAATGCAGCATTGGATAGATATAAGTTTAAAAATTTAGATGATATGTATGCAAGTGTAGGATTTGGGGCAATTTCACAAGTAAAGATTATATCAAGAATGCTAGAGGAATACAGAAAGAGCCACAAAGAAGAAGATATAGAGCAAAAAATAGAAGAATTAACAAGTAAAAGGAAAAATATTAAACCATCTAGCTCAGGTGTTGTTGTAAAAGGAATAGATAATTGCTTAGTTAAACTTTCTAAATGTTGTAATCCTGTTCCAGGTGACGATATTATAGGATATATAACAAAAGGAAGAGGAGTTTCTGTACATAGAACAGACTGTGTAAACGTAAAAGATTTATTAAAAGATGAGGACAGAATCATCGATGTATACTGGTATACAGAAAAGGCTGCAGCATATAATGTTGATATCAGTATATTTGCAAATGATAGATCTGGTTTATTGGCAGATATAATTCAAGTATTAAGTAATCTAAAAACGAAACTTATGGGATTGAACTCTAAAGCTACTAAGGAACATATTGCTACAATAGAAATAACGATAGAAGTAGAAAATGTAGAAGAATTAAATAAAGTATTAAGAGCATTACGTAAAGTAGATAGTGTATACGAGGTAACTAGAAAGAATTAAAGGAGTTTAAAATGATACTAAAAAGAATAAAGGTACCTATAGAATTTGTGGGAGAAACAAATTGCTACATAATAATAGATGAAATTCAGAAAAAAGCAATGGTAATAGACCCCGCTGGAAAAGTAGAAGAAATAGTAGAAATTTTAATTAATTTAGATGCAGAATTAGAATATATATATTTAACACATTGCCATGCAGACCATATAAATGGTGTAAACGAATTAAAGAAAGCTAAAGGAGGTAAAGTTCTAATTCATAGAAACGGAAGAGAAAATTTAGCAAATAGAATTACCGTTTTAGATGAATATATAGGACTTCCTCCAATAACTGTAAAAGAAGACAGCATTGTTGATGACGAAGATAAATTACATGTTGGAAAAATAGAATTAAGAGTTATTTTTACACCGGGACATACAAATGATGGAACTTCTTTGTATTGCGAAGAAGAGGAAATGTTGTTTTCTGGAGATACATTATTTAAAGGTGCATGGGGAAGAGTAGATTTACCAACTAGTAGTTTTCAAGATATTATGAATTCTATTATTAATAAACTTTTGATATTACCGGAGGATACAATAGTGTATCCAGGACATGGAGATCCAACTAGAATTGGTGATGAAAAGCCAATATATCTAGAAGCAAAACCAAAGAAAGATTAAAAAGTTCTTAGCTTCCATTGACATTTTTAGGAAAATATAATATAGTATTTGTATAAAATAATTAAAGGGTGAAAAAAATGTATAATTTAAAAGATAATAAAACAATACAATTACATCATCATTTTATTCACACTTATATCTCATAATAAAAAATTATGCAGGTATAGGTGTTAAAAGCATGTGTACCTGTATTGTTGTTAATATAAATATAAAGAACGAACAATGTAGGTACTAAATTACCTACATTTTTTTCTTGAAAAATTAAATAAAAGGAGAGGATAATTATGAAAACAAAAGTAGAACCAAGAACATTATCAGGTTTTATGGAATTATTACCAAATGAACAAATATTATTTAATCAAATGAAAGAAACAATACAAAAGACTTATGAAAAATTTGGATTTTTACCTTTAGATACGCCAATAATTGAATCAGCAGAAGTTTTACTTGCAAAAGCTGGTGGAGAAACAGAAAAACAAATATATAGATTCCAA
This sequence comes from uncultured Clostridia bacterium, assembly GCA_944388935.1. Taxonomy (GTDB): domain Bacteria; phylum Bacillota; class Clostridia; order TANB77; family CAG-508; genus Merdicola. Next base: position 180,999 of record CALXKK010000001.1, on the reverse strand, counting down.
AAGGGAGATAGCGATTTAGCGTTAAGATTTGACCTAACTGTGCCACTTGCAAAATATGTAGCTAAAAATTATGGAAATTTAAGTTTTCCATTTAGAAGATATCAAATTGGAAAAGTATATAGAGGAGAACGTGCTCAAAAAGGAAGATATAGAGAGTTCTACCAATGTGACATAGATGTTATTGGTGATGGAGAATTAGACTTAATAAATGATGCAGAAATGCCTAGTATTATTTATTCATTATTTAAAGAGTTAGGATTTAACGATTTTACAATAAAAATAAATAACAGAAAAATACTAAACGGTTTATTCGAAGGAGTAAATCAAAAAGAAAATTCTACAGAGATATTAAGAATAATAGATAAAATTGAGAAAATAGGAAAAGATGCAGTAATAGAAGAATTAAGAAAATTAGATGTTAAAGAAGAGCAAATAAAATCTATTATGAATTTTATAGAAATAGAAGGAACTTCTGACGAAAAACTAGAAAAATTAGAAAATTTAGGAATAGATAACGAAACATATAAAAAAGGTGTAGAAGAATTAAAATCTGTTATAAATAATGTTAGATTATTTGGAGTACCTGAAGAAAACTTCCAAGTAGATTTAACAATTGCAAGAGGATTAGATTATTATACTGGAACAGTTTACGAGACATTTTTAAATAATTATAGAGAACTTGGTAGCGTATGCTCTGGAGGAAGATACGAAAATTTAGCAGAATATTATACAGACAAGAGCTTACCAGGAGTTGGAATTTCAATTGGACTTACAAGGCTTTTCTATAAGCTTAATGAATTAAACATAATAAAAGCAGAGAAAAAATCTATTTCAGATATTTTAATTATTCCTATAGCAGAAGATTTAAAAGAACCAATAAAATTAGCTACAGAATTAAGAAAAACAGGAATAAATACAGAAGTATATTTAAACAATAAAAAATTAAAAGCAAAATTTAAATATGCTGACAAATTGGAAATACCTTATGTAATAGTTATTGGTGATGATGAAATAAAAGATAAAAAGATAAAACTAAAAGATATGAAATCAGGAGAAGAAAAGGAAATTAATATGGATGCAGAAGAAATTGCAAACAATATTAAAAAATAAGGAAATTAGGGCGTGGATTAAAAAAATTCATGTCCTTATTTTTTTAATACTTGTCATATTTTCATAAAAATTGAATATATATAATATTAAGTATTTGTACAAGGGTGAAAATTTTATGGTAAATATGAAGGTGATAAAAGCAAAAAATGCTATTATGACTTTAGTTATAATAGCATTTTTGCTAATGATAATAATTAAAATGATATTAGTAGGAAAAGACAAAATAAAGAATGTATCATTTCTTCCTGTTATAGAAGATACTATAATCGCTACTAATGGCAATTCGTTAAAAGAGTTAAAAAGTATAGATAGAGATAACACAGAAGAAATATTAAATTCAGAACTTAAGATGAGTCAATATATAAAATCCAATACTAGCGAAAATATGGAAGTAGCAAATAATGAGCAGAACCAAACAAATGACAATACACAAACAGATAGTACTTTAGAAGAAGCCAAAACAGGTTTAACTACAGAAGTTGTAGATACTAGTAATATAAATAATAAATATACAAATGAGTATAATGGAGTAAAAATAAAGAATGAATCAAAATACGAATTAACAGAAGATATGCTAGTACCAAATATAGAGCTAGAAGATAAAAAAGATGTTATAATTTATCATACACATACTTGTGAGAGCTATACGCCAAGCCCTGGCTATGAATATACACAGACTGGAAACTTTAGAACAACTGATTTGAATTTTTCTGTTGTAAGAGTAGGAAGAGAGCTAAAAGATAGATTAACAAATTATGGATTTAACGTAATTCATGATGAAACATATCATGATTATCCAGCATATAGTGGTTCATATAACAGATCACTTACTAGTATAAAAAATGATTTAGTAGCAAATCCAAACACTCAAATTGTTATAGATTTACATAGAGATGCGGTAGGAGCAAGTGGTACGTATGCACCTACAGTAAAAATTGGTGATGATTATGTAGCTCAAATAATGTTTGTAATAGGAACAGATGGTGGTGGTCTTACACATCCTAATTGGGTTCAAAATTTAAAATATGCAATAAAAATTGCAGAAAAGGGTAATGAGTTATATCCAGGATTATTTAAACCAATAATGGTAAGAAATTCTAGATATAATCAACATGTAGCAAAAGCTGCAACAATAATGGAGATAGGAGCAACAGGAAATACTATGGAACAATGCTTAAACAGTATGAAGTATTTAAGCAAAGTAATGGACGAAGCAATAAATAAATGAAAAAAATGTTGAAAAATGTATTGTGAACGAAAATCTTTTATGATATAATACCTTCTAGTGTCAAATTCTAGGAGGTAATTATTGTGAAAGAAAGAAAGTATTTTAGAAAAACAAATATTGTATGTACAATAGGACCAGCTTCAGAAAATAGAATGGAAGAATTAATGAAAGCTGGAATGTCTATTGCAAGAATTAATTTCTCTCATGGAGATTATGATGAACAAAAAGACAAAATCGAAAGATTTTTCGAGATTAGAAAGAAATTAGGTTTGCCAGTTTCTATAATGCTAGATACAAAAGGACCAGAAATTAGAACAGCATTAAACAAAGCAGGAAGAGATGTTAAAGTTCAATTAAAAGCAGGACAAAAATATACATTCTTCAATGATGACAGATTAGGAGATGAAGAAGGAACATCAGTTTCTTACAAAGACCTATACAAAGATGTAAAACCTGGAAATCTAATATTAATAGATGATGGAAAAATTCAAGTAAAAGTTGATGAAATAAAAGGACAAGATATCGTTGGAACAGTAGTAGTTGGCGGAGGAGCAGGATCAAGAAAAAGTATAAATGTTCCTGGAGTTTCTGTAAAAATACCATTCTTAAGCCCTAAAGATATCAATGACTTAGCAAATGGTGCAAGAGCAGGATTTGATTATGTTTCAGCTTCATTTGTTAGAAACAAAGAAGATATTGCAGAAATGCGTAAAGTATTAGATGACAACGGTGGAAAAGATGTAAAAATCTTAGCTAAAATAGAAAACCAAGAAGGTATAGATAATTTCGAAGAAATATTAGCAGCTTGTGATGGTATAATGGTAGCTCGTGGTGATATGGCTGTAGAAGTTCCATTCGAAGAAGTACCAGTTGTTCAAAAGAGATTCATTAAGAGATGTAACGAAGAAGGAAAATTAGTTATAACAGCTACACAAATGTTAGAGAGTATGACAAATAACCCATTACCTACAAGAGCAGAAGTAAGTGACGTTGCAAACGCTATATACGATCGTACAGGATGCGTAATGCTTTCTGGAGAAACAGCTATGGGTTCTTATCCAATAGATTGTGTACAAGCAATGGTTAAAATAGCAAAAAGTGTAGAACCTACAATCAATTATTGGAAGAGATTTACTAGAAAAGATTGGAATATACAAAATGCTGATATAGAATCACATGCAGCTTACACAACTTGTGTAACAGCAAGAGATATTAATGCAGATGCTATAATAGATTATACACATACAGGAAATTCAGCAAGAAGATTAGCAGGTTATGGACCAGCTTGCCCAATATTTGCTATAACAGATTCAGAAAAAGTATATAATCAATTAGGACCATTATGGAATGTTTGCCCAATATTAGTTAGAGACGGAGAAGACATAGATGATACAATAGAAAAAGGTCTAGAGCAAATTATAAAAAGAGGATATTTACAAATTGGAGACAAAGCTGCATTATGTGGAGGACCACAAATAGTAAGCAAAGAGAAATCAAAATATGCTGTTAACAAAACAGTTGGTGGAATCTTAAAAATCTAATTAGTAATGCAAATAAAAAGAAATTATTAAGTATTATACTTAATAGTTTCTTTTTTTCTTTTCTTAAAATAAACAAATAATTTACATAAATAGAAAAATATGCTATAATTAAAACGGTAATACAGCATAGTATAGTAGAGGAGGTTGAAACATGGATAGGCAACAGGAAGCGACAGCAATTGTTTCGGAGTTGGATTCTATTATTAAAGAATTCAAGGAAAAAACTCCAAAGGAAGCTGTTAGCGATGAAAAAATTGCTATTAGGAGACGTAACTTGTTGTACAAGCTGTTAGATCTCCAAAAAGCAGCCGATGATGTTATGCGCGACATAGAGTTGTCATGCGAAGGCATAACACAAGAGGACATAGACTTGCTTAAGTCTTATCTTGAGCAGGTCAAGTCGCTAACGCGCTAAAACACGGGCGGGCATTGTTCCGCCCCCTCTTTATAAAAAGGTGGTGTTATGAAGGATATGAATTTTTCTAATTTAGATAGAGCAATGAGAAGAGCTAGAACTAATAAAATAGTTGGTTTCTTTACAAGACATGGAGATGAATTTGATTTAGAAAAATATGATAAATTAGATGATATCTCTAGGTTAGAATTTATTGCAAAAACTATAGAAGATATATATCCAACTTATAAAGCACAGTTTAATAAATTAGAAGGAAGAAAGCCATTAGATAGACAGGTTAGATTACCAAGCGATTTTAATTTGCCCGATATGGTAGAATCAGCTATAGGTATAGAAACAACAGAAAAAGCTTTAGAAATATTTTATTCTAATCGTTTGGCACATATATGTAGGGATGCTCAAAAAAGGTTAGTATATGATATGATTAGTGATGCCAATAAACGAAACGAAGCTTATCCATCACTAATGCATAATTTAAGAAATAAAGATAAAATAAATAGAATAGTATTAAATGCACATAGATATTTTGTTGCAGAAGAAAGTGGTAATACTAAAGGTATGCAAATAATTCAAAGGAGCTTGGGAAAGTTAGGTATAAGCATTGATGAAATAGAAACGCTAAGAAAAAGTGGATATGATGTGCTAAGTAAAGCTTATATCAATTGTATGAGTATAAAAGATAGAGCAATAGCAGAAGAAATAGATATGTTAAAGCAAGATGATACACAATCTTATGGAATCAAAAGAACAAAAGATAAGGATGGTAGTAAAAATACTTTATTTGTTATGGATGTACCTTGCTTTGGTCAAATGTCTGTACATATTTTTGATTCAAGGCTTGTTTCAGAATTATCAGACCATAAATATAGATATCCAATTTATCAAAAGGATAATGTTTTACTAATGGATGGAACATCAGAATATCAAGAATATTTTATGTATGTAAATGCTAACAATTTAGTAGAGGCTTTAAGAGGATTAAAAAATCGTCAAGACGCACACGAGATAGCTGTAAAAGCAGGATTAACAAAAGATGAAATTGCAGAACTTTATAGTAAGAATGAAGGCACAAAGGGGGATGCAAGATAATGGATAAAGAGATTATAGAAAATTTAGAAAAAAACGATTATCTTAAAGAGAAATTATCAGTAATAGAAAATTTAATAGAAAAAGAAGACTATAGAGAAGCTTATTATAAATTAGCAGCAATGTTGGAATATATTAATATAAAGTATATAAAAACCAAATATAATATGGATATGCCAGATTCATCAGTAATAAATATATTAGAAACATATATAGATAGAGATAAATTTTTAGAAAATAATATGCAAGTAATAAATGCAGAATATAATGACGTAAATATGAGTGATGTAAAAATAGAGGACTTAGAGTATTTAGCAGGTACTATCGATTTTATGTATAAATATATGGTAGATAAAGTGGGAGAATTTATAAAGAAATAAAAGGAGTAAAAAAATGGATAAGTTTAAACAATATTTAAAGTATATATTATTAGTGGTTGCATTATTTATATTTGTTACAGTAATGTCTAAATTAATAATATTATCAATGTACAAACCAAAGAATTGTGATGTGTTATTTGAAAGTCCACAAATAGAAATAATAGATTCAAAAGCTACAAATGCAAATGGATATATTTATGGATGTATAACTAATAATACTGGAAGTACGATAGAAAATAAATACATAAAATTAGACTGTTATTCTGAATATGGGAATAACATAAATACTGGATATGCTCAAATTTTTAAATTGGAGCCTAATGAAAGTCAGTATTTTACTATAAGATATAAATGTGAAGGAACGGAAAGAGTAGAAATTTCAATGTCAGATACTGCACCAGATTATTTACTAAATCCAATAGATATAGAACTTACGAAGACTCAAAAAATGGCTTTATTTGTAGGAGGTCTAATAGTAATTTATTATATGCCAGTAGGATACTTATTTGGTCTTTTCCCATTCTAGTAATTTTTAATCGATAAAATAAATTAAACTTGTGAAAATACTTGAAATTTTATAAATATCATTGTAATATATTTAAGTAGCAATAAAAATATATAAAATATATAAATATTTTTATTGCTATTTTAAAATTTTTGTAATATAATTGTAACAGACTTGTAATAATGAAAGAAAAGGAGAATATTAATGTTTGGTTTTGGTCAAGATATAGGAATAGATTTAGGTACAGCGACAGTAATTGCATATGTTAAAGGGAAAGGTATTGTTTTAAGAGAACCTTCTGTTGTTGCTGTGGATAAAAATTCTGGAGACGTTCTTGCTGTTGGACAGGAAGCTAGAAGAATGTTAGGAAGAACACCGGGAAATATCATAGCTACAAGACCATTAAGAGATGGGGTTATATCAGATTATACTGTAACAGAAAAGATGTTAAAATATTTTATAAATAAAGTGTGTGGAAAATTTATATTTGCACCAAGAATTATGATATGTATACCTTCTCAAGTAACAGAAGTAGAAAAAAGAGCAGTAATAGATGCAGCATCACAAGCAGGAGCTCGTAAAGTATATTTAATAGAAGAACCAATAGCCGCAGCAATAGGAGCTGGAATAGATATATCAAAACCATGTGGAAATATGATTGTAGATATTGGTGGTGGAACTACAGATATTGCTGTAATATCTTTAGGTGGATCTGTTGTAAGCACATCCCTAAAAGTTGCAGGAGATAAACTAGATGAAGCAATAGTAAAATACATAAAAAGAAAACACAATATAATGATAGGTGAAAGAACAGCAGAAGATTTAAAAATAAATATTGGTTGTGTTTATCCAAAAATTCAAGATGTAGAAATGGATATTAGAGGAAGAGATTTATCAACTGGTTTACCAAAAACAATAACAGTATATTCTAGCGAAATGTTAGAAGCTTTAATAGAACCAGCAATGATGATTGTAGATGCAGTTCATTCTGTATTAGAAAAAACTCCACCAGAACTTTCATCAGACATAAGTGATAGAGGAATCTATATGACAGGTGGAGGTTGCTTAGTAGATGGATTAGACAAATTATTACAAGAAAAAACAGGAATAAATGTCATGATAGCAGAAGATGCAATTTCTTGTGTAGCATTAGGAACAGGAAAAGCATTGGACAATCTTGATGCACTTGACGGAAAAACAAGAAAATAATATCAATGAAGAATAGCCCTCTTCGTTTATATATACCAACACTTTGTTTAAAAGCAAAGTGTTTTTTCTTTTTGTGCTAAGTTTAAACAAATTTTGCATTATTTTAACACTTTATAAAGAAAAACATATACTATATAAGAAGGTGATAATATGCAAGATTTTATACCAAATGCTATATTATGGACACTTGCCTTATATGGTTTAATAGAAATTGCAAAAACAATTAGATATTATTTTGCATGTACAAAATTTAAACAAGATGGAATATATGTAATAATAGCAGCTAAAAATCAAGAGGATAGAATAGAATGTTTTACTAGAAATATAATTTGTAAACTATTACATAATAAAGAGGAATTAACCAAAGGAATAATTATGGTGGATTTGGATTCTAGCGATGATACATATAAAATAATTTCGAAATTATCAAAGGATTATAATTTTATAAAAGCTTCTGATTGGAACGAATGTAAGGAAATAATGGACGAAATTTCAAAATAAAATTGTTAATATTTAACTAATATGATAAAATTATTGTAATGTGTGGAAAAGAGGTAAAAAGTGGAATTAACAGGACAACTAACAGAAATTATATATCAAAATGAAGTTAATAGTTATTTAATTGGAATATTAGAAAATGAAGAAGATTCAATTACAATTGTAGGATATATGCCTTTTTTAATAGAAGGAGATTACATTAAAGTAATAGGAAATTTTGTAACACATAAAGAATACGGAAGACAATTTAAAGTAGAAACATTCGAAAAAATAATGCCTAAGACCCTAGATTCTTTAGAAAAATACTTATCAAATGGTACAATAAAAGGTATTGGCCCTGCAACAGCTAAAAAAATAGTAAAGACTTTTGGGGAAGATACAATAAATGTATTTAAATTTGAACCAGAAAAATTAGCACAAATAAAAGGAATTACAAAAGAAAAAGCCATAGAAATGGCAGAATCTTTTGTGGAAAATTGGGACCTTTGGCAAATTGTTGGATATTTAGGAAATTTTGGAATAAGTCCTGCAAATGCAAAAAATATTTATAAAAAATTAGGACCACAAACAATAGATGAAATAGAATCTAATCCATATATTTTAATAGATTTAGTAAAAGGTATAGATTTTGCTAAATTAGATAAATATGCATTGGAAAATGGTTTCGAAATAAATAATTATAAGAGAATTAAATGTGGAATAAAATATGGACTTATAAAAATATCATATAATGGTCATTGCTGTACTCTAGAGGAAAATCTAATAAAATATGTAAAAGAACTATTAAAAGTGGAAGAAGACGATATAGAGCATTGTTTAATAGATTTAAATGTAAAAGAAGAAATTGTAATAGAAAAAAGAGAAGATGAAAATTGGGTTTATAGCAAAGAATTATATGAGGCAGAAGCAAATATTGCAAGTAAACTTATATTGCTAGATTCAGCACGAAATATAAAGAAAATAGATGGATTTAATAAAGAGCTAGAGAAGATAGAAAAAGTAGGAAATATAAATTTATCTAAAAAGCAAAAAGAAGCAATACAAGCAATAAATTCAAACAATGTAGTGGTAATCACTGGTGGACCAGGTACAGGAAAAACTACAATTATAAAAAATGTTATAGATATTTATAAAACTCATGGAAGAAAAGTTGTATTATGTGCACCTACAGGACGAGCTGCAAAAAGAATGACAGAAATGACAGGGGAAGAAGCTAAAACATTACATAGGCTTCTAGAAATAGGAAAGATAGAAAAAGATAATGAATTTACAATTATGAATTATGATGTAGCTCCAATAGATGCAGATGTAATAATTGTAGATGAAGCATCAATGGTAGATATATATTTAATGAACTATTTGTTAAATGGAATATATCAAGGTACAAAGCTTGTATTAGTAGGAGATACCGACCAATTACCATCTGTTGGACCAGGAAGTGTATTAAAAGATATAATAAATTCAAAAAGAATAAAAACAATATTTTTGGATGAAATTTTTAGACAAGCTGCAGAAAGTAAGATTATTGTTAATTCACATAGGGTAAATGATGGCGAATACTTTTTAAGTAAAGAAGAGCAAGAAGGTTTAAAAGATGATTTCTTTTATATAAAAGAAAAAAGTCAAGACATTATGTTGGACCAAATAATTTCATTATGTAAAGGAAAATTAAAGAATTTCGGAGATTATGACTTTTTCGAAAATATACAAATTCTATCACCAACTAAAAAGGGATTGCTTGGAACCAAAGAATTAAATAAAAGATTGCAGAAAGAATTAAATCCTGAAGATAGCAAGAAAAACGAGAAAAAAGTAGGAGAGGTTGTATTTAGAGAAGGCGACAGAGTTATGCAAGTGAAAAATAATTACGATATTTATTGGGAAAAAGGAAATGGCATAACAGCAAAGTATGAAAACGGAACAGGAATATTTAATGGAGAACTTGGAAAGGTAGAGAAAATAGATTTTATAAACAAACAAATAAAAATTTTCTTTGATGACGAAAAAGAAGCGTGGTATGCTTTCTCCGATATGGACCAAATAGAACATGCATATGCAATAACAGTACATAAGGCACAAGGTAGTGAATTTGATGTTGTAATAATGGTAGTTACTGGGTCATCTCCTATGCTTCTTACAAGGAATTTATTATATACAGGATTAACAAGAGCTAAAAAACTATTAATATTAATTGGAAACGATAATGTGGTAAGATTTATGATACAAAATGCAGATACAAAGATTCGTAACACAGGTTTAGAATATAAATTAAGAATGATATCTTAAATTAGAATTGGGGGCAAATAATAAGGAGGAATATGGAACTTATTAATAAAGCTCTCAATTTTTTATTCCCACAAACATGTGGGATATGCGAAAAAATTTGCGATGACGCAATTTGTAATAGATGTAAAAAGAAAATAGACAAAATAATTTTTCCAAATAGAAAATGCTTTTTGGAATTAAAAGGAATTTATTATGATGAACATATGCATATTTTTAAATATACAGGAATAATAAAGGAAAAAATTGTTCAATATAAATTTAAAGACAAAGCATATTTAAGTAAATTGTTTGCAGAATTTATATATGCTAATAAAAAAGTAATGAAATATATATTTTCATATGATTATTTAATTCCAATTCCATTAAATAAAATAAGAAAAAGACTAAGAGGATATAATCAAACATATTTAATATTAGAAGAGCTGAAAAAAAGAGAAAATCATATAAAAATAGAAATAGATATATTATATAAAGACAAAAATATAAAACCCCAAAGCACATTGAACGAAATACAAAGAAAAATGAACATAAAAAATGCATATAGCGTTAAAAATATAGAAAAAATAAAAGACAAAAAAATTTTATTATTTGATGATGTTTTTACAACAGGAAGTACTACAAATGAATGTAGTCGATTACTTAAAGAAAATGGAGCCAAAAAAGTTGGAGTGTTAACGATTGCAAAAGACTAAATATGTAAAATACCTCTTTTGCGAGGCATTTTTAAATTAAATTTCCATTTGGCTTCCTAAGAAACTAGCAGCTGACTGAGCAACTTTTGTTTCAACATCAGTCATTTTAGTTGTTGGTTCTTTAGAAAGTAAAATAACAGTTCCGATAGAATCTCCATTAGAAATAATTGGATAAACTATTTGAGAATTATATATTTTGTCTTTTTTATCATTTTTTACAATAGGAACTGACATGTTATTATTTTTATCACTTTTATAGACTTCTTTATCTTCCATAATTTGTTCGATTTCTTCACTCAAACCTTGTTCTAAGTAATCTTTTTTAGAACCACCAGCAACAGCGATTACTGTATCTTTATCTGTAATACAAGCTATGTGACCTGTAGTTTTTGCAAGTGTTTCTGCATATCCAATTGCAAATTCAGACAATTCACCAATAGGGGAATATTTCTTTAAAATAACTTCTCCTTCTTTATCAGTAAATATTTCTAAAGGATCACCTTCTTTTATTCTTAAAGTTTTTCGTATTTCTTTTGGAATAACAACTCTACCTAAATCATCAATTCTTCTTACTACTCCAGTTGCTTTCATAATTTTCCTCCTTTTTATTTTGTCTAAAATTAGTATTTCTAGAAAAAATTAAATTATACATAAAAAGTAAAAAACGAAAATCTTGCAATTTATGGTAATATATAATATAATTTAAATGCAAAAATTAAAACGTGTAGATAGCTTAAACAATAAAAAGGAGATTGAAAATGAAGGCAATAGAAATAAGAAACAAATATTTAAAATTTTTTGAAGAACATGGACATAAAGTAATACCAAGTGCACCATTAATTCCAATTAATGATCCATCTGTTTTATTTACAACAGCTGGAATGCAACAATTGGTACCATATTTGTTAGGAGAAAAACATCCAGAAGGTAATAAATTAACAGATTATCAAAAATGTTTAAGAACAAATGATATAGATGAAGTAGGAGACAATAGACATTTAACATATTTCGAAATGCTTGGAAATTGGTCTTTAGGAGCATATTTTAAAGAAGAATCTATAAAAATGAGTTTTGAATTTTTAACAAAAGTATTAAATATTCCAGTAGAGAAAATCTCAGTAACATGTTTTGCAGGAAATGACGAAGCACCAAAAGATGAAGAAGCTGCGAAATATTGGGAAGAAGCAGGAATACCAAAAGAAAGAATATATTTCTTAAAAGATAATTGGTGGATAGCAGGAGAAGAAGGACCATGTGGACCAGATACAGAAATGTTCTACGATACAGGTAAACCAAAGTGCTCAGAAGGATGTAATCCAGACTGTGACTGTGGTAAATATGTAGAAATATGGAATAATGTATTTATGAAATATTTTAAACATAAAGACGGAAGCTTAACAGAACTAAAACAACATAATGTAGATACTGGACTTGGACTAGAAAGAATGACAATGCTATTACAAGGAAAAGAAACTCCTTTTGAAACAGAATTATTTGCACCAATTATGGACAAGTTAGAGGAATTACAAAAAGTAGATAATATCCAAAGCAGAAGAATTGTAGCAGAACATTTAAGAGCAAGTATGATGGTAATTGCAGATGGTGGTAGACCAAGTAATATAGACAGAGGATACATATTAAGAAGACTAATAAGAAGAATGACAAGACATTTAAATAAATTACAAATAGACTTAAAAGAAACTGAAAATTTAATAGACTTAAATGTAGAAAACTTAAAAGAAATGTATCCAGAACTAGAAGAAAATAAAGAAACAATTAAACAAGTTATAATAGAAGAGCAAAATAAATTTGTAAAGACTCTAGCACATGGAGAAAAAGAATTTATGAAAGCTGCAAACAAAGCAAAAGCAGAAGGAAAAGATGTTATAGATACAGAAACTGTATTCAAATTATATGATACATATGGATTCCCTCCAGAAGTAACTGAGGAATTAGCAAAAGAAAATGATATAAAAGTTGATATGGAAGGATTTAATAAATTATTTAAAGAGCATCAAGAAAAATCTAGACAAGGTAGTGAGCATAAATTTAAAGGTGGTTTAGCAGAACAAAATGAACAAACAATAGCTTATCATACAGCAACACATCTATTGCATGCAGCACTAAGACAAGTTTTAGGAGATCATGTAAAACAAAGTGGTTCTAATATAACAACAGAAAGATTAAGATTTGACTTTACACATCCTCAAAAAATGACAAAGGAAGAAATTCAACAAGTAGAGGATTTAGTAAATGAAAAAATAAAAGAAGACTTACCAGTAACTTGCGAAGAAATGAGTTATGAAGATGCAAAAAAATCCGGAGCAATAGGATTATTCACAAATAAATATGGTGATAGAGTAAAAGTTTATACAATAGGAGATTTTAGCAAAGAAATTTGTGGAGGGCCTCATGTAAAACATACAGGAGAGCTAGGAACATTTAAGATTAAAAAAGAAGAATCTAGTTCATCTGGAGTAAGAAGAATAAAAGCTGTATTAATAAAATAAAAGGGATTTGGGGACGGTCCTTAAAATCCCGATTATTAAAAAATAAGTATATATAGTAATGTTATAAAGTTTGAAAAGAGGGAAAAAAGGACCGTCCCTTATTCCCTATGGAGGTAATTAAAATGGAAGATTGTTTATTTTGTAAAATAGTAAAAGGAGAAGTACCTTCTACAAAAGTATACGAAGATGACGAAATATTAGCATTTAAAGATATTAACCCAATGGCACCAGTTCATATAATAGTAATACCAAAAAAACATTATAATGATATAAGCGAAATAACAGAAGAAAATGCTGATATTATAGCAAAAATACATTTAGTAATAAATAAAATAGCAAAAGAGCAAGGAATTGCAGATAAAGGATATAGAATTATAAATAACTGCAAAGAAGAAGCAGGGCAGACAGTAAAACATTTGCATTTTCACCTATTAGGTGGTAAAAAATTAGGAACAAAAATGTGTTAAAACAAAAGAAAAAATTTACATAAAGTATATGAAAACATAAAAAAATATGGTATAATATACTTTAGATAGGTAATTGGAGGTAAAATTATGTTTGTTGATAGTAAATATAGTAAAGTATTAACTGTTTTATTAATTGTTGTAATTATTGGAATTGTTGGGCTATTAGGTTTCCTAGGCTATGAGATTTATACAAAATATTTCCTAGATAAGGATACAGCAGAGTTTATGGATACTGCATTTAATGCCAATAATATAACATCAGTAGACGATAATGGACTTACAGGAGACTTAAATGCATTAATAGATGTAAATTCAATTGGGTCAGGAACAGCTGGAGATACATCAAAAAAATTTAAAGGATTCGATGTTGTAGGTGCAATAGAAATTCCAAAAACAAATGTAAATCTTCCAATATTAAAACAAATGGGACCAAAAGCAATGAATACAGCTGTAGTAATGCAATATGGACCTGGACCAAATCAAGTTGGAAACACAGTAATTGCTGGACATAATTACAGAAATGGCCAATTCTTTTCAAATAACTACAAACTAGAGAATGGTGATACAATTTATATTACAGATAATTCTGGAACAAGATTGCAATATACAATTTATAATAAATACGAAACAAGTGAAAATGATGCAGATTATTTTGACAGAGATACAGGAGGAAAACCAGAAATATCACTAACAACATGTACAGATGATAGTAAAGGTAGAATTATAATTTGGGCAAAACTTGCTGAATAATATATATTAATTTAGACTAATGGGTGAATTGTAATTTGTACAATTCACCTTTTGGTAATGTTAAATATAAAAATTTAATGGAGGTAAAAATGTCAGCAGAGACAGCTTATAAAAAAGTTTTAGATACTTTTTTTATAATATTATTAATAATCTTAATAGGAATCGCCATATATGTTGTTTATAAATTTATTTCAGCTAAAATTATAAACAACAATTCCGATGAGTTTATTTCGGAATTTACTAACGAAATAGGTGACACAGAAGGAAATATAATAACTGATGAAACAACACAAACAGATAGTGATACAGATTCAGCCAGAAGTTCAAAGGCTAGCAAAGTAAAATCTGCAAGATCATCAACAAGCAAAAAATCAGCTAATAAATATTATGGTTTTGACATTTGTGGATATATTAGAATTCCAAAAACGGCAATAAGATATCCAATTATATCTACACTTTCTAAACAAGCTCTTGAGAAGGGTGTATGTGTCGAATATGGACCAGGACCAAATGAACCTGGAAATACAGTTATAGCAGGTCATAATTATTTAAATAGATTATTCTTTTCTAAAAATAAAAATTTAAATATAGGTGATAAAGTATATATTACAGACTTATATGGTGTAACAGTTGAATATACAATATATAATAAATTCGAAACATCTCCACAAGATACAAGTTATATATTCAGAGATACTGGAGGAGTACCAGAGATAACTCTTGCAACTTGTTCAAGAAATGGTTCTGCAAGATTAATTATATATGCAAAATAAATTTGAAATTTTTATACAAAAATATTGAAAAAATTATTCCAAAGTGATAAAATACAAATACTTTAAAAGGGAGTAGCTTATAAACTACTAATCAACAATCGCGAAGTATTCTGGTTAGTAACCTAATTTAGGTAAGCAAGACTTTTAAAAAACACAAAAAGTTTTTTAAAGTCTTGCTTTTTGTGTATAATAAATAAAAAAAGGAGAGATAAATTTTGAATTGGTTTAACAAAGGAATAAGTGAAGTCGAAGAAGAATTACAAACCAATGTAAAAGAAGGCTTAACAGATGAGCAAGTAAAAGCAAAATACGAAAAGTATGGAATGAACGAATTAAAACAAAAAAAGAAAAAATCTTTATTTGTAAAATTCTTAGAACAATTTAAAGATTTCATGATAATTGTTTTAATTGTTGCAGCAGTGGTATCTGGTGCGGTAGGAATTGCAGAAGGAGAAGGAATAACAGATACAATTATAATTTTAATAGTTGTAGTACTTAATGCAATAATAGGTGTAGTTCAAGAAAGTAAAGCAGAAAAATCACTAGAAGCATTACAAAAATTAAGTGCACACGCATCTAAAGTAATTCGTAATGGAAAAGTCATTGTAGTACAATCAAGAGAACTAGTTCCAGGTGATGTAGTAGTTTTAGACACAGGTGACTATGTGCCAGCAGATTTAAGAATAGTAGAAAGCGCAAACTTAAAATCACAAGAGGCATCTTTAACAGGTGAATCTGTACCAGTAGACAAAAATGCAGATACAATAAAAGATGAAAAAGTAAGTCTTGGAGATAGAACAAATATGCTTTTCTCTTCTTCTCTTATAACTTATGGAAGAGGAAAAGGTATTGTAGTAGAAACAGGAATGAACACAGAAGTTGGTAAGATAGCAGAAATAATTAACGATACAGAAGGAACAGAAACACCACTTCAAATCAAATTAAATAAATTAGGAAAAACATTAGGAATAGCAGCACTTGCTATATGTGTTGTAATATTTGCAATAGGAATTGCTTATGGTAAGGACATAATAGAAATGTTTATGACAGCTGTAAGTTTAGCTGTTGCAGCAATTCCAGAAGGATTAGCAGCAGTGTCTACAATTGTTTTAGCAATAGGTGTTCAAAGAATGGTAAAGAAAAATGCCATTGTAAAGAAATTACCTGCAGTTGAAACTTTAGGTAGTGCAACAGTTATATGTTCAGATAAAACAGGAACATTAACTCAAAACAAAATGACAGTTCAAAAAGTGTTTGTAGATAACAAAATAGAAGATGTTACAAATATTAAAGATATTAATGGCGAGTTAGATAGATTAATGCAAGTATGTACATTATGTAATGATACTAAAATTGGAGAAAATAATAAACTAACTGGAGATCCAACAGAAACCGCATTAATAGACTTAGGTTTTAATATTAGTTTTAATCTAAAAGAAACATTAAAATTAAAAAGAGTTAAAGAAATACCATTTGATTCAGACAGAAAATTAATGACAACAGTAAATAAAGTTGGAGACAAATATTTAGTATGTACAAAAGGTGGAATAGACGAATTACTTGCAAGATGTAATTCTTATATAATAAATGGTGAAATAAAAACAGATTTAGAGTCTTATAAACAAGAAATATCTAAGAACAATGTAGATATGGCAAAAGACGCATTAAGAGTTTTAGCAATGGCATACAAAGAAATAGACCATGAACCAACAGATGAAGAAATGAAAAATATGGAGCAAGATTTAATTTATGTTGGTATGGTTGGAATGATAGACCCACCTAGAGAAGAAGTTAAAGCAGCTGTAGAAAAATGTAAAACAGCAGGAATAAAAACTGTAATGATTACTGGTGACCACAAAATAACAGCAGTAGCAATAGCAAAAGCACTTGGAATATTAGAAAACGAAGACGAAGCTATTACTGGTAGCGAACTAGAAGAAATGTCAGATGAAGATTTAACTAAAAATATCAGAAAATATTCTGTTTATGCAAGGGTTTCACCAGAGCACAAGGTAAGAATAGTAAAAGCTTGGCAAGCAAATGGAGAAATTGTTGCCATGACTGGTGATGGTGTAAATGATGCCCCAGCATTAAAGACTGCAGATATTGGTTGTGCAATGGGTATTGTAGGTACAGATGTATCAAAAGAAGCAGCAGATGTAATATTAACAGATGATAATTTCGCAACTATTGTTTCTTCTGTAGAAGAAGGAAGACGTATATATGATAATATCTTAAAAGCAATTCAATTCTTACTTTCTAGTAATGTTGGTGAAATAATAGTATTATTCTTAGCAATATTAATTACACCATGGCTTGGTAGCACATTTGGAATAGATATTAATTTAATAGAAGTATTACTTCCAATTCATATATTATGGATTAACTTAGTAACAGACTCACTTCCTGCATTAGCTTTAGCAGTGGACCCAGCAGAAGATGATGTAATGAAAAGAAAACCAAAGAAACAAAAGGGTATATTTACAAAAGGAATGTCTTTCAGAGTAATATATCAAGGAATAATGATTGGTTTAATAACACTTGCAGCATTCATAATAGGTCTTGCAACACCGGAAGAAAATTTACCAACAATGGTAAGAATGGACGGAGAAATTTATAGTGCAGAAGAAGTAGATAACTTAGATAAAGCATTAGCAAATGGAGCAGAATACGTAGAACCACAAGAAGTAAAAGTAGAAATTGGTCAAACAATGGCATTTATGACATTAGCATTTTCAGAACTAGTACATGTGTTTAACATAAGAAACAACAAAAAATCTGTATTCAAAACACATCCATTCAATAATAAGATGCTATGGCTTGCAGTTGGAGCATCAGCAGCATTAATGTTAATAATACTATTGGTACCACCATTAAGACACATATTCAGTATTCCAATTCTACCAATAGGTAATTTAATAGAAACAATATTATTAATATTATCACCATTAGTAATTGTAGAAATATTTAAACTATTAAAGATTAATACAACTAAAGATGAGGTATAGGGATCGGGGGACGGTCCTTAAAATCCCTTTTTTGAACTTCAAGACCTTAGCTCTGCATATAGCCCACCAAGACGAAAAAATAAAAACAATAAGAATTACACACAAAATGTTTTTCTTATTGTTTTTTTTATGTCATTAATATATAATATTAAAAAAACATAAACATTATTAGGTGATTCAAAATGACACTAGATTTAATAGAAGTAAAACCAAGATTAAACGTAAAAAAAGTAGTAATAATTTCTATAGTTTCGGTATTAATTATTGCGCTTTTATGCACAGCTATTTTCTTTGGCATACAGCATCATATAAAAAATTTAAGCTTAATAGAAAACAAAATAGCAGCTAAAAGTATGCCAACACATGAATTATTCTTTTCAGACGATTTAAAGAAAAATTCAATAGTGGATAAAGTTAGCCATATTTATAATTCTGATTATAAAAGGGTGTTTTTAACTTTTGATGATGGACCATCAAAATCAGTTACAATTCCAATATTGGATATATTAAAACAATACAATGTAAAGGCAACATTTTTTGTATTAGGAAGTAATGTGGAAAGATATCCAGAAGTTGTAAAAAGGGCATATCAAGAAGGACATTATATAGGAAATCATGGATTTACACATGTATATCAAAATATATATTCTTCACCAGAAACTGTTTTGGATGAATATAATAGAGCAGAAGCAGCAATAAAAAATGCAATAGGAAACCAAAATTATAATTCCAGATTATTTAGATTCCCTGGTGGAACTGTTGGTGGCAAATATGCACAAGTAAAGGCAGATGCGGTAAATTTATTAAACCAAAATGGTGTTGCTCATTTGGACTGGAATGCACTAACTGCAGACTCTGCAGGTTTAACAAATGTTAATGATATGATAGCTTATGTAGAAAGTACGATTGGAAATAAAAATAGCGTTGTAATTTTAATGCATGATAATGGTACAAAAAAAGAAAATTGTGAATTATTGCCACAATTAATACAAGAATTACAGAACAGAGGTTATGTGTTCGAAAATATATATGATTTGTTGAAATAAAACTCCTAAAGTTTTGACTTTAGGAGTTTCTTACAAATTTAATTAAACGTAATAATTGCATGAATTATTTTATCATTCAAACTTTTAATAATAACTTTATGAGTATTATTCTCAAAAGCATAATAACATTTTACAGTATCATGAAGTTTAATTTGTTTTCTATAACAAATCTCAAATGAATCAAATATATTGTTTTCATAAACTTCTTTTGGTAAAGCTTCGTATGCTATATCCAAATAATATAAATTGTGCATATGTTTATTTACATCTATTTGAGAACGTTGTACAGTATAAATTGATTCTGATTCATACTTATCCGCATCTGGAATTTTAGAAAGTATAGATTCATTTTCTGGAAATACCATTTTTGTATCAGGTTTATATTTGCTAACAATATCCTCTGGTATTGGTCTTAATCTTCCAGTAGTTGTGTCTACTAAAACCCATTTAGAAGTAGCAATAATAGCCAATTCATTATTTTTATTATATGCTTCAAAATCACGATATGTAGAGAACTTTTCTACATTTCTAGCCCAAGTAACTATATGCAATTTATCTCCATAAACAGGTCTTTTTAAAACCTTAACTTTCCAACCAAGTAAAACCCAAGAAGAATGAGTGTTAGGTATATCATTTAAACCAAAATTAATACTGTCTGAATGGTATGAACCAATGTCCTCGAAAAATGACAAAATAGCTTTATTGCTTAAATAATTAGGCTTCTCTACATCTTTTAATCCAATTTCAAAATCATGTTCAAAATAAGCCATTATTATTCCTCCTTCCAAAATTGTGAACTTTTAAGTACCATCCTAAAAGGACTTGTTGGCTTTGCCAACTATATTTGCAGACGCGAAATCTAAGATTTCGACTGCAGATTAATTCTAGCACAAAAAAATTCAAAATACAATTATACTAAGTAGTATATAAATCTGAAAATAGTTTACAAAATCTAATAATTGTGAAATAATATAGGCGTATAGGAGTGATAGTGTTATGAGAATATTAAAAGATTTTAAAATGCCTGATTTTAAATTTCCTAAAATGAAAATGAACGATATGGAAAACATAGATGAAATGCAGGTAAATTATGATCAAATAGATAAAATGAAGGATAAAAAGAATAAGAAAAAATTTTATGAAGAGACACACTATAAAGATGTAAAAGAAATATTTAAAAGATCAATAGAATTATACAAAGATAATGTGTATATTCTAGAAAGACCTAATCATGACCATAAAGCAAAATTTGAAGAATATACATACGAAAGATTTGGTAATGATGTTATAAATTTAGGTACAGGTCTTATGAAATACCTAAATTTAACTAATGAAAGAATTATAATAATTGGTGAAAATACATATTATTGGTATGTATCTTATTTTTCAATACTATGTGGTGTTGGAACAGCTGTGCCAATAGATAAGGAGCTACCAAACAACGAAATAGAAAATGTTATAAAACGTTCACATGCTGCAGCAGTAATTTATTCTAAGAAGAAAAAGGAATCTATAGAGAAAATTAAAGATAATTTACCAATGGTAAAATATTTTATAGAAATGAACAGTGACGAACCTGTTCAAGGTAGACACGTTGGAATAGAACATGTAATAGCAGAAGGAAAGAAATTAACAGATGCAGGAAATACAGAATATATGGATGTAAAAATTGACCCAGAAGAATTTAAATTCTTGATATTTACATCTGGTACAACATCACAAGCTAAAGGAGTTATGATATGCCATAGAAACTTAGCAGAAAATGTTAATGCTGTTTCTAAATATGTAAAATTATATCAATGGGACAGACTTTTCTCTGTATTACCATTACATCATACTTATGAATCATCAATTGGAGCATTATTACCATTTGCATATGGTTGCTCAGTTGCAATATGTACAGGTTTAAGATATATTGTACCAGATATGCAAGAGGCAAAACCTACAGCAATGCTTGCAGTGCCATTACTTGTAGAAACTTTATACAAGAAGATTAATCAATCAATAGAAAAAAGCGGTAAAGCAGGTTTAGTAAATTCTATGATACATATAACAAATGCATTAAAAAGTGTTGGAATAGATATTAAAAGAAAAGTGTTTAAAGAAATTTACGACAATTTAGGCGGAAATTTGAGAATAATAGTTTCTGCAGCAGCACCAATAGATAAGAAAATAGGAAAATGGGTTCAAGATATTGGTATAGAATTTTTACAGGGATATGGATTAACAGAAACAGCACCAATTGCAGCTCTTACACCAGAATGCGATACAAGAATAGGCTCTGTTGGTCTTCCAGTAAATTGTGCAGAAATTAAAATACATAATCCAAACGAAAACGGAGAAGGAGAAATTTGGATTAAGAGTAGAACATTAATGTTAGGTTATTTTGAAGATGAGGAAGCAACAAAAGAAGTTGTACATGATGGATGGTTCAACTCAGGAGATATTGGATATATGGACAAAGATGGATATGTATTTGTTACAGGAAGAAGTAAGAATGTTATAGTAACACAAAATGGTAAAAATATTTATCCAGAAGAAATAGAATTATTATTATCAAAAATACCAGAGATACAAGAATGTATGGTATATGGAAAAGAAGTAAAAGGTGAAAAAGAATTAATAATTACAGCGAGAGTAATACCTAACAAAGAAGAAATAGAAAGATTACATGGAAAAGATTTAAGCGAAGAAGAAATTCATAAAATAATATGGGAAAAAATAAAAGAAGTAAACAAACAATTAACATCATATAAAGCTGTAAAGAAATTAGAATTAAAACATGATGAGTTTGCAAAAACAACAACTATGAAAATAAAAAGATATGTAGAACTTCAAAATGATACAGATAAAGCAGCAGGCGAAACTGCAAATACAGACAAAGAAGATAATGAAAACAAATAGTATTCGGAGGAAATATGAAAAAGAAAAAAGTACTATTTATATCTAG
Source organism: uncultured Clostridia bacterium (assembly GCA_944388935.1). GTDB lineage: Bacteria > Bacillota > Clostridia > TANB77 > CAG-508 > Merdicola. The sequence continues at coordinate 158,545 of CALXKK010000001.1, read as the reverse complement.
TACAGGTGGCCATTTTAATGAGTTAATGCAACTAAAGCCAATGTTTGAAAAATACGATTATCATATAATTACAGAAAAAGATAAATTTACAGAGGGTTTTAAAAAACAATATGGAAAAAAGATATCATATATGGTATATGGAACAAGGTCACGTCCACTTGTTTATCCATTTAAATTCTTATGGAACTGTATACTAACCGTATTTTATTTTATAAAAATTAGACCACAGTATATAGTAACAACAGGTACACACACTGCCGGACCAATGTGTGTACTTGGAAAAATATTTAGAAGAAAAATTATATATATAGAAACATTTGCAAACAGGGACTCTAAAACTGCAACAGGAAAATTAATTTACAAATTTGCAGATTTATTTATAGTTCAATGGGAAGAAATGCTAAAACTATATCCAAAAGCAAAATTAGGAGGATCAATATTTTGATATTAGTATTATTAGGAACACAGGATAATAGCTTCCATCGTCTGCTAGATAAAATTCAAGAATTAATAGATAAGAAAGTAATAAAAGAAAAAGTTGTGGTACAGGCAGGTAGAACTAAATATGAATCAAAAGATATGGAAATTTTTAGTTTAATGCCACAGGATAAATTAAGAGATTTAATGGAAAAAGCAGATTTAATAATAACACATGGTGGAGTAGGTTCAATTGTTACGTCACTTAAGATGGGAAAAAAGGTTATTGCAGTACCACGTTTAAGTAGTTTTGGAGAACATGTAAATGACCATCAAATTCAAATAGTTGATTCATTTGACAAGCAAGGATTTTTAATTGGGGTTGTAGAATTAGATGAATTGGAAAAAGCAATAGAAAAATCAAAGACATTTAAGCCTAATAAATTTATAAGTCAAACAGAAAATATGATAAAAATAATAGAAGATTTTATAGATAAAAATTAAAAACGTAAAAGCTTAGAAAGATAAAAATTTCTAAGCTTTTTGCTTTGTTAAATCCCGTTGACACATTAGCTGTTTTAATATAAAATGAATACGAAAAAATGGGAGAAATGAGGAATAAAATTTTATGAAAAAATTATTATTTGCAGCATACAATTTAGACTTAGGAGGAATAGAAACTTCACTAGTAACTCTTACCAATTATTTATTAGAACATGGATATGATATTACATTAGTATTAGAAAAAAAGGAAGGAGTTTTTCTAGATAAAATTTCACCAAATATCAAAATAATAGAATATGCCCCAGCAAATGATAAAAATATATTAATAAGAAAATTTAAGAACATAATAAAAAGATTTAAATTTATAAAACAATACAAAAATAAATTTGATTTCTCCGCAAGTTTTGCAACATATTCAATACCCGCAAGCTTTGTAGCAAGGACATGCTCAAAAAACAATGCTTTGTGGGGACATGCAGACTATTTAATACTATACAATAATAATGAAAAACAAATGAAGGACTTTTTTAATGAAAGAAAAGTAACAAAATTTAAAAAAATTATATTTGTATCAGAAGAAGGAAAAAATAGTTTTATTAAAGTTTTTCCAAAGCTAAAAGACAAAGTTACAGTATGTAATAATTTAATAAACGATAAAAGAATAATAAATAAATCCGAAGAGGAAATAAAAGATATAAAAAAAGAAAATGTAGTAACTTTCCTAAATGTTGGAAGACATGATGAAAGACAGAAAAAGCTAACAAGAATTATAGATGCAGCAGAACAACTAAAAAAAGACAGCAAAAAATTTAGAATAGTTTTTATAGGCGATGGACCGGACAACAAAATGTATAAAGATATGGTAAAGGAAAAAAACTTGGAAGACAAAATAGTATTTCTAGGAAGAAAGAAAAATCCATATCCATATTATAGAATAAGTGACTGTGTAGTATTATCTTCAGATTATGAAGGATATCCAGTAGTATTTTTAGAATCTTTTATATTAAACAAACCGATAATCACTACAGATGTCTCTGACTACGAGCAAATCGAAGGTCGTGGAATCGTAGTAAAAAAAGAGGAAAAAGAACTATACAAAGCAATGAAAGATTTCATAGAAACAGGATATACAATAACTAAAAAATTCGATGCAAACGAATATAATAAAAACATTTTTAACACATTAAAAGAAATTATTAAGGAGTAGGGAATGAAAAAAATAAGTATAATAATTCCTGTATACAATACCGAAAAGTATTTAAGAAAATGCTTTGATTCAGTTATTAATCAATCATATAAAAATATAGAAATGGTTATTATTAATGATGGAAGCAAGGATAATTCCGAGAAAATAATAAATGAATACAAGGATAAATATCCAGAAATAGTTAGTTATTACAGCAAGGAAAATACTGGTGTTGCTGATACAAGAAATTTTGGAATAGAAAAAGCAAAAGGCGATTATATAATGTTTTTAGACTCTGATGATTATATAGACGAAGCCTTATTTAAAAATTTAGAAAAATATATTAATCAAGATATAGACTTAATAAAATTTAAATTACAAAGAGTAAATAGAGAAGGAAAGCTTTTAGAATTAGTACCAGGGGCTACTTTCGAAAACACTTCTGGACAAGATGGCTTTAATAAATTGTATAGCACAGATGTATTGCTAGACTCACCTTGTGTTTATTTAATAAAAAAAGATATTTTCACAAATAACAATTTAAAATTCAAGGTAGGAACTGAGCACGAGGACTTTGGTCTAATGCCATTTGTAATAGTTTTAGCCAAAACGATGATATCAATTAATTTTTATGGATATTACTATGTTCAAAGTGATAACAGTATAACCAGAAATGAAGATTATAAAAAAACACTAAAAAAAGCATATGATGCTTTAGCTCATTATGATAATGCAATGGAATTTCTAGAAAAATTAAAATTAGATAAATTAACAAAACAAAATGTAAAAATATATTACACTAACGCAATAATTTTAAAAACAAAAGAGTTACAACCAGAAGACCAAGAAAAATATATTAAAGAAATAAAAAATAGAAAAATGACAAAAAATATTAAAATAAGAAATTTAAAACAATTAATAAAGAAAATCTTATTATGTATAGATATCAAATTATATCTAAAGATAAAATAATAAAAAAACTAGCAATTAGATACTTTAAAATAAAGTTTAAAGAGGCGATTAGATGAAAAAAGTTAGTATAATAGTTCCATTCTACAATGTGGAAGAGTATATAGAAAGAAGTATAAAATCATTGGTAAATCAATCATTACAAGACATAGAGATAATACTAGTAAACGATGGAAGCAAAGATGGGTCAGAAGAAATTGCAAAAGATTACCAAAAAAGATATCCAGATAAGATAATATATTTGGAAAAAGAAAATGGAGGACTATCAGATGCAAGAAATTATGCTTTGCCATATGCCACAGGAGAATATATAGCTTTTTTAGATTCTGATGATTATGTAGAAGAAGAAATGTATGCAGAAATGTACGAAAGTGCAAGAATTGATAGAGCAGATGTTGTAGAATGTGACTATCTATGGGAATACCCAGAAGAAACAATAGAAAGCAAAGGAAGAACTTACAAAGATAGAAAAGATATGCTATTAAACGCGAGAGTAGTAGCTTGGAATAAATTAATAAAAAGAGAGTTAATAGAGAGAACTGGAATAAAATTCCCAGTAGGGCTAAGATATGAAGATGTAGAGTTTTTTTGTAAATTAATTCCATATATAAACAGTATATCTATTGTAAAAAGACCATTTATACATTATGTACAGAGAGATAATTCAATATCAAACACACAAACTAGTAAAACAGCAGATATTATACAAGTCTTAGACCATGTAATAGATTTTTATAAGGAAAACAATATATATGAAAATTATAAAAATGAATTGGAATATAATTATGCAAGATATTTATTATGTAGCTCAATGCTTAGAATGGTTATGATAGAGGATAAAGCAGAAAGAGATAAAACAATAAATTATGCTTGGGAAAAATTAAACACAACATTTCCAAAATGGAAAGAAAATAAATATTTTAAAGAGAAAAGCTTAAAAAATAAATATATGTTAAGTGTTAACGACAAGACGCTTAAATTATATGAAAAATTGGGAAGAATAAGATTTATACGTAAGAAAATTCAGGAAAGATTTGCATAAGATTGAAGGTATAAATTTTTATCAAAATCTTAAATGGCAAAAGTAAAAAATAGAAGGAGAATTTATGGAAAAATTAAAAACTGAAGCAAAACCAAAAAGAAAACTTAATCTAGAAAATTTATCAGAAAATTTATTAGTTGTATTTGTAATATTGTGTCCAGTATTTGATATAATAAGTTTCGTTTTTAGAAATACTTTTAATACAAGCATTTCGCCATCTACAATACTAAGACCGATAATACCGCTAATAGTTATAATAGATTTATTTATAAAAAGTAAACACAAATTAAGAATGTTTATAGTAGCATTAATTTATGGAATTTATGCTTTGGCTCATTTATTATTATTTAACACAGCAAATACAGGATTTAGCTATAGTAATGTAGTGCATGAAATGCAATATGTAATGAATTACACATTTATGATAATAATATTATTTGTATATGCTTATGTGTTCAAAGATAAAGACAAAAGTAAATTACAAAGAGCTGTTATCTCATCAGTTTCAATATATATAGCATCAATATTATTATCAATTATAACTAATACATCATCAACTACATATATAGAAGGAACAGGTTTAAAAGGTTGGTTTGAATCTGGTAACAGTATTAGTGCAGTATTAACACTTTCAATCTTCGTTTTGCTAAGTACTACGGACAAAGAATACAGAAAAATTATTATAGGCGAAATAATTATAATGGGAATATTCCTATGTATGTTAATTGGAACAAGGGTAGGACTATTTGGATTTGTAATAGCTTTAGTTGCTTTTGTATTTGCAGAAATAGTAGGAAAATTAATAAGCAATAACAAAGTAAATAAAAAATTTGTAGCCTGTGGAATAATTGCAATTGTAGCAGTTGTAGCAGTTGTTGGTGTTGTAGGCTCAAACACATTAGAAAGAAGAAAGCACTTAAAAGATATAGAAGGCGACATTGTAGATACATCAACAAATGAGCAAGCACACATAACAGGAAGTTTAATGGAAATTAAGCAGAAAATAGATAATGGAGAAATCGAAGATACTTATATGAACGAGGCACAAAAAAAGTCAGTATTAGAATTATATGATATAGCAAACAAATGGAATATAAGCAATAATGACCAACGTATGCAACAATTAATATACAATACACTTCTAGTAAAAAATCAAGCAAATCCATTATTAATAATTTTTGGAAACGGATATATGAATCAATTTAGAGAACTTGTTTTAGAAATGGACATACCCGCATTTTTATTTAACTTTGGAATAGTAGGATTTTTATTATATTTTGGACCATTTTTGGCAATATTCATTTATGGACTATATTTTGGAATAAAAAGATTTAAAAATATTGACCGCGAATACATAATGTATGTTTTAGGTATAGGGCTAGCATTTGCAATATCAGTATTTTCAGGATATGTATTCTTTAATATGTCAACAAGTACGATGATTGCAGTTATATGCGCACTATTAATTAATAAGATCTTTTATATTAAGCAACAGTGCAAATCTTAGATTTGGTAGCTGTATAAAGTAGGGAGAGTTAAATGAAAAAAATATTGTTTGGAATAACAAGCCTAACTTTAGGAGGGGCAGAAAAAGTTTTAGTTGATTTAGCAAACAAATTAAGCGAAAAATATGATGTTACAATACTTACAATATATGCAAAAGGAGAATTCGAAAAAAAGCTAAATTCAAAAGTAAAACTAAAAACTATATATGATTTCCAATTTAATGACATGACAAATTTTAAGAAAAAGTCAACAGCTTTAAAATTACTTTTATTTAAAAAACACTTTTATAAAAAGTATGTTAAAGGAGATTATGACATAGAAATAGCCTTTTTGGAAGGGCCAATAACAAGGCTATTTGGAGTAAGGAATCCTAATACAAGAAAGATTGCTTGGATACATAATGATATTACAAAAGTATTTGGAAAAGATTTAAAAGCAAAAATAAAAATCGCTATAGACAAAAAAACATATGGAAAATATCAAACTTTAGTATTTGTAAGCAAAGATAACAGAGATAAATTTAACGAAATATACAAAGATGTAAGAGATGAATATTTACAACCGGTACACAAAAGAGTTATATATAATTACATAAACCCAGAAAACGTTATAGAAGGAGCAAAAGAACAAGTATCAGACAATCTAAATACAGACACAGTATGCTTTTTAACTGTTGCAAGACTTACAAAACAAAAAGCAATAGATAGAATTATTAGAGTACATAAAAGACTAATAGACAAAGGATTTAAACATAAATTCTACGTAATAGGAGATGGACCAGAAAGAGAAAGTTTAGAAAAACAAATAGAAAATGCAAAAGTAGAAGAAACATTCCATCTTTTAGGCAAAAAAGAGAATCCATATCCATATATGAAACAAGCCAACTTCTTCTGCTTGCTTTCTGAATTTGAAGGGTATGGAATGGTAATAGAAGAGGCAAAAATATTAGGAAAACCAATAATAATAACAGACACCGCAGCAAGAGAAGCAGTAGAGAATTATAGCAATTCAGTAATTGTAGAAAATAACGAAAAAGCAATATATAATGAGCTTAAAGAAATAATTCGAAAGAAAAAGACAGGCTTTTCTGAAAAGCAAGAAGAATATGACAATAGCAAAATTATAACAAGATTAGAAAAGCTTTTGGAAGAAGAAGTAAAAACTATTGATGTATAGAAAGTGTGGAATCGCACAGTAATACAATTTATTGGCTGAGGCAAACTTCAGCATAAGTAAAAATAGAGGATGTGAAGCAAAAAGGATGAAACTATCGATATTAACAGCAACTTTTAATAGAGCAGAATTTTTAAAAAGACTATATGAAAGCATATTAGCAAACTTAAATTCTGGTGTAGAGGTAGAATGGCTAATTATGGATGATGGCTCTAAAGATGAAACGGAAAATATAATTAGCAAAATAAGAGACGAAAATAGAATATATATAAAATATTTAAAACAAGTAAATCAAGGCAAAATGGCAGCCATAAATCATTTAATGGAATATGTTACTGGTGATTTAGTAATAGAGTGTGATTCCGATGATTATTTTACAGAGGATGCTTTTTTATATATAAAAAGTGCATATGAAGAAAGTCAATATGAAAAGGATTTATATGGATTATGCTTTTTAAAATATGATCAAAAGGGAGAGAACATCGGACAAGAATTTAAAAATGAAAGAACAACAATGTTTGACTTGTATTTTAAGGAATTGGAAGACGGAGAAAAAGCAATTGCATTTTTTACAGAAAAAAGAAAACATTACAAATATGAATTAGAAGAAAATGAGAACTTTGTAACAGAAGCCAGCATGTATCACAAAATGGATTTAAAATACAAAATAAAATGTTATAATGAGCCTATAATGATTTGCGAATATCAAAAAGATGGATATTCTAAAAACATTAAAAAACAGTTTAAAAGAAATCCTAGAGGATATTTTAAGTATTTTCAAGATATACTTACAGAACACGATATGGTAGGCGTTCCTTTTAAAAAGAGATTATATATAATTAAACATTATATATTGTTTGCGACTTTAACAAAAAGGAAAGATCTTTTAAAAGATGTAAAAGGATTGCTAAATAAGATATTGATAGTGGTGCTATTTGTGCCAGGATTTGTTATGACGAAGAAGAGGTTTAGGTAGGAGCAAATAATCCATTTTAAAACCTTATTAAAGGCAGATTTGTAAGATAAAAATATATTGCATCAAAGATTATTGATATCAAAGAAAAAAATTAAAATAGATATAACACAAGGGAGAAAGATTATATAAAATTTAGATATATCATTTGAATGAAGATTAAAGGGAAAGTTTTTAAAACATAAATAATATATTGGAGGGAATTTATGCAAGAAAAAAGAAAAATTAATTTTCTATTATATGGAGAAGGTTCGTTTTTAAATAAAGGTTGTGAAGCAATAGTTAATACAACTATTAAAAAGATAAGAAAAAAATGTGATGGTGAAATTATATTATCTACAAATGATATGAACGACCAAAAATCTTATAATAATATTATTACTAAGTATGTAAAAGGTTATTATAAAGAAGATGAGTTAACAGAGGATGAAAAGAAAAAATTAGCATACTATAAGACCATACCTTTTGACTATACTAATTTTGAAAAGATATATGAAAAAGATTGTATAAAAGAAATTGAAAATGCAGATATATGCATACATGTTGGTGGAGATAATTATTGCTACGGGGAACCTAATTGGATATATACAATCAACAAAGAGGTAAAAGAAAAAAGCAAAAAAAATGTGTTTTGGTGTACTTCTTTATTTGAAAAAATAGAGTCTGATGAAATGATAAGAGATTTAAAATCTTATGATTTAATAATGGCTAGAGAAACTTTAACATATAATGCATTATCTAAATATGTAGAAAAAGAAAGATTAGTATTAGTACCAGATACAGCGTTTTCTTTAGAAACAACAAAAATAGAGTTACCAAATATATTTAAAGAAAACAAAAAAGTTTTAGGAATTAATATTAGTCCTTTAATTTCTCAGTATACAGAAGATGCAAATCATATTTTAGATAGCTTTAAAGCTTTAATTGATTCAATTTTAAAAGATACAGATTATAATATTTGTTTAATTCCACATGTTTATATAAAAGGTAATAATGATTTGGATTCATTAAAAATGATTAAAGATTTATATAAGGATGAGGATAGAATATATGTTTTAGAAGATAGAATATATAATTGTCAAGAGTTAAAATATGTTATATCAAATTGTGATTATTTAATTGCTGCTAGAACTCATGCAAGTATTGCAGGATATTCTAGCATTGTTCCAACATTAGTTATTGGATATAGTGTTAAATCTAAAGGAATTGCAAAAGATTTATTTGGTGACTATGAAAATTATGTAATACCTGTAGATAAAATAACGCCAGAATTATTGTTAGAAAAATTTAAGTATATAATGAATAATGAAGATAAAATAAAAGAAATCTTAAAAAATAAAATGCCTTTATACAAAGAAGAAACAGAAAATTTAGTAAATATAATGTTGAAAAAATTAGATGCTTTAGATAAGAAGTATATAACAAGTAAAAATGGATGTACAGGATGTATGGCATGTGTGAATATTTGTCCTAACCATGCTATAAAATTAGTTGAAAGATATGATGGATTTAAATATCCAGAAATTGATGATGAAAAATGTACCAGATGTAATTTGTGCAAAAGAATTTGTCCAGTAAATAAGGTATATAAGAATAAATTAGAAAATGTAAGTTTTTATGCTACAAAAAGTAAGAATGAAGATGATAGAGAAAAAAGCTCATCAGGAGGTATGGTAGCTTTATTATCTAAAGAAATATTAAAGAATAATGGAGTTGTATATGGAGTTGCTTTAGAAGATAAAATTGCAAAGCACATTAGAATAGATAATGAAAAAGACTTATATAAAATAATGGGGTCAAAGTATGTACAAAGTGAAGTTGGAGATATATACAAAAAGGTAAAGGATGATTTGAAAAATGATATAAAGGTGATGTTTACAGGTACACCTTGCCAAATAGAAGGATTAAAATCATTTTTGGGTAAAGAATATGATAATTTGATTTGTATTTCTATAATATGTCATGGAGTACCTAGTCCAGAGGTATTTAAAAGATATTTAAATGAGATTCAAAATTATGATGAAAAGAAAATAACTCATATTAATTTTAGAAATAAAGAGAAAGGTTGGCATAATTATTTAATTGAATATATCTATGAAGATGGTAATAGAAAAATAATACCATTTACTCAAGATACTTATATGAAAGGATTTTTAAGAAATTATTTTTTAAGAGAGTCTTGCTATAATTGTGAAATGAGATTTAGCAGGAAAAATAGTGCAGATATTATTATAGGAGATTATTGGGGAGTAGAAAATGTATTTCCAGAATTTGATGATGATAAAGGGATATCAGCACTTATAATAAATTCTGAAAAAGGTAGAAGAATATTTGAAAAAATAAAAGATAGAGTAAATTATAAAGAAACAACATTTGAAAGTATATTAAGAGTAAATCTATGTCTTACTTCATCTGTTAAGTATACTAAAAAAAGAGACCAATTTTTTGAAATGATAAAAAGAAATGAAATTTATACAACTATAAATACATTAAATATGGAAAATTTAAATAAGGAAATTGAAGATAAAAATGAAGAAATTAAATATTTAAAAGGACAAATAAATTTAAGAGATATATCAATAGAAGAAAAAAACAAAGAATTACAAAGGGTCCAGACTGAAAGTAAGAATAATTATGATGAACTTCAAAGAATTTATAATAGTAAGAGATGGAAATATACAAATAAAATTGGTAATATGATTAATAAAATTAAAGGAAAAAATTGTTGATTTTTAAAAGGCTTATGTTATAATTACCGAGAAGGAGAATGCAAATATGAAAGAAAACGAAGACGATTATAAAATAATTGTAGATAATGTTTATAAAACTTTTAATGTATATTTAGATAAAGCTAATACTTTAAAAGAAAAAATTCTATTTTTATTTTCTAGAAATAGAAAAGAAAAAAGAGAAGTTTTAAAAGGAATCAACTTAAAAATTAAAGAAGGTGAAGTTGTAGCTTTAATAGGAACAAATGGAAGTGGAAAATCAACACTTTTAAAATTAATGACAAAAATAATTTATCCTAATAAAGGTACTATTAAAATTAATGGAAAATTAACATCTTTATTGGAATTAGGTGCTGGTTTCCATCCTGATTTTTCAGGTAGAGAAAATATATATTTTAATGCTTCTATATTTGGTCTAACTAAAAAAGAGATTGATAATAGATTGGAACAAATAATTGAGTTTTCAGAATTAGGAACATATATAGATAATCCAGTAAGGACATATTCATCAGGTATGTATATGAGATTGGCTTTTTCTATTGCTATAAATGTTGATGCAGATATTCTATTATTTGATGAGGTTTTATCAGTTGGTGATGAACATTTCCAAAATAAGTGTTTGGAAAAAATGAAAGAATTAAAAGATGAAGGAAAAACGATGGTTTTTGTATCACATAGTATGGAATCAGTAAAAAGATTATGTGATAGAGCAATATGGTTGCGCAATGGAAAAATAGAAATGGATGGAAATACAAATGAAGTTGTAGATGAATATGTAAAAGAAACAAGGTAGAAAGGATAACGATATTATGGTAGATTATACTTTATTCCCAGGTAGAAAAAGAAAAGAAAAAGAAAACTATGAAAAAAAAGAACCAATTATTAGTATAATAACTCCATATTATAATACTAATAAATACATAGATACAACAGTTAATAGTGTATTAAATCAAACATTCCCATACTTTGAATGGATAATTATAGATGATGGTTCGACAAATAAAGAAGATATTGAAAAGCTAAATAATATTGAAAAATTAGATGAAAGAATTAAAGTTTATCATAAAGAAAATGAAGGACCGGCTGCAGCTAGAGATTTTGGCGCTAAAAAGACAAGTAAAACAAGTAAGTATTTAGTGTTTTTAGATTCAGATGACTTAATTAATAGTACATATTTAGAATGTGCATATTGGACATTGGAAACAAACAAAAAAGCATCTTGGGCATATGCTGATACAATAAATTTTGATGGTCAAGAATTTACTTGGGTAAAAGGGTATCATCCAAAAAGAGAGATTAAAGAAAATATACTTGTAATGACAGCTATGATTAGGAAAGAAGCTTTTTTAAAAGTTAATGGATTTGAAATTAGAGAAAAGAATGTATACGAAGATTGGTGCTTATGGTTAAAAATGATAAAAGCAGAGATGTTTCCTGTAAGGATGAATTTTCTAGGATTTTGGTACAGAAAAAAATCTGCAGAAGAGAGTGAACTACAACAATCACATGCAAACAATAAAGAAAATGCAATGTCATATGTAAACAAAATAGTTTCAGAAATAGATGATGATAGAAAAAAAAGCTATAGTAAAATAAAGAAAGGAATACAATATCCTAAAGAGGATTATAATTGGGAAGAAATAGTAGATAAAGTTGATGATATAGTTATTCCAAAAAAAGAGAAAAATAATAAAATTAATATCTTGTTAATTATTCCTTGGATGACAATGGGAGGAGCAGACAAGTTTAATTTAGATATATTAAAAAGAAGTAATAAAAGCAAATTTAATTTTATAGTTATTTCAACTGAACCTAATAAAAATGAATGGAGACAGCTATTTGAAGAGGAAGCAACAGTATATGATTTAACTACTTTTCTTGATAGAAAATATTGGACTAGCTTTGTAAATTATATTATAGAAAAAGAGCATATAGATATTATATTTAATACAAATAGTACATATGGATATAACATTTTACCATATTTAAAAGTAAAACATCCAGAGATTCCAATAATAGATTATGTACATATGGAAGAATGGTATAATAGAAACGGAGGCTTTTCTAGAGATTCAAGTTCTGTATCATCTGTTATAGATAAAACTTATGTATGTAATGCTAATAGTGAAAAGGTTTTAATAAATCATTTTAAAAGAGATCCAAAAGATGTTTCAACCGTTTATATTGGTGTAGATGAAAAAATTTTTGATCCAAGTAAATTTAATAAAGAAAAAATTTTAGAGCAAATGAATATAAATAATAATGGAAAATTTATAATTAGTTACATATGTAGAATATCTGAACAAAAAAGGCCATTTTTATTGGTAAGGATTATTGCAAAATTGAAAGAAAAAAGAGACAATTTCTTATTTGTTATAGCAGGTGATGGACCTTTATTAGGGCAAATGAAAAAAGAAGCGAAAAAATTTAAAGTAGAAGATAATATGATCTTCTTAGGAAATGTAAAAGATACAGAAAATGTATATGCTATCAGTGATTTAACTGTTAATTGTTCTATAAAGGAGGGATTAGCACTAACTGCTTATGAATCACTTTCGATGGGAGTTCCAGTAGTTTCATGTGATGTAGGTGGACAGAAGGAATTAATAACAAAAGATGTTGGTGTGATAGTACCTTGCTTGCAGAAAGAGGAAGAAATCTTCAATTATGATTATGAAGAAAAAGAAGTTGTGCCATATGTTGATGGAATAAATAAAGTGTTAAATAATTTAGAATATTATAAAAAGAATGCAAGAAAAAGAATTTTAGATGGATTTACTATTGATAATATGGTAGAAAATATGGAAAAAATCTTTGAAAATGTAAAAGAAAGTCCAAACAAAACTAAAGTAGAAAACGCTAAAAATATGCATAACAACATAGATATTACAAAAGAATTAATCACAAAATATTTTATAAGTACTCATGATGAGTATTCTTATTTATCACGTGAATTCAATTTAAAAAATGTTGATATTGATTGGAAGTTAGAAAAAAAGGAAAACAAAGAAATTTATTATGAAAATACTTTAGAATATAAAATAAAACATCCAATTTATGTAGTACTTATGAAATTACACATATATCCTTTTATAAGGAAAATAATAAAAAGAGGAGAATAATGATGCTAAATGTCTTTAAAAATTTATATAATTATAGAGAATTACTAAAAACAAGTGTAAAAAAAGAAATAAGGGGTAAATACAAAAATTCATTTTTAGGAGTATTATGGTCATTTTTAAACCCTTTATTACAGATTGCAGTATATGCTATAGTTTTTCCATTAATCTTAAGAAATACACAAGAAAATTATGTAATATTTCTATGTTGTGGTTTAATTCCTTGGACTTTTTTTTCAAATGCCATAACAAGATCTGCATTTACAATGGTTGAAAATGGAAATATTCTAAAGAAAGTTTATTTTCCAAGAGAAATATTACCTATTTCTGTAGTAACAAGTGAAGGAGTTAACTTTTTAATTTCAACTATTATAATACTTGTGTTTGTTTTATTTAGTGGATTGGGAATAACAAAATATATTTTATTTTATCCTTTAATTTTTATAGCACAATATTTATTATTAATTGCTATATCATTAATAGTATCAAGTATTTGTGTATATATTAGAGATTTACAGCATTTTATAGGTGTATTTTTGCAATTATTATTTTATGCTACACCTATAGTTTATGCTTCAGATTCAATACCAGAAAATTTTAAATGGATATTAAATTTAAATCCAATGACATATATAATAAATGGTTATAGAGACATTTTTTATAATCAAACTATGCCAGATATAAAAGCAATATTAATTTTAATCTGTGTATTTATTGTAGCAATAGTAATAGGATATTTAATATTTAATAAATTACAAAAAGGTTTTGCAGAACAATTATAAAATTAAGTAGGGGGAGAAAGGTGAAAAAAGAAACAGTTTTAAAGATTTTAAAAGCTTTAGCAATAATTATTATTTTAAGTTTTGTTATAGAAGCATTAATTGTAATTTATAATGTTGTAATAAATAAAATATATACAAAATTACATTTGATAGGTAACCAAACAATGGAAATTTCTAAAGATGAAATGGAATTTAATGAAGATGAAGCAAATGAAATAATAAAAGTAAAAAATACAAAAAATGTAAAAATTTATAACGTTACATTACAAATGAAAGACGATAACCAAGACGTGTACTTAAGAATCATTTATAATGACCAAGCAAAATTTATGCCTAAAGAAAATCAAAATGCTACAAAATTCAAAGTCTATTTTGTAAAAGGAATTGACTTGCAAGAATTTGAGTTAAATTATCCCAAAACACAAATAGATATGAATAATATAGACAAAATACTTATAAATGATAACATAACATATATGCCAGAAATAAAATTCTCATTTGTTCAATTAGCAATAATTTTTATAATCTTATTAACAATATATGTATTATTTAAATTATATAAATTACTTCAGCAAAAAGAAATATCAATTAAAAAAGAAAAAATATTTTTGGTACTAGCAAGTATTATAGGAATAGCTTTAATGATTGTTAATATTCCTCAATCTAGATATGATGAACATGCACATTTTTGGAAGGCATATGAAATTTCGAGTGGACATATTATTTCTAACCCAACTAATGGTTTGCCTAAAAGTGTAGTAGAATTATTTAAGAGAGAAGATGGAAGTTATCCAAACAAGGAATTTAGCTATGAAACAGCAAAAGAGAAAATAAATGATGAATTAAATGAGAATGACAAAGAAGTAATATCTGTTGGGGCGAGTGGTTCATTAACTCCAATTAGTTATATACCACAATTAGTAGGTATTACAATAGGAAGATTATTAAAATTAAGCCCTTTACTAATTTTATATTTAGGAAGACTTACTAATTTAATTTCATATATTGCATTAATATATATTGCTATAAAAATAATGCCATTTGAGAAGTGGAAAGCAATTATAATGATAATTGCGTTATTCCCTATGAGTATGGACTTAGCAGCAACAGTATCTCCAGATGCAGTAATAATTTCAGCAACTATATTGGCTATTTCTTATGCTATGAAACTAAAATTTAAAGATGAGAAAATCAACTTAAAACAGATTTCATTATTGGGATTATTGTGTATGATACCAACAGTATGTAAAATTGTATATTTCCCAATTTGCTTGTTAGTTTTCATGCTACCAAAAGATAAATTTGAAAGTAAGTTAAAGAGAAAACTAGCTTGGATAATAGTATTATTAATAACCTTTGTGCCATATTTTGCTTTAAATAGTATAGTATCAGCAGGTGTGTGGGATGTTCAAATAAGAACAAATACAATGGAGCAAATTTGGTTTACAGCATCAGATGTAGTTAGGGATGTTGAAACAGCAACAAATACATTCTATTTTAAAGTTTCTGACATTTTTAATACGATGATTGGCGGATGGAATACGGTACCACTTTTAGTAGTATTTATTTTTATGATATTAGCATTGGCTGTTTTTACGGATAATAAAGAATCATCAAAATATAAATTTAATAAAAAAGATAAAATACTTTTAACTCTTATGGTTTTAATAGAAAGCTTAGGAGTTATTGCTGCAATGTATATAACTTGGACTCAGGCACAATTAAATTATGTTGAAGGAGTTCAAGGTAGATATTTCTTACCAATTATTCCACTACTTTGTTTATTGCTAAGTAGTGACAAAATAAAATGTAACATAAAGAATAAGAGTATTAAATATGCGATAATAACATTAATATTTTTTGTTATTATATGTGGTTGCTCAGTATTTCTTAATGGATGGGCTGGCCAATTGACAAACTATTTTGATTTTAATTTAAGTGCATAGCAAGTAAAAAAATTGCAAGGCTTATTGATTTAATAAATATAATAAATAATATACATTCTTATTTAGAAGTAAACAATGGAGGAAAAATGAAGGATTTAATAAAGAAAATTTTAACTAAAGAAGTCATGCTATATGTAGTATTTGGGGTATTAACAACTGTTGTTAACTTAGGTAGCTTTTTTGTTATGAATTCCCTTCTTAAGTGGAATGAAAATCTTTCAAATTTTATAGCTATTATTCTTGCAGTATTATTTGCATATTTTACGAATAAAGATTTAGTTTTTCATTCGCAAGCTAAAACGTTTTCAGAAAAATTGATGCAGTTTGGAAAATTTATTGCAGGAAGAGCTTTTACGATGCTAATAGAATTTTTTGGAGGAATGTTATTATTTAAAACGCCTTTGCCAGAAATTATTAGTAAATTATTAATAACAGTTATAGTAGTCATTTTAAACTTTTTTATAAGCAAATTTTTTGCATTTAAAAGTAAAGAAAAATAAAATATTGTAAAAACTAGGAAATGAAAAATTTTCCTAGTTTTTTTGACTAAAATAGCCGAAAATGAAATTGACTTATAAATACTGTTATGATAATATTTCAGTATATGATAAAATAAGAGAGATATGGGGGAAAATTATGAAAAAAATATTTTTAAACATAAGTATAATTTTAATAATTCTTTTAGAACTTTGTGTTCCAGCTGTATCTTATGCAAAAGAACAAGTTAATGATACGGATACAAAAGATGAACAAACAATTGAAGAAGAAAATAAGAATGATATGGAAAACGAAAATAAAACAGATAACGATATTACAGATGAAAGTTTAAATCAAGATAATGAAAATAATGTAGATGAAACAAAAAATAGCAATAATACCTATAAAGATGATAATATGTTACCCGAAGATTCAGAAGAAGCATTGCAAGAAAAACTTGTACCTGAATTAAGTATGAAAGCAAAATCAGTTGATGTAGTAAATACTGAAATATTAGGATGGGATATATATGCAATAATAACAATTCTTCCAGGTAGTAGAGCTGTAGGTATAGATGGAGGAAAAACAGAAAATGGTGCAAATGTTAATTTATGGGATGACAAAAGTGTAGAACAACAAAGATTTAAATTTGAATATCATGAAGATGGTTATTATACTATAGTAAATGTAAAGTCAGGAAAATTATTGGATGTAGTAGGCTCAGGAATGGCAAGTGGTACATTAGTAGACCAATGGGAAGATAATGGTGGACATGACAATCAAAAGTGGATATTGAAAAAAACAAATGATGGATATTACTCTATAATTTCTAAATTAAATGGAATGTATTTAACAGTAAATGGTTCTGGTGCAAATTGTGATTTGTTATGTGTGGCAAATGAGGCTGGAACAGTAAATCAGAAATTTAAGTTGTTAGAAAAGGGAACCCCTAAAGGAGAAAAAACTGTTGAAGAAGGAATATATAAAATAGTATTAGCCAATGCACCAACTCAAAGTTTAACTGTAGATGGAGGAAAAACAGAAAATGGAGCAAATGTACATATATGGACATTTGCAGATACAAAGCAACAATTATTCAGATTAGAATATGATGGAGAAGGATACTATAAAATAATAAATGAAAAATCTGGTAAATTACTAGATGTAGTAGGTACAGGAAATGAAGCTAATGTAGATCAATGGGAAGACAATGGCGGAAATGATAATCAAAGATGGGTAATAAGGAAAAGTAGTCAAGGTAATTATAATATTGTTTCTAAAAGAGATTCCCTATATTTAGATGCATATAGGTCAGGAACCGGAAATGGTACGAATATAGAAGTATATGACCAAAGTGGAGGAAAAGGACAGGAGTTTAAATTACAAAGAGTAGATAATATCGAGGAAGTATATCCGGAAGAAGGAACATATAAGATTGTATTAGCCAATGCACCTACACAAAGTTTAACTGTTGATGGTGGAAAAATAGAAAATGGAGCAAATGTGCATATATGGGGATATGTAGATTGTTTACAACAACAGTTTAACTTGGAAGATGTTGGTGATGGATATTATGAAATAATACCATTAAATTCAGGGAAAAGACTAGATGTAGTAGGATTAGGAAATGAATCAAATGTAGACCAATGGCAAAATAATGGAGGAAATAATAATCAAAAATGGAAATTTGTTAAAAGTGAGCAAGGAAACTATAATATTGTTTCTAGAAAGGGAGGATTATATCTAGATGCATATGGTTCTAGTTCACAAAATGGAAATAATATACAAGTTTATGAAAAAAGTGGAGGCTCTGGACAAGAGTTTAAATTAGAAAAAATTGCTGATAAAAGTGAAAGAACAGTAGCTGATAAAATATATAAATTAGCACCACAAGCAAATACTAATATAGTAGTAGAAGCATCAGCAAGTAATTATGATAATGAAGGAAGAATACAAATATGGGAGGATTGTGAAGCTCCTGCACAAAGAGTTAATGTTCAATATTATGACGGATATTATAGAATTTCTTTATGTCATAGTGGTAAATATTTAACAGTAAGAAACAATAGTATACAAAGTGGCTCAGAAATAGTTCAATTTGACTGGACCGGTGGAGATAATCAAAAATGGATTATTAGAGACAATGGAGATGGAAGTATAGGTATTTTACCATTAGTTAATCCAGATTTAACAATAGATATACTTGGAGCAATTGGCAATGGTTCAATACTTGAATTATATAACAACGAGAAAAACGCAAAACAAAGATTTTGTTTATTAAATTATTTCGATAAACACATAGAAGAAGGAACATATGGGGTATCTGGATTAAAAGTACAAGGAAATGGAGGATATGATCTTAGATACTATAAAATAGGCAACGGAAGTAAAAGGCTTTTCCTTAACTTTTCAATACATGGATTTGAAGATTCATATGACCATGATGGAGCAGAGCTTACTTATCTTGCAGACCAATTCTATAGTTATATAAAGAAAAATATATCAGAAGACTTAGTAAATAAGTGGACAATATATATATTACCAGTTTCCAATCCGGATGGACAATATAATGGAAGTACAAACAATGGACCTGGACGTACTACATTATATAGCAAGGCGTCAGGACATAAAGGAATAGATATGAATAGATGTTTCCCAATAGGTTATAAATCTTTATCAGGAGATAGAAATTATACTGGTTCACAACCACTTCAAGCTTACGAGGCACAATCTTTATATGATTTTATATCAGGTCATTTAGGCTCACAAAATATTGTTATAGATGTACATGGTTGGATGAATGAAACTATAGGTGATGATGGAATAGGATGGTATTATAGAAATCAATTTGGAATTTCTAATCATATTGGAACATATGGCAATGGTTACTTAATACAATGGGCAAGAAGCTTACCAAATACAAGATCAATGTTATTAGAATTACCACAAGTTTGGAACCATTCTCAAACAGTTGATTGGGGATATTCAGATAAATTTAACAATGCAACAATGCAAATATTAAGAGATTTTTAGTAGAAAGAGGATATAAAAATGAAAGTATTAATTATCATTCCAGCTTATAATGAAGAATTAAATATAGAAAAAACAGTTAAAGATGTAATAAACAATTCAAAATATGATTATGTTGTAATAAATGATGGTTCTAAAGATAAAACTAAAGAAGTTTGTGAAAGTAATAAATTTAATTTAGTATCACTACC
The DNA here is from genome assembly GCA_944388935.1 of uncultured Clostridia bacterium. GTDB lineage: Bacteria > Bacillota > Clostridia > TANB77 > CAG-508 > Merdicola. Next base: position 138,501 of record CALXKK010000001.1, on the reverse strand, counting down.
AGTAAATTATGGATTAACGAGTGCGATACAAGTTGGAATGAAATATGCTTTAAAAAATAATTATGATATAGCAATACAATTTGATGGAGATGGACAACATGAAGCAAAAGAACTAAGTAAATTAGTAGAAGAAATAGAAAAAGGTTCAGATATTGCAATAGGCTCTAGATTTGTAACTGAATCTAAGCCTAAATCAATAAGAATGTTAGGAAGTAATTTAATAACTTTTATAACAAAATTAACTACAGGTAAAACTATAAAGGACCCTACATCTGGAATGAGAGCATATAATAAAGATGCAATTAAAGAATTAGTATATAATTCTGGACTTTCTCCAGAACCAGATACTATAGTTTATATGTTAAAAAAGAAAAAGAAAATTAAAGAAGTTCAAGTAGAAATGAAAGAACGAGAACTTGGGGAAAGTTATTTAAAACCTATTAGAGCTATGAAATATATGATTAATGTGTTTTGCTCAATAATATTTATTAGATCTTTTACAAAAAATACATAATGGAGGTAATAAAATGTCATTAACCTTAAGAATATTATTAATTATATGCTCTGTATTATCTTTTATACTTTGCGTAAGAAAAATAAAGAAATCTGAATTAAAAATAGAAAGTTCTGTAATATGGCTTTTTGGAAGTATTTTACTAATTCTAATGAGTGCTTTTTCTGATGCTGTTACATGGATTTCTTCTGCTCTAGGATTTGAAGCACCAGTAAATTTCGTTTGGATGTGTGCAATAGGCTTCCTATTAATTGAAGTGTTTTTAGATAATATTAGAATTTCTAAATTGAATGATAAGGTTAAAGATTTAAATCATTATATTGCACTAAAAGAAAATGAAGAAGAACAAAAGAAAGGACAATAAAATGAAAATTATAAGTATAATAATTTATTTAATGTGCTCTGTAGGAGGATTAGTATTATTAAAATCAGAGGCTAACAGTGTAAATATTGCATTACAGAATGGTTTATTTAGTTTATCTATGGGACTTAAATCTATATTAGGTTTTATTTTATATATAGCCAGTTTTTTAATATACACTTTTTATATAATAAAACAATTTGATTTAAGTTATATATTTCCTATTATTACAGGAATAACACAAGTACTAGTAATTTTAGCAGGGGTGTTTTTATTTAAGGAGTCAATAAATACATATGCAATAGTTGGAATATTTTTAATTATAGCAGGTATTACACTATTAAATATTAAATAGGAGGAAAAATAATGAAAAAATTAATATCAATAATATGCGTTATATTGGTTCTGGCAATAGAAATTTGTATTCCTTTAAATTCATATGCTCAATCAGAAAATATAAACACTCAAAATAGTATAGAAGAAAAAGATGAAAAAGAACAAATAGAGAATAATATATTAGAAAGTGAAGATAATAGTATAACAGAAGATGCTAATATAATAAATGAAGATGATTTAAATGAAGAATCCCCAGAAGGAAAAGTAGAAGATGAAGATGAAGTAGATAATAATGACGATACTGCAGTAGAAGAAAATTTAGAGGAAGATTCTAGAAGTACAGATAATAATTTAGAAATAGAAGAAAAACAAGAAGAAACAAATTTAATACAAACAAAAATGAATATTTTTGGTGAAGAAACAATATTAGATGGCACAACAAACAGAATTTCAACTAAATTAACAGGTAGAGTTGTAGGAACAGATGGTGGCAAACTTGAAAATGGTGCAAATATAAATTTATGGGATGACGCAGGGGTAAGTCAACAAAGATTTATTTTTGAATATTATGAAGAAGGATATTATAAAATAGTAAATGAAAAATCAGGAAAATTATTAGATGTTGTAGGCTCTGGAAGAACAAGTGGAACACTAGTAGATCAATGGGAAGATAATGGTGGAAGCGATAATCAAAAGTGGATAATACAGGATGCAGGAAATGGATATTATAACATAATTTCAAAATTAAGTGGAATGTATTTAACAGTAAATGGAAATGGAGCAAATTGTGATCTATTATGTGTTGCAGACAGTACAGGAGGAGACAATCAAAAATTTAAGATAGTGGAAAAAGGGACTCCAAAGGGAGAAAAAACAGTAGAAGAAGGAACATATAAAATTGTATTAGCTAATACACCAACACAAAGTTTAACAGTTGATGGTGGAAAAACAGAAAATGGTGCAAATGTGCATATTTGGAAGTATGCGAACACAAAACAACAACAGTTTAAATTAGAATATGATGGAAATGGATATTATGCAATCATACCAGTTCATTCTGGTAAAAGAGTAGATGTAGTAGGTACAGGAAACGAAGCTAATGTAGATCAATGGGAAGATAATGGTGGAAATGATAATCAAAAATGGGTAATAAGAAAAAGTAAACAAGGAAATTATAATATCATTTCTAAAAGAGATTCATTATATTTAGATGCATACCAGTCAGGTTCAGCAAATGGTACAAATATAGAGGTATATGAACAAAGTGGAGGGAAAGGACAAGAATTTAAATTAGAAAAAATAGATGAACCTGAAGAACCTACAACTCCAACAGAGCCAGATGAACAAGAAGTACAAGTGGAAGAAGGCACATATAAAATTGTATTAGCCAATGCACCAACTCAAAGTTTAACTGTAGATGGTGGAAAAAGAGACAATGGAGCAAATGTACATATTTGGGAATATAAAAATACTCCTCAACAACAATTTAATATTGTAGATGCAGGAGGAGGATATTATGAAATAATACCTGTTCATTCTGGAAAAAGAATAGATGTAGCTGGAACAGGAAGTGGCTCAAATGTAGATCAATGGGAAAATAATGGCGGAAATGATAATCAAAAATGGAAATTTGTTAAAAATTCTTCTGGAAATTATCATATTATTTCACAAAGGCTAGGATTATATTTAGACGCTTGCTACTCAAGTTCAGCAAATGGTACAAACATAGAGGTTTATGAAAAAAGTGGAGGAGCTGGTCAAGAATTTAAACTAGAAAAAATTGATAATAAGAGTGAAAAGACTATAGAAGAAGGAACATATCAAATTTCTCCAAAAGCAAATACAAATTTAGTAGTAGAGGCATCTGCAAGTAATACAGATAATAATGGACGAATACAAATTTGGGAAAATTTAAATATGAAGGCCCAAAAATTAAAATTAGAATATGTAGATGGTTATTATAAAATCTCTTTAGCACATTGTGATAAAGCATTAACAGTGAAAGATGGAAAAATAGAAAGCGGCTCAGAAGTAGTACAATATGATTGGAATAATGAGTCTAGTCAAAAATGGATTATAAGAGCCAATGGCGATGGAAGTGTTGGAATATTACCATCTGAAAATACCAACCTAACAATAGATATATTAGGAGCAATTGATAATGGCTCAATACTTGAGTTATATAATAATGAAAGCAATAATAAACAAAAATTTGTATTTAAGAAAACTGGTATAGGAGTAAATATCGATACAAGTAAATATCCAGGAATTTCAGAAGCTATAGATAAATTAGTTGAGCAACATCCAAATTGGCAATTTGAAATACTATATACAGGAATAGATTTTAATACTGCTGTTCAAGGAGAATATCAATATAGAGATTCTAATGGGCAACCTGCTAATTTAGTTGATACAAGCGTTTATAAAGGTGATTGGATTGCACCAAATCCTATAGTTAGTGGAAATTGGGCTTTAGCATCATATGATGGAATTGCATATTTTATGGATCCAAGGAACTTTTTAAATGATACAGACGTATTTCAATTTTTAGATTTATCAAATTATTCAGATAGTGGAGCAACATTAGAATCAATTACATCCATGGTATCTGGAACTTTTCTAGAAGGTTATGCTTCAGATGTAATGGCAGCATGTCAAGAAACAAATACGAATCCATATTTTATACTTTCTAGATTAATCCAAGAACAAGGAAATAATGGTTCAGCTACGATTAATATGGATGGTGGAGATGGTAAGTTATATTATAACCCATTTAATTATAGTGCATCAGTAGGCGATGAAGTTAACACAGCACTTGCAAGAGCAAAGCAAGAAGGTTGGGATACAATGCAAAAGGGATTAGCTGGTGGAATAAGAATATTAAGGAAAAATTATATAGATGCTAACCAAAATACTTTGTACTTAAACAAATTTGATGTAAATCCAGCTAGTCCAGGAGGATTTTATTCACACCAATATATGCAAAATTTATCTGCAGCATATACAGAAGCACGAAGAGTAAAAGAATATTATGCAAGTACAGGTGCATTAGATAATACTATTAAATTTATAGTGCCAGTGTTTGAAAATATGCCTAGTGAAGCCTCTCCAAAACCTAGTAACTCTAGTTCGAATACTGGCTCAAATACTGGGTCAAGTGTTAGTTCAAAAATAGGTCCTATAAGCGTACAAATAGCAACAGAGAGTATGTCTTTAGCTTTAAGATCTGAACCTAGTACACAAGGTGGTAATGATACTGTTATAAAAAGACTAGATAAAGGAACAAACTTATTTTCAATAGCGAGATTAGATAATGGTTGGGATAAAGTAATAACTTTAGATGGAATAATAGGATATTGTTCAAGAGAGTATTTAAATGAAAATATTAGCGATATAAATACTTGTGGCGAAAGAGTTAGAGTAACATCATCTAATGGTATAAATTTAAGAGCAGAACCTAGCAAGAATTCTACTAAGATTGCAGGAGAACAATATGGAGCAACTGGTACAAGACTTGTAAAAGGAATATACTATGCAGAAGAACATTCTTGGGATATTGTGAGATTTGATAATGGTGACATAGGATTTGTAGCATCAGATTATTTAGAAGTTATTTAAACAATGAAAAGAAGAATGGTAAATTCATAAAAGAATATTATTTTACCATTCTTTACTTTTAGAAAGGAGAAATTCGTATAAAAAATATACTTATATTATACGAAGAATAATAATGAAAAAATTTTTATTTATATTTAGTATGTTAATTTTATTGGTAACTAGTTTATATTCAAGAGTTTATGCTACTGAAAGGTTAGTAGATATTCCTGTGCCTCCAGATAATCATGGAATGGCGGACTTTACAGAAAATGAAGCTGCTGAGCTTCAAAAAGAATATGAGCAAGGCGTAAATAATACTTCTGCAAATACAAATGGAAATATAATAAGCTCAGAAAATAGTAAAGAACAAATAAATAAAGATAATAAATATTTATATTTATTAATAATAATTGTTATTATAATTTTGGTTGCAATTTTTGTAGGTTTAGAATTAAAAAAGAAGAAAGATAAATAAAAATAGTTAAAGGGGAAAAAATGAAAAAAGACAAAGTAATAAATAAAATTAAAGAAATAGTTAAAGATAAAAGATTATATATTTTCTTGAGTATAACATTAATATTTTTTGGGATATTTATTATAAAGAATTATACTGTTGATACGTATAGTTATGATTTTGAGGCTAAACCAGGAAAACAATTAGCAACATTAGGAAGGTTAATTTCTGCTGCCTTTATTTTTGTGTTTTCCAAAATAAATGTCGATTTTATGTATATAGTTTCTTTTCTATTAGCAATAATAACTACAACGCTTAGTATGTACAAATTAAATGAAATTTTAAAAAGAAATATAAAAAATGAGGTTATAACCGTTTTAATTTCTGTATTAGTCATAATAAATTTTGATACATTAGAATTATTTATGTTTATAGAAAAAGGAATAATGATGCTTTCAGTTCTTCTAACAGTCTTAGCTATAGGACATTTAGATAATGCCTTAAAAGGCGATAAACGAGCTTGGATTACAATATTAATCGAAATGTTTTTAGCAAACTGTTGTTATCAGGGAACTGTAGGATTATTTGTTGCAGTTGGAGTTATATACATAATTAAAAACTCTAAAAATATTATTGAGTTTATAAAAAATAATATAATCGTTTGCTTACTATATGCTATACCAGCATTTGTAGATTTATTAATTGTAAAATTTATTTTTAATAATGATAGAATAGAAAATTCAGTTGGGCTTAAAGAAAAGTTACTTCATGTTATTAAAACAACACAAGATATTTTAACAACAACTTTTGATATTCTTCCTAAATATTTTTATTTAACAATTTTAATAATAATTATTGCATTATTTATAATAAGTTTAATTAAAAATAAAGAAAAAGCTAGTAAAATAATATTAAATATTTTGGGATTAATTTATATTATTGCAGCTGTTCTTGTATCAGCTATGGCTCCTCAAATAATAGCAGGAGATGTGTATATTGTTCCAAGAAATGTATATTGTTTTGGTGCATTAATTCCAATAGTATTAATATTTATGTATAGAGAAGTTAAAGTGGACAAGATTTCTAATATTATTGTTGTATTATTGCAAATTGTTTTAGCCGTTTCCTTGTATTATAATTTCTCAGATATTATTATAGATAATTATTATACCAATAAAAAAGATTTGGAGTTAGCAAATCAAATTGCTGAGTTAATAGAAAACTATGAAACTTCAACCAATAATAAAATTACTAAAATTGCAACTTATATAAATGCAGACAAAACTCAATACGAAAATACTCGTTATATAGGAGATGCTAACACAAGGGCTTTTTATACTGAATGGAGTTCAATAGGGATTTTGGAAAGGACACTAAATAGACCATTAGAGCATGTACATAAAGATTTAGAAATTGAAGAAAAGTTTAAAGAAGAAAACTGGGAAGATTATGAATTTAATGAAAATCAATTAATATTTGAAGGAGATACTTTACACCTATGTACAAAATAGGTAAAAACTAGGAGGAACTTCTAATGAAAAAGACAATTAAATTTTTTACCATATTTTTAATAATAATATTTTTATTTGTTACACATATTAATGTGAGCTATGCAGTAATAGATGAAATAAAAGAAATTAAAAATGAAAGTGTAGAAAATTCTGCTGAAACTGAAGATGTTTTGACAGATGAAGATAAAAATAAAAATCAAAATGAAGAAAAAAATGAAATTAGTAATGAATTAAATAATGATATTACGAGTAATGATAAGGATAGTAATATTATAGAAAATAAAGTTGATGAAAATGTAATAGAAAACGAAGTAGATAATAACAATATTGATAATACAATTGAAAGCGAAGATAATAGCATTAATACAAATCAAAGTGTTTATGAAAATGAAATAGTTGAATCTAATATAGAGGAACAATATGCCAAAGGGATTGATTTAACTAGTAATGGAATAATACAAAATAACACTATAAATGAAATTACAACAAAATTAACTGGTAGAGCTGTTGGAATAGATGGTGGAAGTAATTCGGATGGAGCATCTATAAATTTATGGGATAATGCAAATGCAAGACAGCAAAAATTTATATTTGAATATAATGAAGATGGATATTATGAGATAATAAATCAAAAGTCTAGAAAATTATTAGATGTAGTAGGCTCAGGAATGACTAGTGGAACAAGGGTAGACCAATGGAAAGACAACGGTGGATTTGATAATCAAAAGTGGATTATAGAAAAGACTGAAGATGGATATTATAATATAATATCTAAACTAAATGGATTGTATTTAACAGTAAATGGAACGGGTGCAAATTGTGACTTGTTATGTGTTACAGATGCAACTGGAAGTGATAATCAAAAGTTTATGATAATACAAAAAGGTACTATAAGTGATGAACAACCTGTTGAAGATGGAACCTATAAAATAGTGTTAGCTAATACACCAACACAAAGTTTAACAGTTGATGGCGGAAAAACAAGCGATGGAGCAAATGTACATATATGGAAATACGCAAATACTTCACAACAGCAATTTGAATTAAAATATGATGGAAATGGTTATTATGCAATAATACCAATACACTCTGGAAAAAGAATAGACATTGCAGGAAGAGGAAATGAAGCAAATGTAGACCAGTGGAGTGACAATGGAGGAAATGAAAATCAAAAATGGGCTATTGTAAAAAGTGCTTCTGGAAATTATAATTTGATTTCTCAAAGACAAAATCTTTATTTAGATGCTTATCGTTCAGGTACAGCAGATGGTACAAATATAGAAGTATATGAAAAAAGTGGAGGAATAGGTCAAGAATTCAAATTACAAAAAATAGAAATAGAAAATATAGTAGGCGAAAAAACAGTTGAAGATGGAACCTATAAAATAGTGTTAGCGAATGCACCAACCCAAAGTTTAACAGTTGATGGCGGAAAAACAAGCGATGGAGCAAATGTACATATATGGGAATATTTAAATACTCCTCAACAACAATTTAATTTGGTCTATGATGGAGATGGATATTATGAAATAATACCAATACATTCTGGAAAAAGATTAGATATAGCAGGCAGTGCAAATGAAGCAAATGTAGACCAATGGTCAAACAATGGAGGAAATGATAATCAAAAATGGGTAATAAGAGAAAGTGCTTCTGGAAATTATAACATAATATCCAAAAGGAAAAATTTATATTTGGATGCATATGCTTCGGGAACTCAAAATGGAACTAATATACAAGTTTATGAAAAAAGCGAAGGAAATGGGCAAGAGTTTAAATTAGAAAAGATAGAAAATAAAAGTGAAAAAACAGTAGCCAATGATGAATATAAAGTTTTACCAAAATTAAACAAAAATATGGTAGTAGAGGCATCGGCAAGTAATACAGATAATAATGGCAGACTACAAATATGGGATAATTTTAATCTAGATGCTCAAAGATTGAATTTTGAATATGAAAATGGATTTTATAAAATAACTTTAAAACATTCTGGAAAAAGTTTAACCGTAAAAGATAATAATTTTGCTGAAGGTACAGATGTAGTACAATATGATTATCAAGGATTAGATTCACAAAAATGGTTAGTTAGAGATACTGGAAAAAACGGACTAGTTATATCATCACTTACAAATCCAGCTTTATCTGTAACAGTAGAAGGCAATGTAGAAAATGGTTCTAAATTAATATTGTCTAAAACTGATTATAATGATAATCAACTATTTGATATTCATACGACGAAAATAACAATAGTATTAAATCCAGGACATGGTGGGAGTTCAACTGGTTGTGCACATGGTTCTATAGTAGAAAAGAATGTAACATTGCAAATTGCACAAAAGATACAGGCTAATTTAAGTAAATATAGTGACATAAATGTTATACTAACACGTACTGGGGATTATGATATGGATTTGGCTCCAAGAGCAATGATTGCAAGAAATAACAATGCAGACTTATATGTTAGTTTACATATTAATGATGAAGGATCACATACAGCTACAGGAAGTCAAATGTATGTACCATTTTATGAAGGAACTAATCATTATAATAGTAATATGACTAGACTTGCTAACTTAATACAGGACAAATTAGAATCTATAGGAATAAAAGAAAATATTTCTGGTGGTATAACTAAACGTAATATCGATACAATTCCTAGATATCAATATTTAATGGATGGACAAGTAGTACAAGCAGATTATTACGCAGATATTAGATGTGCTATGAAAGGTGATACATTAGATTATGGTCCAGATTTAAATACAAACACTGGAGTTCCTGCAATCTTAGTAGAACATTGTTTTATGAATAGTTCAGATTCACAATTTTTAGATTCAGATTATGATTTACAAAGAATTGCAGATGCAGATAGTTCAGCAATTTTAGAGTATTTTGGATTATAAAAAGGGTTGAATAATTGTTATAAAGATGTTATTATATGAGAAAAAATATAAAATGAACTATATGTTCTTTTTAAGAGGAGAAAATGATGAAAAAAAAGAATAGTATTATAATTGGATTAGTTATAATAGTACTAATTTTATTTGTAGCATTAATAATATTAATTACTAATAAAGATAATGAATCTGTTAATAATATAGTTAATGGAATTGTATTAGGTACGACAAATACAATTGATGAAAATACTATAGTACAAAGTCCAGAAGAAATAGAAAGTTTAAAGAATACAATTAGTGCAACTGGTAATACTGATATCTATCAAGTGGAAGAGGATAATAACGGAAAAAGATATCTTCAAATAAAGCAAGATGTTCAATTTGATGTGGATTTAGCTTCAATTATTAAAAATGCTAAACCAGAAGAAACTGAAATAAATGATTTAATTAGAAAATTACCTAACGATAATGGAATTTGGATTTCAGAACAATCTAGAGAAGCTTTTTCAAATTTATTAAAAAGTAATAATATAAATAATTTTAATATATCAAATGAAGGGTATTTACAAATTAATTCTGTTTCTGAAAATAGTGATTTATTAAATAAATTAATTAATATGATAAATTCTGATAAATTGTATATTATTAATATGACAGGTTTGGCATATCAAAGAGATTATATTTCTGGAAAAATAGTTGAATATCCATTTGAAGATATGGATCCATACCAAGTAATAGAGCCATTTCAAAAAGATAATAAAATAATTTTGGAAGTAACATCAAATAAAATGGGAAAATTAAGTGAGAATGAAATTTTAGATACTATTACAAGTTATTAAATTTAGTAAGTATCTTAGGAGGAAATAATAAAATGAAAAAAATTAGTATAATAATACCAGCATATAATGAAGAAGAATCTTTACCAATGCTTTATGATAGACTAGAAAAATTAATGTCTAGTATGCAAAATTATGAATTTGAAATATTATTTGTTAATGATGGCAGTAAAGATAAAACGATACAATTAATAAAAGAATATAGGGAGAAAGATAATAGAATTTGTTATGTTGATTTTTCAAGAAATTTTGGAAAAGAAATTGCAATGATAGCGGGATTAGATTATGCGACAGGAGATTGTGTAATTTTTATGGATGCAGATCTTCAAGATCCTCCTGAGTTAATTCCTGAACTTGTTAAGTATTGGGAAGAAGGATATGATGATGTTTATGCTAAAAGAAAATCAAGAGCAGGTGAAACATGGTTAAAAAAATTTACATCCAAAATGTATTATAAAGTTTTACAATCATTAACAAATGTGCCAATACAAAAAGATACAGGAGATTTTAGATTATTAGATAAAAGATGTGTAAATGCACTTAGAAAAATGAGAGAAACTCAAAGATGTTCTAAGAGTATGTTTAGCTGGATTGGATATAATAAAAAGGAAGTTTTATATGATAGGGACCCTAGAGTAGCAGGAAAAACAAAATGGAATTATAAAAAATTAATAGATTTAGCAATAGACGGAATTACATCTTTTACAACATCACCTTTAAGAATTTCTACATATTTAGCAATACCTACATTTTTAGCTTTATTTATATATTTTATATATGTAATTTGCAAGATGATTTTAGTAACACATAAAATTGATGCATATCAAGCAATAATTTTATTAATATTATTCTTCTCAGGAATTCAAATATTATTATTTGGAATTATAGGAGAATATTTAGGAAGAATATTTAATGAAACTAAAAATAGACCTTTGTATTTAGTAAATGAATATAATGGAAAAAGAGAAGAAAATGAATAAATTTAAGAAGCTGTTTTATACAGCTTTTTTTGTTGCAAAAAAAGCTAATATATTTTGTAAATTTAGGGAAAATATATAATAAAATACCTGACTTGTTATTGGTTAAATTTATTTTTCAGTGAAGGAGAAATTTTATGAAAAAAATAATATGCTTACTTTTAATATTATTAGGATTATTTTTGGCACAGATTAGTTATGCTAATGTGATAACGAAAAACGAAGATGAAAATGTAGATAATAACAAGTCAGAAGAGAATAATTTTATAGAAGAAAATATAGTTATAGAGGAAAACGAAAACATAGTTGATGAAACAGAAGAGAATACAAATGAAGAAATAAATTTGGAAAATAATAATAAAAAGAATGAAATAGAACAATCTAATTCAGAAAAAACGGATATTACGCAAAATGATGAGTTATTAAAAAATAGTATTGAAGCTGGAGACATAAAATTAGAGGAAGGTATATATACAATTAGAAGTGTATTGCCAGGTAATAGAGCAGTAGGAATAGATGCTGGCAAAACAGAAAATGGTGCAAATGTTAATATATGGGATTATATACAAGTAAGTCAACAAAAGTTTAGGATAAAGATGGACAAAGACGGGTATTATGAAATAAGAAATTTAAAAAGTAATAAATTATTAGATGTGGTAGGTTCTGGAATAACAAGTGGAACTAATGTTAACCAATGGGAGTATAACGGAGGACATGCTAATCAAAAATGGGTAATAGAAAAAGGGGCAGAGGCATATAAGATAAGGTCAAAATTAAATGGGTTATATTTAAACTTAGAAAATGGAAAAGGAGCAAATAATGAAAATGTTAATGTAGAAACTGGGACTAATGCAAAGACACAAGAGTTTTTTATAGAAAGAATAGATGAAAAAGGTACAGAAACAATTCAGGGTGATACTACAAATAAGATAATAACAAAATTAAGTGGAAGAGCAGTTGGAGTAGATGGAGGAAGAATAGAAAATGGAGCAAATATAAATTTATGGGATTATATAATGGTGGACCAACAGAGGTTTAAATTTATTTACAATGAAGAAGGATATTATACAATAAAAAATATAAAATCTGGAAAATTATTAGATGTAGTTGGTTCAGGAGTAGAAAGTGGAACTTTGATAGACCAATGGGAGTACAATGGAGGAAACGATAACCAAAAATGGATAGTTAAAGATGCAGGAGGTGGGTATTATTATATTATTTCGAAAATTAATGGATTATATCTATCAGTAAAAGGAAATGGAGCAAATTGTGACTTATTGTGTGTAGAAAATTTTACAGGGCAAGATAATCAGAAATTTAAAATATTAGATAGTGAAGTGCCAATAGGAGAAAAAACTGTAGAAGAGGGAACCTATAAAATTGTCTTAGCAAATGCTCTAACTCAGAGTTTAACTGTAGATGGTGGCAAGTTAGGGAATGGAGTTAATGTGCACATATGGAGTTATGCAAATGTAGCTCAACAACAATTTAATTTAGTTTATGATGGAAATGGTTATTATGAAATAGTCCCAATACATTCTGGAAAAAGAATAGATGTTGTGGGAAGAGGAAACGAATCAAATGTTGACCAATGGGAGAATAATGGAGGAAATGATAATCAAAAATGGATAATAAAGAAAAATGAATTTGGAAATTACAACATAATATCTAAAAGAGATTCACTATATTTAGATGCACGTTATTCTAGTTCAGCCAATGGAACGAATATTCAAGTTTATGAAAAAAGTGGAGGAGCTGGACAAGAGTTTAAGTTAGAAAAAATAGAAAGTAAAAGTGAGAGAACAATAGTAAGTGGCATCTATCAAATAGCTCCAATGGCAAATAAGAATATAGTAATAGAAGCATCTGCTAGTAATACAGAAAATAATGGAAGAGTACAAATTTGGGAAAATTTAAATATGAAAGCCCAAAAATTTAATATACAATATGTAAATGGATATTATAGAATTTCTTTTTGCCATAGTGATAAATATTTAACCGTAAAAAATAATAATATGGCAAGTGGAACGGATGTAATACAATATGAATGGAACGACAATGATACCCAAAAATGGATTATTAGAGACAATGGTAATGGAAGTATGGGAATAATACCACTTAATGACTATAGTCTAACATTGGATATAAATGGCCCAATAGAAAATGGCTCGAAAATTCAAATATATTATAATGAAAAAAATATAAAACAGAGATTTGTTTTTATAAAAACAGGTATAGGCGTTAGCATAGATTCAAATAAATATCCAGGAATTGCTGAAAATGTTGATAAATTAGCAAATGCTCATCCAAACTGGCAATTTGAAATATTATATACGGGTATCGATTTTTATACAGCTGTTAAAGGAGAATATGAATATGCAAATAGAACTGCAAATTTAGTAGATACAAATGTATATAAAGGAGATTGGATTGCTCCGAACCCTTATGTTAGTGGAAATTGGGCTTCTGCTTCTTATAATGGAATAGCATATTTTATGGACACCAGAAATTTTTTGAATGATATAGATGTTTTTCAGTTTGTAGATTTATCGGATTTTGAAAACAGTGGAGCAACAATAGAATCTATTCAGTATCAAGTAAATGACACTTTTTTACATGACTTTGCAGAGGATGTTAGAATATCTTGTAAGCATCAAAATGTAAACCCATATTATATTATTGCTAGACTATTCCAAGAACAGGGACGATATGGTGCAGATACAATATATATGGATGGAGGAGATGGTAAAACATATTTTAATCCATTTAATATAGGTGCAGTAGTAGGAAATGATGTCGCTACAGCTTTAGCAAAAGCTAAAGCTGAAGGTTGGGATAGTATGCAAAAAGGAATTGAAGGAGGAATAAGATTTATAAGAAAAGGATATTTGGATGCTAATCAGAACACATTGTATTTAAATAAATTTGATGTAAATCCAAATAGTCCCGGAGGCTTCTATACTCATCAATATATGCAAAATTTATCAGCTGCATATAGCGAAGCAAGAATATTTAGAAGTGCTTACGTAGATACAGGAACTTTAGATAATGCAATTAAATTTATTATACCAGTATATGAGAATATGCCAAACACACCAGCAGTTAGGCCAAATGGTCAAGGAAATAGTGTTGTTGCACCAAATTTAACAGATTCTAAACCAAGGTATGTGCATGTAAAAGTAAGTGGATCATTAGTGCTTAGAGATGGACCTAGCCAACAATATGCTGATATAGGCAGATTACAAAATGGAACAATTCTAATTTCTATGGAAAGATATGATAACGGATGGCACAAAGTTTTTACATCAACAGGAAATATTGGATATTGTTCAGGTAATTATTTGCAATATGTAGATGATCCTTCAAATTGTAGTGAGAGAGTAATTGTAAATACTGGTTCAACGGTTAATGTGAGAAATGGACCTAGCACTAAGAATACTTCTATTTTGGCAAGTCTAAAAAATGGAACAACAGGAACTCGCATAATAAAGGATTCTTATTATTATGATAACCATTGGTGGGATTTAGTAATTTTTGATAATGGAACAAAAGGTTTTGTTGCATCAGATTATTTAAGAATAATTTGATAAGAATAGAAAATTTCAAGCGAATATTAATTTGGCTTGAGTAGATATAATTGGATAAATTTATTAAAAATGGTAAATTAATATTTTAAAATTAATTTACCATTTTTTTATAGTTATAAAGGGAATGCTTAAAAAATCCATAAAAAAAGTTGAATAATAAAACGAAAAATGATACTATATTCTCGAACTGATTTAAGAAAAATACTATAAATTATAAAACTATTAATTAAACAAAAAAATAATTATAGAATAAAGAAATTATATTTTAATATATAAAATAAGGGAGAAAATAATGGAAAAAATCAAAGATAAAATTATTAAATTTTTTAAAAGTAGATACACTATTTTAACATTACTAATTATTGTTATGTATATTATTTATCTTATAATAATAAATGTAGTTCCATTTGGAGATAAAACGATTTTAAAAAGTGATGCTTATCAACAATATTTGAATTTCTTTTGTTATTTTAGAGAAGTTTTATTACATGGTAAAAGTCTCTTAATGTCATGGAATTTAGGATTAGGAAATAATTTTTTAACAACATTTGCTTATTATCTGGCTTCTCCACTTAATTTATTGGTTGTATTTTTTAAACCAGAAAATATGTATTGGTTTGTGGAATTAATAACACTAATTAAACTAATTTTAATTGGAAACTTTTTTATGCTATTTTTAAGCAAATCATATCAATACAAAAAGAGAGATACCGTTTTATTTGGGCTTATGTACACATTTTCTGCTTATGTTATGAGTTATGCTTTTCATATCATGTGGCTTGATGCTGTTTATATGTTACCAATTGTTTTAATTTTTGTAGATAAATATATAAAAACTAAAAAAATATATCCATATATACTTGCACTTGCATACACTTTATATACAAGTTATTATATAGGATTCATGGTAGCATTTTTCTCAGGAATTTATTACTTAGCAAAATATTTTATTGAAATTAAAGGAAAATTTTTTACAAAAGAAAGTATACTAAAATTTATAAAATCACTATTTAAGTTTTTGCTTGGTATTGTGATTTCTTTTGGCTTAATTATGTTTTTATTTATACCTAGTTTAATACAATTAAGTGGAAACATGATAAAAGACCCAATAAAATTATTTGATTTTGACATAGATAAAATTAGATTATTTTTTAATGTCATTTTCAATAATTATAATTACCTATTTGAGCAAAAATCTTGTCTAGTGTTTTCAGGAACACTTACATTATTACTACTTCCAACTTATTACATGAATTCTAAAATATCTAAAAAGGAAAAAATATTTTTTTCACTTGTAGTAATATTCTTGTTGTTGCCAATAATATCACCATTTATGGATAAAATGTGGCATGGATTTGCAAGACCAAATTGCTTTAACTATCGTTATTCATTTGCACTTAGCTTTATGCTAATATTAATGGCTTTTAGAGCATATCAAAATAGAATAGTAATAAAAAAGAAACATTTGATAATAAGTGGAATTATATTTTTTATATTGACTGCTATTGAGATTATAATAAAAAAATTAGGATATTTAACATCTGATAATTATGAAATAAGTTATTCTTCTATTATTTTATCTTGCGTAACATTTGTAATTATGTGGATTATATTTTCTATGCAAACATTGGTTGTAAAAAGAAAACAATTATGGACTATTCTTTTAGTAATAATTGTATGTTTTGATTTAGGAATTGGTATGAGACATAGTGCTATCTCTAATGATAAATATTTTACAGAAGAGCATGTAACAAAATATGATAAACCTATGGAAGAATTATTAAAATATGTTGATAATAAGGAAACTGATCGTATTGTATTTATACCAGATAATTTTGGTAGCAATATGTCTTTAAAATATGGTTATAGTAATATTGGGTATTTTACTTCTGCCAGAAATAGAGACACAATTGAAAATATGTATAAGTTAGGCTATAACATTCAAAGAGATGAGCAATTGTGGATTACTTCATTTAGTGGTACATATTTTAATTATACCTTAGCAGGTGTAAAATATTATATTACAGCTCATCCATTAGAAGAAAATGAGATTTATGGATTTAAGTTAATTGACACAATAGATGGTTATTATTTATATGAAAATGAAAATACAATTCCATTTGGATATTTTGTAAATGAAAATATAACAGAGGCTGAAAATCCATTTGAAATGCAAAATGAAATTTTATCTAGTATGGGAAAAAATAATAGTGGAGAAAAATATATGGAACCTATACAAGATGCAAAAGATTTATTAAGTTGTACAATTGATGAAGAAGAAAATGATGGAGAAATTAAGTGGAAATATAAAGTAACAGCTAAAAAGGATACTAATTTATATTTGTATAGTGATTGGGAGTTACAGCTTTATAAAGATGGAGAGCCACAATTTGAGAAATATGCAGATTTATGGTCAACTGAAGCAGGAATTAAAGGAATTAAACATTTGAATGAAGGAGAAAGTTATGAATTTGAAATTGGAGTAGATAAAGAAACATATGATCCAAATCATAATATTTATATTTATGCGACAGATAATGAAAAAATTAAAGAACAAATTCAAAACTTAAATCAAGATGAAAATAAATTTTCTATAGAGAAAATAGAAAAAAATGCTTTAGATGGAAAAGCAACAGTAACTAATGAATCATATCTTGTACTACCAATTTCTTATGATGATGGCTGGAGAGCAACTGTTAATGGGGAGAAAGTAGAAGTAAAGGGAATGAGCAATGTTTTTTGTGGTATTGAATTAGAACCAGGAGAATATGAAATTCATTTATACTTTATTCCAAGAGGATTTAAGTTAGGATTATTATTATCAACAGTTTCTATTCTAATGTTCATTGGAATATGCATATTTGAGAAAGGAATAAAAAAAGATGATAAAAAAAATATATCAAAAGTATAAATGTCTAATATATATTGTTTTGGTAGCAGCTCTTATGTTTTTAATACAAATGATTGTATGTAAAGTATATCCATTCGGAGAAAAATCAATGATTGCAGGAGATATTGCAGGACAGTATATACCATTTTGGGAATATATGAAAAATTGTTTATTTGGACGAGATTCTATTCTTTTCTCATTTGGCAAAGGGTTAGGAGGAAATATGATAGGTATATGGGCTTATTATCTTATGAGCCCATACAATATTATTTTCCTATTATTCTCGAATTATTGGGTAACAGAGGAAATTGTTGTAGTTACAGGCTTAAAAATAGTATCATGTGCTATTACAATGTATTTTTTCTTAAGAGAAAAAGTATCAAACAAATGGATCTTAGCAATTTTATCCTTAAGTTATGCTTTTTGTGGATATAATATTTCTTACCAAATGAATGTTATGTGGTTAGACAATCTTATTTTATTGCCACTTATGGTCTTAGGGGTAGAAAAAATAACAAGCCAAAATAAATTTAAAATGTATGTTATAACTTTAGCATTATCTTTTATTGTTAACTTTTACATAGGCTATGCTGCAGCGATATTTACTGGATTATATTTCTTGTATGATAATTTATTACAAAAAATTGAGTGGAAAAAAAGAATAAAACAATTTTTAAAATTTGCTTTATATAGTTTACTGGGAATTGGTATAGCAGCTATTATTTTATTGCCAGTTATTTTTACATTACAAGCTGGGAAAGGATTAGGATTTACAATAGATTGGAACACTGCATTTTCAAAAAATTTTGATTTATTAAATTTGTGTGAGAAATTATTAATTGGAGCAGTAAATGAAAAACAACTTCTCAGCTCTGGTTTACCTAACATTTATACAGGTTTAATAACACTTATATTAGCACAATTTTATTTCTTTAATCCTAACATTTCAGTTAGAAAGAAAATTTCTAGTTTAATTTTCTTGGTTGTTGTGATAATTAGTTTTCAAACAAAGATAATTAACTTAATGTGGCATGGATTAAAAGAACCAATAGGATTTCCATATAGATATTCGTTTATTTTATCCTTTTTACTTGTTGTAATAGCAGCGAAAGCATTAACAGAAGGAAAAAGAAATATTAATTGGAAATGGGTTCCATTCATAGTTTTAATAGATATTGGAATTATTTGGTTGATAAAAAAACAAGAAAATTCATTTTTACAAGAAAACTTAATTTATCTATCAATTTTTCTTATGATAGTCTATGGAATAATACTATCATTACAAATAAAATTTAAAAAAATGATTTATTCTGTTTTGCTTTGTGTTATTTGTGTAGTGGAATTATTAATAAACGCTATAGCTTCATTTAATCAAATAGGACATATAGAAAGAAACAAATATATGAATAATTTAAAGTATTATGATAAAATTATAACGAAAGCAAAGGAATATGATTCAGACTTTTACAGAATGGAAAAAGAGAAAAATTTTTATTTAAATGATTCGTTATTGTTTAATTATAATGGCGTGGGACATTCAAGCTCAACATTTGAACAAAGCCAGGTAGACTTCATGAAAGAAATTGGATATAATTGGTATATGTTTTTCCCTTCATATGGATATGGGAACACATTGATAACTGATAGCATGTTTGGAATTCGTTATAAAATATCTAAAGATCCAGTAAGATATTTTGAATCAGTGAAAGATTTAGAAGATGGAGAAGAATTATATCAAAATAAATATCCTTTAACTATTGGTTATATTACTAACCAAAAAGTAGAAGAAATAGATATGAAACAAAATCCTTTTGAAATACAAACAGATTTATGGAATCAAATAACAAATTGTGACTATGAATATTTTAGCAATATTCCAGTGGAAAATATCGAAATGGTAAATGTTACAAAGGAAGGAGATTATTATACAGGGGAAAAAGAAAAATCTTATATAGAACTTACATTTGATACTAGTAATATAAAAGAAGAATTATATTTTTGGATTACTACATCTTATAACTTAGAAGACTCTGCATTTAAAGTATATGTAAATGATGAGTACTATAAAGATTATTTGGGTGCAAATAAAAATGGAGTTTTCAAGATTAAAAATGTAGGAGATACAGATACCTTAAAACTGAAATTGGAATTTAATACAAATGATACTATTGAATTAAAAGAATTTATGTTAAAAGAATTAAATTTAACAAATTTTGAAAAAGCATATCAAAAAGTAGAAAAGAATCAAATACAAAATGTAGAATTTAAAAATAATAATTTGGAAGCAAATGTTAATGTTTCAGATGAAGGCCATTATGTTTTTACAACAATTCCTTATGATGAGGGATGGACTTTAGAGGTAAATGGAAAAAAATCTAATGTAGAAAATTCAAATGGATTTGTAACATTTAATTTAGATAAAGGAGAACAAAAAATCAAACTTTCTTATGTACCAAAAGGTCTAAAAGAAGGAGCAATTATTACAGTAATTTCAATTATAGTTTTTATTGTTGTAGTAAAAGTAAAAAAATATAAAGAGAAGTCGAAAAATAATGAGAGCAAAATAAAAGAGTAAAAAATATTATATCTAAAATAATATATGCTAACTAATGTTGTTAAATTTTATATTATGATTTCAGGCTTTATTTTATAAAAAAATCGAATTAAAATCTTTATAGACATAGCTTGTATAAATTTCTTATAATAAACGGAGGAATATTTATGGAAAATATCAAAATTTTTGCTTGTAGTAAATATGCAGAACCTTTTACAAAGGAAATTTGTGATTATCTTAGTCTACCAATGGGAAAAATGAATTCAATGAAGTTTGCAAATGACAATAATTTTGTGCAAATACTTGAAACTGTGAGAGAAAATGATGTATATTTAGTACAAAGTAATGTACCGCCAGTAAATGAAAGAATAATGGAACTATTAATAACAATAGATGCGGTAAAAAGAGCTTCTGCAGGTAAAATTAATGTTGTTTTGCCATATTATTTTTATTCTCGTTCAGATAAAAAAGATCAACCACGAGTACCTATAACAGCAAAATTAATAGCAGAATTATTAGAAGCAGCTGGGACAACGAGAGTTATCACATGTGACCTACATAACCCAGCAATAGAAGCATACTTTAATAATATAAATTGTGATAGAATTTCTGCTGAAAATATATTAGAGGATTATTTTGCAAGTAAAAATTTAAAGGATATGGTTATTGTAGCAACAGACGCTGGAAGTTCCAAAAAAGCATATAAATATTCTAAATTTTTTAATTGTCCAATAGCAATGCTAGATAAAAGAAGAGATGGAAATAATGATAGAGCAATTGGGACAACCATTATAGGAGATGTAAAGGGGAAAAATGCCATTATATTTGATGACGAGATAGATACAGCGGGTTCTATGATGGAAACAGTAAGAGTTTTAAAAGAATTTGGAGCAGAAGCAATATATGCAGGGTGTACACATGGAGTACTTTCTGGTCCAGCAATAGAAAGAATTCAAAATTCACCAATAAAGGAATTAGTTATAACTAATACAATTCCGTTATTAAAAGAAAAACAAATACCACAAATTAAAGTTGTTTCTATAGCACCTTTATTTGCAGAAACAATTAAAAGATTAAATGAAAAAAGACCTTTAGGGGAAATTTTAAAAAGGAGATAGAGCATTAGTATGAAAAAAGTTTCAGTTGTAGTACCTATGTATTATGAAGAAGAAGTAGCAGAAGAATGCTATAAAAGATTGAAAAAGGTATTAGAAAATTTAAATGGATATGATTATGAAATTATATTTATAAATGATGGAAGCAAAGATAAGACCTTAAGTATATTAGTAAATATAGCTAACGAAAATAAAAAAGTTAAAGTAATTTCTTTTTCTAGAAACTTTGGGCATCAATGTGCAGTAACAGCAGGACTTAAATATGTTACTGGTGATGCAATAGTAATTATAGATGCAGATTTGCAGGATCCACCAGAACTTATACCGGAAATGCTTAAACTATGGAAAGCTGGAAATGAAGTAATCTATGGAAAAAGAAAGTCTAGAGAAGGAGAATCTAAATTTAAATTACTAACTGCTTCAATGTTCTATAAAACATTAAATGCATTATCAGATGTGGAAATACCTAAAGATACAGGGGATTTTAGGCTAGTAGATAGAAAAGTTGTAGATGTAGTAAATTCTTTACCAGAACATAATAAATTTTTAAGAGGTTTGTTTAGTTGGGTAGGCTTTAAGCAAACACCTTTTGAATATGAAAGAAAAGAAAGATTTGCAGGAAAGACTAAATATCCATTAAAGAAAATGCTTAAACTTGCAAAAGATGGAATTTTTAGTTTTTCTACAAAACCACTAAAAATTGTAGGAACAATGGGAATTATTTCTTTGGCTATATCAATAGTAATTCTAATATATGCAATTTTATCATATATATTTAATTGGAACAATTTAACTGCTGGGTGGACATCTTTAATGGTAACTATGACTTTCTTAAGTGGAATGATACTTATATCTTTATGGATGATAGGAGAATATATAGGAAGAATCTATGATGAAACTAAGAGAAGACCACAATATATAGTAGAAAGAACATTTAATATTGACGAAAGCGATAATGAAGAATAAAATAGTAAGTTTTGAAAATATACAAAAAGGCGGAGTATTTAAAGATAATTAGGGGGAATTGCAATGCATAATGTATCAGTTATTACAATTTTAAAGAAGAGACATAAAAAAGTAAAAGAATGTTTAAATAGTTTAGTAAATCAAACATTAGAGAATATAGAAATTATTTGTATTTATAAAGAAGAAAACACACAGATTGATGACTTTGTAAAAGAAACACAAGAAAAACATAAAAATATAAAAATTATATATAAAACAAAGGCACAAGATGTTTTGGCTAAAAATGAGGCATTAGAAGAGGCTGATGGCAAATATATTTTAGTTATGAACGGAAATATGTGTTTAGAAAAAACAGCTATAGAAAAGATGTATAATGCTGCAGAAAATAACAATACAGACATTGCAATTTGCGGTTATAATATAATTGACATTAATTCTAATGAATTAAGAGTTACAGGATTGGAAAACAAATTTAAAGAAAAAGAAAGCTTAGATGGAAATAATCTAAATTTCGCATATTTAAATTTAGATGCAGGTAATAAATTAATAAAAAAAGAAACAATAAAGGATATAAAATTCCAAAATTATGATGGATGTCAAGATGAAATTTTTGTTATAAGTTGTTATGCTAAAGCAAATACAGTATCTTTTATTAATGAAGAATTATTCTTTAAATATGAAGATAATTCTATTCAAAGTTTAAAAAATGCTGTTCAAATAAAGGATTTAAAAGCTGGTTTAGTAGAAGGAAAGAAGATTTTTAAAGATGCTGGAAAGTATGAAAGAATGAAAAATATATTATCATTTATAGCATTCTCAAAAATAGGCTTACGATCTTTAATAGAATTATCTTTCGAAACTGGTAGTGATTTAAAGAGCCTAGTTAGAGAAACAATGAATTATTTAGATATAAACTTTTTCGAATGGAGAAAAAATCCTTGCTTTAAATTCAAAAACGTGCCTAACAAAAGTTATTGGGTTGCGCATATTGCATATAAATATGGATTCCAACAGATATTTGTAAAAATATATAAAAAGTTAATAGAGAAACAAATTAAACCATTGTTGTTTTAAAATTATGAGGGTACATAAAAGTATCCTCTTATTTTTTTGTATATTATTGTAAAAGTATATATCGAAAAAATAGAGTAGCATTTTATATATAAAATATGACATTAGTGGAAAATGTATTTTTAACAAAACAATTGTAATAAACTAAATTTAATGCTATAATTATTGTCGAAAAGTAAGAAATGGAGTAAAAAAATGGATTTATTATTAAATGAATTTGGATTAGAGATTGCACGAGAAAAGATTGCACGAGAAGTTGGAAAACTATCCATAGAATATGAAAAAACTCAGGATCCAAAAATAAAAAAAGAATTACAGATACTAATTTTGGATAGAGATGAAATAAATAAAGAAAATATGGAAGTTATAAAAAAATATGTAGGAGATAGCAAGAAATGGAACAAGATGAATTAGAAGTATTACAAGCAAAATATAAACTTACAGAAGAAGAATATCAACAATATTATCATTCAGTTAATTTATTTTTTACAACAGGCAAGAAACCAGAAAAAAAACCAAGATTAGTTTTTGTAGCAGGACAATCAGGAGCTGGAAAATCTAAATTGACTCCAGTTGTAAATGAACAATTAAATTATAATGCAGTAATTACGGATTATGATGTTGTTAGATCAATGCATCCAAATTTTGAAGTAGCAGATAAACAGGATAGAGAAAACATTCACTTAGCCTTATTACCAGATGCAGATAGAGCAAGTCAAGAAATTAGAGATTATTGTAGAGATAATAAGTTAAGTATTATATATGAAGGGACCATGAGAGCAACATCAGGTTTCGTAAAAATGGCAAAAGAATATAAAGAAGCAGGTTACGAAATAGATTTAGAATTAATGGCTGTTCCAAAACTGGAAAGTTATACTTCTACCTTTTTAAGGTATGCTATGCAATTAGTAAGTGATACTGAACCAAGATGGGTTCCTAAAAGTGTACATGATGCTTCTTATGATAATTTTATAATAACTTTGAAGCAATTCGAAGAGCAAGGATTATTTGACCATGCAACTGTATATAAAAGAGGAGAAAATAGACCTAATGCTTTTTATACTACAGAAGGGCAAGAGTTTAAAAGTCCAAGCGAAGCTGTTATATATGGCAGAAGAACATTTAAAAGAGATTTTATGCGAAAATTTCCTATGCAGTATGAAATGATACATTCAGTTTTTTCGGAATCTGCGCCTACATTAATGCCCTATGTTGAGGAATTAAATACATTATATGAATTAGAAAATAAAGATAATACTACTGATAGAAAAGTGAAAGTAAATACAATAGTGGGAGAGGAAAGAAATGATTGATTTACATATGCATTCTACAAATTCAGATGGGTCAGATTCTATAATAGAATTATTAAAAAAGGCCCAAGAAAAAAATTTAAATTATATTTCTATTACAGATCATGATAATTGTAATGGATATGAAGAACTAGAAAAAATAGATGTACATAAATATTTTAAAGGGAAAATAATTCCGGGAATAGAGATAAAATGTAGTTATGGAAAAAATTTGATTGAGGTATTAGGATATCAATTTGACCCAAAGAAAATGAAACAATGGACAGTTGAATATTATAAAGATAAATCTAGAGAAAAGTTACAGACAAAATATTTTAACATTCAATATGAAAAGGCTGTACAAATGGGGCTTGTAATGGATCCAAAAGAAAAAATCGACTGGGATGCAAAAAATGGTTGGGGAAGTGTAGCTATTTATAACGAAATAAAAAAACATCCAGAAAATCAGGCCAAGGTTCCAGCAGATTTTTGGGCTGAATTTGATGCTTTCTCTAAAAAATATTGTGGAGACCAAAATTATCCATTATATATAGATAAAACGCCTGATTATCCTAGCACAGAAGAAGCTGTTAAGATTATCAAGGAGTGTGGAGGATTAGTATTTTTACCTCATTTATTTATCTATAAATGGGCAAAAGATAAGTATCAATTAATAGATGATATCTTAGATAAATACGATATTGATGGAATTGAATGTATGCATAGTACATTTTTCGAAGAGCAGATTCAATATCTTGTAAATTTATGTAATGAAAGAAAATATTATAAAAGTGGTGGAAGTGATTACCACGGAAAAAATAAACCTAATATAGACATGGGTTGTGGAAAAGGAAATTTAAAGATACCTGATGAATGGGTAGAAGAGTGGATTAGGGTTTAAATATATGGGGGTACTTAATGTATCCTCTTTTTTGCTGTCAAAAAGTATCCTCATTTTAAGCGCAAACACTTGTACTTTTTGCTTATAAATGATATTATCTTAAAGAGAAAATTTGATATAATAGGGAAATTGTTGAATGACTAAAACAATCCTATTAGAGCCTTTAAGCAAAGCGAGAAAGGAATGTTTTTATGGACGAAGAAAATTTAATTAATCCGGAATTAATAAATGATGAAGAAAATAGATTAGAAAATTCATTAAGACCTAAAACACTTGATGAATATATTGGACAAACTAAGGTTAAAGAAAATATGAGAGTATATATAGAAGCTGCCAAAAAAAGAGGGGAGCCTTTAGACCATGTACTTTTATATGGACCTCCAGGACTTGGTAAAACTACATTATCAAATATTATTTCTAATGAAATGAATTCAAATATAAAAATTACATCAGGACCAGCAATAGAAAAGCCAGGAGATTTAGCAGCATTACTTACTAATTTATCAGAATTTGATGTCCTATTTATAGATGAAATTCATAGATTAAATAAGAGTGTAGAAGAAATATTATATCCAGCATTGGAAGATTATACTTTAGATATAATTATAGGAAAAGGACCAAGTGCTAGGTCAATAAGATTGGACTTGCCTAAATTTACATTAATAGGTGCAACGACAAAAGCGGGTTCTTTAACCACTCCTTTAAGGGACAGATTTGGAATTGTTGAGAGATTGGAATTGTATGAACCAGAAGATTTACAAAAAATTGTAAAAAGATCTGCTGGAATTTTAAATGTAAATATAGACGATAAAGCAAGTATGGAAATTGCAAAAAGGTCTAGAGGAACGCCAAGAATTGCAAATAGAATTTTAAAAAGAGTAAGGGATTATGCATCAGTTTTAGGAAATGGTGATGTAGATCTAGAAATGGCTAAAATTGCTCTAAATAAGCTAGAAATAGATGATTTAGGACTAGACCAAACAGATAGAAATATATTGCTTACAATTATAAATAAATATGCAGGAGGTCCTGTTGGAATAGAAGCTTTAGCTGCCACAACAGGAGAGGAAATAGAGACTATAGAAGATGTGTATGAACCATTTTTAATGCAAATAGGTTTTATATCTCGTACTCCAAGGGGAAGAATTGCGCTTCCTGCTGCATATGAACATTTAAATATAGAATACAATAAATAATTTGTAGATTGGAGAAAAAGTGAAAGAGGAAACTAAAGCAAAGTTAAAAGCTAGATTAATAGATATATCTTTTATAATTATAACAATAATATTATTTGCAGCTACAGTATTGCCTAGAAATTTAGAAAATCTTGATGAAATATGGAATTTTAATTTCGCAAGAAATATATCAAATGGATTATTACCATATAAAGATTTTAATATGTTGCAAACACCATTATTATCATTTATTCTTGGTGGAATTTTAAAATTATTTGGCCAAGAATTATTTGTTATGCGAATTGTTTCTACATTTTTAGGAGCTGGAATAATTTTTGTAGCGTATAAAATTTTGAAAGAACTAAAATTAAATACTAAATGGTCAGTATTTTCATCAGCTTTATTGTTTTTATTTATAAAAGATAGTTTTTATATAGATTATAATTATGCAATTTTATTTGTTACATTATTACTTATTTATTTTGAACTTAAATATAGAAATTTTGGTGCAAAATATAATATTTTAATAGGTTTACTTGCTGGGATAACTATTTTGTTTAAGCAAAGTACAGGAATAATTATTTCTGCTATAACTGTTTTATATTTATTGCTAGAAAAAAAAGATAAAGAAACCGCAAAAGCAGTTTTATACAGAGTTGTGGGAGTTTTTATTCCATGTGTGATTTTTGTTATATATTTACTTTTAACAAATTCAATGTCAAGCTTTATAGATTATTGTGTTTTAGGAATAGGAACATTCCAAAACAAAATATCATATTTAAAACTTATACGTGGCAAGGATTTTATGGCTTTTGTAGCGTTAATAGTACCAATTACTTTAATTGTGTTGTTAATTGCAAATTTAGTAAATATGAAGCAAAGAAAAATACATAATAATATTCAATATTTAATACTATTTGTATTTTCATTAGCTCAGTTTATTATGGTATATCCAATATCAGATGATATACACTTTAGAATAGCTGCACTACCAACAGTTATGGTGGTTTTGTATTATATTTGCAAAAGTATTCAAGAAATAAAAAACATAAAAGTATCGATATTTATAGAACATTTTATGAACATAATAACAATATCATTTATAGGATTATTAATATTAGAATCAATAAACGATATATATTTATATGCATCATCGGATAAATCAGTATTAAAACATTTTTCTAACATTCCAATAACTTCCTCTTTACAGGATAGAATTATAGAAGTAGATGCATATATACAAGAGGAAAATAAAGATGTATACATTTTAGACTCAGAAGCTGCGGTATATATGATACCACTAGACAGATACAATAAAGACTTTGACATGTTTTTAAAAGGAAATTTAGGAGAAAACAGCGAAGAAGGACAAATTGAAAGAATAAAAAATATGAAGAATGCTGTAATACTAATAAAAAATAATAAAATTGCGTTAAATTGGCAAACACCAACGGAAGTAATAAAATACGTAAGGGAAAACTTAGAAAAGATAGGAACAGTAAACTTTTTCGACATTTATGAACTTTAGGGACGGACCTTAAAAGTTCATCGGGTTACATAAAAAATAATGATGATGTGGTAATAGAATGGTAAAATTGTTGAATAACAAGAGAATGGAATATTATGGTTAATAAACTGGTTAATGTTTACATAAGATGATAAATTTGGTATAATACATCACATAAGAAAAAACTTATAAGATTAATGTCAATTTAAATTAATTTTAAGTTAAAAGTGGGGGCAAAAATTAATATTTTAAAGGAGGTTTTTGCGTGCCACGAAGAGCAAGAAAAGAAATAAATTCTAAATTTATACACATTATGATACAAGGGATAAATAGAGAATATATATTCAATAAAGAAAAAGATGTCGAAGTATATTTAAAAATTATAAAGGAAAAACTAAAGAGTTTTGATGTATACATAGTTACATACTGTATTATGAATAATCATGCTCATTTTTTAGTATATTCTCAAGATATAAATTTGGTTTCTAAATTAATGAAAAAGGTTAATACAAGTTATGCCATCTACTATAATAAAAATCACGATAGATGTGGATATGTGTTTAGAGATAGATTTAAGTCTGAGGAAATTATATCTAGGAAATATTTGATAAATTGTATACATTATATTCATAATAATCCGGTAAAAGCGAAAATATGCAACAATCAATCAGAATACAAATTCTCAAGTTATAAGGAATTTAAGAATAAAGAATATTTGATAAACAAAAATAAAGTGTTAAAAATTTTGAGTACATATAATATTGATTTAAATACAATATTGATAAAAGATTCAACTGACTATAATTTTATGGATGACGAAGACTTAAAAGATAAAAATAATTTGAAATTACAAGTGCTAGATGAATTCTTACGAAAAAAGAATATTATTAATATTAGCGTTTTAAAATATGATAATAAATATTTAAAGGAAATATCTATAATTATGAATAAAAAATACAGATTCACACAGAAGGAAATAGCAGAGATTATAGGTGTTAATAGATTAAAAATACATAGATTGATACACGAATAATGTTGATGAACAAGTCAAGAGCAGGTATATGAATTACTGATATAACCTGAATTCATGCAAGGAATAATATTGGTAAATAGGAATGATTGGAATGGTACTGATTTAAAAGTTCACATAATATTTGAACTTTTAAGGTCCGTCCCTAAAGTTCAAAGTTCAAGGAGGAGAAAAATGAAATTATTAATGCATACGTGCTGTGCACCTTGTAGTGTATATTGCATAGATTCACTAAGAGATGAAGGAATAGAGCCAACAGTTTATTGGTTTAACCCTAATATTCATCCATATACAGAGTATAAGGCAAGAAGAGATTGCTTAAAAGAATATACTAAGAGCATAAATGTGGAAGCCATTTTCGAAGATGATTATGGCTTAGATAAGTTTTGCAAAAATGTAGTAGATTCTTTGGAAACAAGATGCCAAGATTATTGTTATCCAGTTCGTTTGGAGCAAACAGCAAAGTATGCGAAGGAGCATGGATTTGATACAATTACTACAACACTTTTAGTAAGTCCATATCAAAAACATGACGTTATAAAAAAATTAGGTGAAGTGATTGCGAAAAAATATGGTTTAGACTTTTTGTATAGAGATTTTAGAGTTGGATTTAAAGTTGGACAAGCAAAAGCCAGAGAATTAGGCTTGTATATTCAAAAGTATTGTGGTTGCATCTTTTCCGAGAGAGGTAGATATTTAGGTGAGGATTTCCAACCACCAAAATTACCAGAAGGTTTTGAGTTCTTACCTGTGAACCCTTCTATTAATATAAGAAAAGAAAGAGAAAATAAGGAGCAATATTTAGAGTTACTTCTTGAGGCAGATCCAAGCGAAGAGATAGTTAGAAAGTACTTAGCTGATGGGGACTTGTTTGTATTAACATATAAAGATGAACCTGTTTGCGTTTCTGTGGTAACAAAGGTTGATAATGATACTGTAGAGTTAAAAAACATAGCAACTAAAGAAAACTACAGAGGCAAAGGATATGGCAAAAAAATGATAAAATATTTGGCAGATAACTATAAGCCAAGATATAAAAATATGATTGTAGGAACAACAGAAAATAACATACCATTCTATGTTAAACAAGGATTTGATAAATATGAAAAGACAATAAAAAATTTCTTTATAGATAATTATAATGAAGAATTATGGGATGGAAATATGCAATGTGTTGATATGTATTATTATTCAAAAGATTTAATAAAAAAATAGGAGGGAAAATTTGAATGACAAAACACAAAAAAAGGAGTGTGAAATGGTGAGCAAATTAGAATATTTAAGAGATTTAATTATATATCAAAGTAAAAACAATGAAAGTATATCTGTAGAAGTATTATACGACAATGAAGATTTTTGGTTAACTCAAAAATCGATGTCAAAATTATTTAATGTTGAAGTAAATACTATAAATTATCATTTAAAAGAGATTTTTGAAACTCATGAATTAGAGGAAAATCGAACTATTCGAAAAATTCGAACAGTTCAAAAAGAAGGAAATAGAAGTGTTTCAAGAGAATTAACTTTTTATAGTTTAGATGCTATTATTGCAGTGGGTTATAGAGTTAATTCAAAAGAAGCTACTGACTTTAGAATTTGGGCAACTAATACATTAAAAGAATACATAAAAAAAGGTTTTGTGTTAAATGATGAATTATTAAAAAATGGACCTAAATTTGGAAAAGATTATTTTAAAGAACTTTTAGAAAGAATTCGTTCAATTAGAACAAGCGAACGAAGAATTTGGCAACAGATAACAGATATATTTGCAGAATGCAGTATTGATTATGATAAAGATTCAGAGATTACAAAGAAATTTTATGCTATGATACAAAATAAATTTCATTATGCAATAACAGGAAATACAGCAGCAGAAATCATATATCAAAAAGCAGATCATACTAAAGAAAATATGGGATTAACAACATGGAAGAACTCACCAGATGGAAGAATTTTAAAATCAGATGTAATGATAGCAAAAAACTATTTAGAAGAAAAACAAATAAAAAGACTAGAAAGAGCGATATCTGGTTATTTTGATTATATAGAAGATTTAGTAGAAAGAGAAAACACATTCACAATGGAGGAATTTGCAAAAAGTGTTAATGAATTCTTGGAATTTAGAAAATATGATATATTAAAGGATAATGGAAAAATTTCTAGAAGAATGGCTGAGGAAAAGGCAGAAAAGGAATATAACGAATTTAACAAACATCAAAAAATAACATCAGATTTTGATAAATTACTTTTAGAAACAAAAAATATGGAAAAGAAATAAAATTTTAGATTTATCTAAAAGGAGTGAAGCTAAAGATGGAACAAACGGAAATTTATAATGCTGCCCAAGAAGTATTATGTATTTTAGAATATTTAGATCCAGAAATTACTATGAAAATTCCTGAAAATTTTATATTAAAATTAAAAGATTTGGCAAGTAAAGCTACTATCATAGTAAAATTAGATTTTAATAAGGATTTAAGTGAACAAAATATTTCTGAAACAGCCAAGGATTTATTAGCATTAATTTATTATAGCTATATTGCGACAGATGATGAAAAAGAAGAACTTAAGGAACATTGGAATGAGAACGGATTAAAGTAGATAAAAATAGATGTTAGATAATATTAACATAATATTTGAACTTTTAAG
Organism: uncultured Clostridia bacterium; assembly: GCA_944388935.1. Lineage (GTDB taxonomy): Bacteria > Bacillota > Clostridia > TANB77 > CAG-508 > Merdicola. Next base: position 106,284 of record CALXKK010000001.1, on the reverse strand, counting down.
GTCCGTCCCCAAAGTTCAAAGTTCAAAACAGATGAGGTGTAAAGATAAAATGAAGAATGGAATAAGGAGAGAAACAGATCCACAAAAATTATATGAGAAGGATAGAGAAATCCTAAATTCTAAATTTAATAGATATAATAAAAGCTTAGCAGATGCTATGCAAGATTTAAATGTAACTAGAAGAAGGTATGGTAGAAGATCTGTAGAGTATATGGAAGCATATATGGAAGTTGAAAAATGGAAATATAATATCGAAGAAGTAAAACTTACTGCTAAATTTATTAGACCTAATAATGCTGAAGATATGAATTATAGAATTTATCAGTTTAGAACATTTTCAGCAAGACTTAATGCTGTTATTTCAGATAAATTGGATTTAAGATTTCATGGTACTCCAATTTATTATGCGGAGCAAATTATTAGAAGTGGAAATATTTCTTCTTCTGCAGATAGGTATAATGGATTTGTAAAATCTACAAATCCTAAGGGAGAAATTTCGGCTACAACAGTGAGATCTATGAATAGAACAGTAGCATTCTATACAGATTTAACTGCATATGAACGTTCATTGCCTTGCGGATGTGTTTTTGCTCTTCTACCAAAAGGTAAGCAAGATGAAAAGCTTAAAATAATGGACGCAATGGGCTCAGTAAACCTAAAAAGAAATCCCGAGCAGTTATTTGGCATTTTTACATCACCGGAGAATAAAGCTAGAGTACAAAAATGGATGCAAGAATCTAGGTTGGATGCTTCTAAGGTCTATACTTTTGAAGAGTTTATAGATATGGTTCAAGAGAAGTCAAGATTTTTAGATGAAGGTAAAACTAGAAGTGTAAGAGCAACAGCAAATTCTCCTAGCGGTTTTGGAGGAGGAGAAGTACAAAAAATTGCGTTTGGAAGAAGTACTGGAAATTTAACACGACTTCAATCAAGTTTAAGAGGCATTTTTTCTAGGGGCAAGAAGGTTTCTCAAGAAATTAATGATGAAGGTTTTGATAGAGACTTTTAAAGATTAACATAAAATCCGAACCTTTTAAGCCACTCTAGAAATTTTTAATTTCGTTAGAGTGGGCTATATGCATAGCTAAGATTCGTTCCTAAAGTTCAGAAAGAAAGAGGTGCAAGATAGTATGGATAATATTAGAGAAATATTGGGAAATGCTACTATGTCTTACACTAATATGGATATGAATGTTGATGCAAAGAAGATTGTAAGCAGCATTTTTGACTTAATACAAGAAGATGCAGAAAGTATAAAAAAAGCAAACGAGATAGATGTAAAAAATAATAATGGTTTTGCTTTAGATTTCGAAATTATAAATATCCTAAAAGATAAATTGGCAGATATAGAAGATTCATATAGAAAAGTTATTTATATGCATAAAAACGAAAATAATTACATAGAAGGCGAGCAAACAGATAATCTAGGAACAGTTTGCTTAGTATATGATGGAAATACATATTGCTTATTAGAACTAGTTTTAAAAGCAATATTAACTCATAATGCATTAATAATAGCAAGTGAGTCAGATTATATGAAAGCTACGAATGAATTGATATTAATATTGGTTCAAAGAGTTTTAGAAGCATATAAAGTTGATAAAAACTTGGTACAAATAATTTATACAAGCAATTTAGAAGAATTACTTTCTAACAATATAAGTATAAACAAAGTAATAGCAGTTGGAAATAGGGACTTTCAAAACAAGATAAAAAGAATCTCAAATATAGAGGTAATTGTTAAAGGCTACAATAAATTTGATTTGTATATAGAAGATATAACTCATTTAGAGTTTATAGAAAAGATATTAAAAGAAAATAGAAATATAGATGTATATGTAAAAAGTGGTTTAAAACTACCTTTAGAAGATGATGAGGATTTTATAGAAGTAGAGGATATAGACGAAGCTATAGCACAAATAAACTATAATACATCAGGATATAGCAGTAGCATATTCACAGAAGACAAACAAAATGCATCAAAATTTTTAAGAGAAGTAAAAACAGATACAATTTCTGTAAATAGCAGTCCGTTAATAAAAGATGTTGTAAATATAGATATAGATTTGCTTTTAAGAAAAAAGAAAATGCTATATCCAAATTTGTTATAAGAAGGAACTAAATTAGAGTTTCCAACAGCCTCTAAAATTCACAAGAAGGAGTAGTGTATGGAAGTATTAGATTTACACCGAATTAAAGAATTACTGGAAATAGAAAAAATTCCTATTGATTCTATCAGTATGGGACCACATTCGGAGAGTAAAAGAAGATTTATAACAAAATATGGAATAGATAATATAATTAGGTTGGATGAAGAAACTAATGGGATGTTTTCTCATACATTATGGGGGAATGATATATATCTTACAGTGTTTGCTATTTCTGATTCAAATACATATGCAGGCAATGAAGAAAATTCAAAAGATATTAATTCTGGAGAATTAAGCTATGATGATTTTAAAAATAGAATGTATGAAATTCTGCTTCATGCAAGAGAAAAAGGGCAAGGTATAGAAACAGGAGTTTTCGCTGATTATGATTTTATAACAGGAAGTTTTAGAGATGAGCATCCTGATATATTTATAGATGGTGTTAATGTTTCAATAAAAAATAAATTTTATAGAGGACATATGAGTGCTGAGGATATCAGACAAAATCCAGAACTTATACAAATATTACAAGGAAAAAAGGTAAATATGGCTAAATATGTTATAGAAAAAATAGGTCAAGAGGAGTTCTTAAGGATTTGTGCTGACTATGGAAAATGCTTAGATAGTATATCATTGTCCATTTCAAGAGATTTTACACTTGAAAGTATTAGAGAAAAAATTGAAGATGCTATATATGGAGAAATAAAAGATAAGGGAATGGTATATTTTGAAGAATTACCATCAAGTTTTAAAGAAAAGCATCCAGACTTATTTCTTCCAGAAGAGGTTGATGAAAAATTAAGAAATAAGTTTTATTCAGGAGATTTAACTTTTGAAGATGTAAGGCAGAACCCACAATTAAGGGAGATATTATTGTCAAAAGATATTGGTGTAGGATTTGGAAATACAAAATGCAAACCACTAAGATATGGTCAAAGACAAAGAGAAGTAAGACCAATGTGGGAAAAACTTACAGAGCAAGAGATAATATATTTTGCAGAAAAGTACGGAGAATTTTTGGAAGGTGTTAACGCTGGAATTTTTGTGGAAGGTCAAAGTAAGCAAGATAAAGAAAGAGCAATACAGCAAAATATAGAGGAGAATATTTTAACTAGAAAATCTCCTTTTATCGAAACAATTCCTGACTTTTTTAAGAAAAGACGTCCGGAGATGTTTTTGGATAATGAGGCACCAGAATTATTAAAAACATTGTATTATAATAATAAATTACATGATACTAACGTTAGTATCAAATTAAATTTCGAATTAATAAAGAGATATCCGGAATGGAAAGAATTTTTACAAGGAAAAGATATAAGGCTAGCATTTATGCCAAATTATGACGAATTGTTTAGAAAATTTGATAGTGATACATTAATGAAATTAGGAGCAAGAGATCCAGTAACTATTGATAAAATGGTAAGTTACCATAGAGTTAGCACTTTGGAAAGTTGGTATAAAGCAACAGGTGGAAGATTTTTACCTAATTTTGTTGTTATGATAAATTTCCCAGAAGAAGAAATTGATAGTTTCTTGGCAAATGGGAAAAAATGGTCTAAATTAATGACCATAGATTTTTATAATCGTAATAACGATGGTAAAGCAGCACTTTTAAAAGCAGCGTATAGCATGGGAGTATTCCAAGGTGATAATGAAGGATTTAATAGGACAATGGAATTATTTGCAGGACTTCCAAAGGATTTATCTGCCGAAGAATATGAACAAGTAATGCAATCAATTAGCTATAATAGAAATAATAAAGAGCTACAAACAATTTTAGAACAAGCATATAAAATAGGAAAAGATGGAAAGTATAATTTATCATTTAATGCACAAAGTGACAAGAATAGAACAAAGACAGTTAGAGGAATATTAGAGGAAGCAGATTTTCCCAGAATCTTAACTCCAATTAAAGCTCATCAGATATTTGATTCTTTTAAAATGGAATATAATCCGGACTTTGTTAAATTTTTTGTAGAAAATTGTGACGAAATATTGTCAAATCCTGAATATAGTAAAGATATTGCTACAATGCAAAGACAATTTAAGGATATTGTTAGAACAAATGCTGGTAGGAAATTAACTTGGGACGTAGCACAAGCATATATAAGAAGTATAGTGTATTCTAATATTGATATTGGTAATGAGGGAGTTGCCGAACAAGCCAAAATAGCTGGATATTCTCAAGAAGATTTTGAAGCTATACAAAAACTATTTAATGAAGGTGAAACTAGGGATTTTTCTAGTATTCCCAGAATACAAGGAAAAACTAATGGGTATACATACGAAATGCTTAGATGTGATGACCCACTAGCATTAACAATTGGAACACTTACAGATTGTTGCCAAGAAATACATGGAGCTGGCCAAACAAGTATGGAGCATAGCGTTGTATCCCCTGATGGTAGAGTTTTTTGTGTAAAAGATGAAGAAGGAAGATTGGTTGCACAAAGTTGGTTTTGGAGAAATCAATACACAGGCTGTTTTGATAATATAGAAATACCCAATAGGATTTTTAGGTTATATGAAACAGAACATCCTGATAAAGGAAGAAAAGGCTTAGCAGCAGAGGTTTTAGGCGTCTATAAAAAAGCAGCACAAGATTTAATGGAAGAAGACAAAAGAGTATATCAAGAATTGTTAAAAAAAGGAGATATTACGCAAGAACAATATGATTCATTAGTATTAGGCAAAGTAACAATTGGCTTAGGATATAATGATATTGCGAGTGCAATAAAATCGGATAAAACTATACATCAAGAAAGTGATACAGTAGGTGTGAAATCTACAAGAAGATTACCAAATCCATATACTGATGCAAAAATTCAATATACAATTGCAGAAAGGGATGGAATTGTAGAATCTAAGCAAGAAAACTTATATGTTCATCAAGATGATATTCCTTTGTATGATAGTACAAATATGACAGATAGAGTGCTATTAACATTAAGAAGAATGGACCGAGAATCTGAAAACAATAATACAGTATATTTTAATGAAACAGGTGATGATGAACAACTTAAAAAATCTGAAAGACTTATGAATACTGTAGCGGAAGAATATGGGCTTGACCCAAATACTACGAGGGTATTGGCTACTGCAAGAATGGCTATTATTTATAGTCAAGATGATGAAAAAATAAAAATCGGAAATGTTTTATCTTCACCATTAAGAGAGGGGTTAACCGAGGAGCAAAAGCAAAAAGCGGAAAATCATATACGTTATCAAGTGAAGAAAGCATTAAAACAAATAGGAGCACAAGATGCACAAGTAGATATGTCATCATTAAGTGTAGAAAAACGACAGATGGTGAAATCTGTTATGGAGGAAATAAGAAAAGAAAGTGATGAAAGAGATGAAAGATAGGGATTGTCCCTAAAGTTCACGTAAAAAACACATGAAACATATTATAATAAAAAAACTATATACTACAATAAAAGTATATAGTTTTTTTGTTGTATAGGGGGGAATGTAGAATTGGTGAAAAAAACAATTGGTAACACACCAATGATAAGAATAGATTATGAATATATGGGTAAGAAAAAATATATTTATACAAAATTGGAATATTATAATTTAACAGGAAGCATAAAAGATAGAGTTGCACTTTATATGATAAATAATGCTAAAAAAAGAGGAGAGTTAAAAGAAGGAATGCCAATAATTGAAGCAACAAGTGGAAATACAGGAATTGCATTATCCGCTATTGGTGAGCTTTATAATCACAAAGTATATATTTTTATGCCGGATTGGGTTAGCAAAGAAAGAATAAAATTAATGGAAAATTATGGGGCTAAAGTAATTCTGTATTCAAAAGAAGATGGCGGTTTTGTAAGATGCATAGAAGAGGCTAAGAAATTGGCAAAGGAAGTAAATGGATTTTTATCAAATCAATTTTCTAATAAAGATAATTTTTTAGCACATTATGAGACAACCGGAAATGAAATTATAAATCAAGTTCCAGAAAAAGTTTATGGGTTTGTTTCGGGAGTAGGAACAGGTGGAACTTTAATGGGAACAGGAAAGAGATTGAAAGAACAATTTAACGACTTGAAAATAGTTGCTATAGAGCCGGATAAAATGCCCATTATTTCTAAAGGAGTAATATTAGGAGAACATAAAATAGAAGGAATTGGAGATGAATTTGTTCCAGATTTAATAGATAGAAAGGCAATAGATGAAATTATATTAGTAAATGATGATGATTCTATAAATATGTCTAGAAAGTTATCTAAAGATTTAGGATTAGGTGTTGGAATTTCTTCTGGAGCGAATTTTTTGGGAAGTGTTTTATTAAGTGAAAGCATAGATAAGCCGGTAGTTACAGTGTTTGCAGATGATAATAAAAAATATTTATCAACAGATTTATTTAAAGAAATAGATAATAATGAAAACTTTATTTCTAATCAGATAAAGTTAATTGATTGGAAGGAAGTTTAATTGGATAAGAGGTCAATATGTGTTGAAAGAATATAAAAAAAATGGTATAGTATAGTAGCTAAAAGATAAAAAACGAGGGATAAAAATGGAAAAAGTAGAAGCCAAAAGACAAAATAATTTAGATGTAGTAAAAGCAATATGTGCATTTTTAGTTATATGCATTCATATTTCCTATAAAGATAAACTTGGTGACATAATAACACCTCTATGTAGGATTGCTGTTCCAATATTTTTTATGATAACAGGATATTTTTATCATAAAACTTCAAAAGCACCACTAAAGCAAATGAAAAAGGTTTTAGTCCTAATAATATTGGCTAATTTTTTATATTTTGTTTTAGGAATAATTATGAATGGCAAGGCAGAAGTACCAAATAAAGAAGACATAATTAACGGACTTTTATTTAATAGCTCGCCTTTTGCCTTCCATTTATGGTATTTAAATGCACTTTTATATGTTCTAATTATTGCGTATATTGCTGATAAATTTAATAAACGAAAATATTTGTATTTTTTAATTCCAGTATTATTAGTAACGAATATTATATTTGGAGAGTATTCAATAGTATTATTTAATAAAGATTATGCTCCTATTTATATGAGGAATTTCTTATTTATAGGTTTGCCATATTTCTTAATTGGAAATTTATTATATGAAAACAAAGAAAAGTTAGTAGAAAAATTTCCGCTAAGAAAATTAGCAATTTTAATACCTGTGTTTGCATTAACCACTGTATTAGAAGAACAATTCTTAAATGCTGCTCGTAAAGATGCAATAGGAGATCTTTATATTAGCACAACATTTTTTGCTGTAGCAGTATTTTTATTTGTAGTTCAAGCAAAGCAAGTAAGTGATGAAAATGTGTTAGCAGTTATTGGAAAAAAATATTCAACATATATTTATATATTGCATTTAATGTTTATAAATATATTTAATAAATTTGTAACTGCTAGTAACAAAATATTAGATAATACAATACAAATTGCTATATTTTTGGCTTCATTATTAGTTGCGATATTATATGTTAAATTTAAAGGTAAATTTTTATTGGCATGGAAAAAATGCGTTAATTTAGTTGATTTAGTAAAATTAAAATATACGAGAGGACAATCAGAGTAGGAGGAGACAATGGCACTATTAGAGGTAGAACATTTATCGCATTCATTTGGAGAAAAATTATTGTATAAAGATTCTTCTTTCGAACTATATAAAGGCGAACACATGGGGATTGTAGGTCAAAATGGAGCTGGTAAAAGTACTCTAATTAAAATTTTATTAGGAGAAATTTTGCCAGATAAAGGAACTGTAAAATGGCAGAATGGTATTACAATTGGTAAGTTAGACCAGTATGCAATTGTTGATGAAGACCAAACAATTTTTGATTATTTAAGAACAGCTTTTAAAGATTTATACAAAATAAATGATGATTTAAACAAATTATACGAAAAAATGGCAGAAAATTATAATGAAAATATATTAAACAAAGTATCTAGATATCAAGAATTGCTAGAAGAAAAAAATTTTTATGCAATAGATAGTACAATACAAAAAGTTGCAAGCGGTTTAGGAATAACAGCATTGGGGCTAGATACTTCTTTGAAAAATTTAAGTGGAGGTCAAAGAGCAAAAGTAATTCTGGCTAAATTACTTTTGCAAAATCCTGAAGTTTTGGTGTTGGACGAGCCTACAAACTTCCTAGATAAAGAACATGTAGAATGGCTATCTGAATACTTAACTAGTTTTAAAGGAGCATTTATAATAGTATCACATGATTTTGATTTTCTAGAAAAAGTTACAACTTGTATTTGTGATATAGAATTTAACAAAATAAAGAAATATAAAGGTACATATTCTAGCTTTTTAAAGCAAAAGGAGTTATTAAGAGAAGATTATATAAGACAATATAATTCACAACAAAAAGAAATAAAAAGATTAGAAGACTATATTGCCAAAAATAAGGTAAGAGCATCCACTGCTCAAATGGCAAAAAGTAGAGAGAAAAAGTTAGAGAAAATGGAGAAAATAGAAAAACCTACATTTACAAGTAAACCTCATTTTCGTTTTAATTGTATTCCATCTACAGCTCAAGTGATATTGGAGGTAAATGGTTTGGAAGTTGGATACTATTATCCTTTACTTCCTAAGATGAAATTTGATGTGCAAAATGAAGAAAAGCTTGTAATAACAGGTTTTAATGGTATTGGTAAGTCCACTTTATTAAAAACTATTTTAGGAGAAATAAAACCTATTTCTGGAACATTTAAATTTTCGGAAACTATAAAGAGTATTGGGTATTATGAGCAAGACTTAAGATGGGAAAATCCAGAAGACATACCACTTAATATTATTTCTAGAGAATTCCCACAACTAACACAAAAACAAGTTAGGAAGCATCTAGCAGATTGTGGAATTAAGAAAGAACATGTTATGCAACCAATAGCTACTTTAAGTGGAGGAGAACAGGCAAAAGTAAAATTATGCAAAATAATATTAAAACCATGTAATTTACTAATTCTCGATGAACCAACAAACCATCTAGATGCAGATACAAAGGAAGAATTACAAAAGGCGTTAACAGAATTTAAAGGTACAGTTATTTTAGTATCACACGAAGCGAGCTTTTATAAAGATTTAGCAACGAAAGTTGTAAATATAGAAGATTTGTGCATAAAGAAAATTAGATGAGACCTTGAATATTTATAGAAAAAATTATATGATTGTATAGAAAAAAATAATTAATCACAATTACAAAAGAATAGGAGAAAATATGAAACAGAGAACAAAAAACATAATACTATTTTTTATTTTATTTGTAATAACTGGGGCTGTTTTTTGGAATTACGTATCTATGCATTATGCAACAGATACATATAATATAATGAATATAGGATATAGAACATATGCAATAAATAATTCTTTAAGTGATGGAAGAATATTTATGTTTTTAATAGGGATGCTTGCAAATACAATAAACATTCCTATTAATGTTTATGTAATAACTTTAACTGTTATTGCTTTAGTTGTATCATGCATTGCTGTTATTGTATTAAAAAATATAATTATGAAATTCTCTACAAAGAAAACGAAATTACAAGAGTTTATTGCAATTTTAATATCATATTGTACAATATTTAATTTTATGTATGTAGAAAATTTATACTTTGTAGAATCTGCAGTAATGGCATTTAGTATATTATTCTATATACTAGCAGTTAATCAAATTATAAAGAGAAGTGATTTTTATATTATAAAAGCTACATTGTTAGCTATATTAGCAACATTTTGTTATCAGGGTACAATCGGCTTATTTGCGTTGTATGGTGTAGCTTTTTCTATAGCAAAAAATGGTAAAGAGATAAAAGAGATACTTAAGGATTTTGGGGTAATTATAGGTATTACATTAGTATCTTTTGTTGCAAATTTAATACAAATAAATGTTGCGACTGCAATAGCAGGAACAACTCAAGAAAGATTAAATGGTATAGAAAATTTAGTAACCTATTTCTTAAGGATACTAATTAATTTCAAAAAAATGGTATTTGATACTATTTTGGTAAGTAATTGTGGATTATTCCCAAGTTATTTAATGATTTCAATTATATTAATTATTACTTTAATGGCAGGAATTTATGGAATAAAAGCAAAAAAATATGGCTTAGTATTCAATATAGCTTTTATTTGTTTTGTTACAGTACTTATAACATTTGCAATGTGTATTGTTAGTATTACAAGTTATGATACAGGCAGAATCCACGTGCCAGTAGGAGCTTTAATTGGTGTAATATTTATTTATTTGTTTAGTAGTACAAGTATATTTGAAGATGAAACAATTATTAAATATTTGTTAATAGCAACTTTAATTGCTTACAACATTATAACTATTGTAAATACAATTTATTTATTATATCAGCACAAACAAGTAAATAAGCTAGAGAAGGAACAATGTGAAGGCTTGGAAACATATATCGAAAGTTATGAGAAAGAAAACGATGTAAAAATTACAGAGGCAAGATATTTTAAATTATCAGATATGAAAAAATATGGATACTTTAACGAAATATCGAATCAATCTGTTTTAACTTATGATGGAGTTGCTTGTACGTGGTCTGCTATTGGAACGATAAATTTCTATACTGGTAGAAATTTTGAGGATAATTTTTTAGAAGCATATCCTAACAGAAATTTATTTTATGCGTATGCTGCTAAAAGAAAATTAGGATATGAAGGAAATTTCGTAATAATGGATAACATTCTATATTTCTTAGCATATATTTAAAATTTAGGTGATAATATGAAGAAAATAAAAAAAGATTATTTAATCTTTTTTGGAATATTTATATTGGCTGTAATAATGTATATCAGTTGGATTACGATGCATTATTCCGCTGACACATATAATATAATGAATGTGGGATATGAGACATATGCTACTAATTGGTCTTTAAAAGATGGAAGATTAATAATGTATTTAATTACTATGATTTTTGCAAAACTTAATTTTCCAATTGAAGTATTTGTAATAGGTACATTATTAATAGCAATACTAATATCTTGTGCTTGTGTAATAAAATTAAAAAATATTATTTTAGTAGATAGTAAAACTAGCCTAAAAAAAGAAATTATAGTTACAATTGCGGTATTTTTTACGATATTTAATTTTATGTACATAGAAGATATGTATTTTGTAGAATCAATTGTAATGGCATTAAGTTTATTGTTATTTACATACTCTGCAGATTTAATAGTAAATACCAAGAGCATAGGCAATAAAATTATAGCTTTAGTTTTAACGATACTTGGAGTTATATCATATCAGGGAACCGCTGGATTTGTTATAATACTTACATTTTTCATAAGTTTATTAAAAAATAGAGTTGAGCTTAAAGGTAAAAAGGAAGATATAAAGAAAAATCTAAAACAAATTTGTATAGACACTGTTATATCAGCATTTTTTGCACTTATTGCAGTTGGTGTAAATATGCTAATAGTTAATATAATCGGAAGTGTAACAGGTCAAGTTCAAACAAGAGTTGGCGGTATATCTTCTATATTTAGTAATCTGCAATATATTATTAGAAATTTTTCTAGTATTTTAAAAGATAATATAGGACTGTTCCCAACAAATTTATTATATATATTCCTAGGTTTATTATTAATTTGCACTTTGGCTTATGATATAAAAACTAAAAGCGAAAAATTTTTAACAATAAAATCTATATGCATAATAGTTTTAAGTGTAATATGTGCATTTTTAGTTTCTTTAGGAACTTTGTCTAGTTTTTATACTGGTAGATTGCATTATTGCGTTGGATGTATTGTAGGATTTGTCTTAATTTGTCTAATAATGGAAAACGATGACGAAGTTTTTACAAAAATATTTAATTTTATTTTAATAATTTATAGCATTGTTAGTGTATATAATTGTATAATAGTTACATACGAACACAAATTAGTTAATGAATATGAAAAACAAGAAGTGCAAAATATAGAAAAATATATAGAAGAATATGAGCAAACTAATAATGAAAAAGTTGAAAACATAGCGATATATACGGTAAAAGGTCAAAGTGATAAAACATATTTTGAAAACATTTTGCGTAAATCTGTAGTAACATATAATGCTGTTAGATGTGACTGGGCAGCAGATGGAGTTATTAATTTTTACACAGATAGAAATTTACAAAAGGTAGATTTAACTACAAATATGTTAAGGGAATATGTTTTGCAAGAAAATGAAAATGGTTATGGAATTGTAAATAATACATTGGTAATAGAATGTTACATGTATTAAATTTAATTAAGGAAGTAAAAACTATGGCAAATGTAAATGAAAATTTTTTGAATTTAAAAAATGATTATTTGTTTTCTAAGGTAACAGACAAAAGAAATGAATACGAAAAAAATAATCCTGATAAAAAAGTTATAAGCTTAGGAATTGGAGATGTGTCTTTGCCACTTGCACCAGTAGTAATAGAAGCAATGCATAAAGCAGTTGATGAAATGTCTAAAAAAGAAACATTTAGAGGTTATGGAATTGTTCAAGGATATGACTTCTTAATAGAAAGAATTCTAGATGTTGAATATAAAAAAAGAGGAGTAAACCTAGATAAAGATGAAGTTTTTATTGCAGCTGGAAGTAAGGGAGATTTAGCAGGAATTGCAGAATTATTTTCAGAAGATAATGTTGTTGCCTTAATGGACCCGGTTTACCCAGCATATAGAGATACAAATATAATGCTTGGAAGAAACAATCTAGTATATTTAAAAGCAACAGAGGAGAATAATTTTACACCTAGTATTCCAAAAGAGCATGTTGATATTATTTATCTATGTTCACCAAATAATCCAACAGGAACAGTTTTAACTAGAAAACAATTAGAAGAATGGGTGCAATATGCAAAAGAAAATAATGCTGTAATTTTTTACGATTCAGTTTATGAAATATTTATTGATGACGAAAATATACCACATAGTATTTACGAAATAGAAGGCGCAAAAGAAGTTGCAGTAGAATTTAGAAGCTATTCAAAACTTGCAGGTTTTACTGGTGTTAGATGTTCTTTTGCAGTAGTTCCTAAAGAATTAAAAGCATATAGAAAAAACGGAGAAAAAATAGAATTAAATTCTTTATGGAGAAGAAGACAAAGCACAAAATTTGGTGCAGCTGCATATATAACTCAAAGAGCTGCAGAAGCAGTATATACAGATTTAGGTCAAAAGCAAATTAGAGAAAATATAAAATACTATAAAGAAAATGCAAAATACATAAAAGAAGAGTTAGAAAAAGTTGGATTTACCGTATATGGAGGAGTTAGTTCACCATATATTTGGCTAAAAACTCCAAATGGAATGAAGTCTTGGGACTTCTTCGACAAATTATTGAATGAAGCAGCAGTTGTTGGTACACCGGGTGTCGGTTTTGGAGAATGTGGAGAAGGTTATTTTAGATTAACAGCATTTTCTAGCAAAGAAGACACTAAAGAAGCAGTAGATAGAATTATAAAATTGTTTAAGTAAAATAATAAGAAGGCTTATTAATTAAAAACTCTTAATAAAAAATTAAGTAAGAAGGTAATAATGTGAATATTGAAAAAATAGTAACAGATTTAAAACCACAGATGAAAAAGGATAAGGAATATCTTTGGAATCATCCAGAAAAAGGTTTATGCGAGTTTAAAACATCAGCATATATTAAACAAAGATTGGAAGAAATGGGTTATACAGATATAAATCAAAATATTTATGCAACAGGAATTGTTGCAACATTAAAAGGAAAAGAAGACGGACCATGCATATTATTCAGAAGTGATATGGATGCTGTTATAATGGACGAAACAGGCAGAACCAAGCATACTTGCGGTCATGATGCTCATATGACAATATTACTTTCTCTTGCTAAAATATTAATGGACAACAAAGACAAATTAAAAGGAACTGTAAAATTACTATTCCAACCAGACGAAGAAGGAGACGCAGGAGCTAGCAAAATGGTAGAAAATGGAGCTTTGGAAAATCCAAAAGTAGACAAAGCTTTTGCAATACATGTTTGGAGTGAACTAAAAGAAGGCTCTATTGGAATAAAATCAGGAACTGTAATGGCGTCATCAGACCCATATGATATTTATGTATATGGTAAAGGTGGACATGCTGCAATGCCAGAAAAATGTGTCGATACTATTTATATAGCCAATAAAATAGGAATTGCTTTAAAAGAAATGGCTAGGCTAGATGTAGATATAGATGAAAAAGCAATTATGGGAGTTACAGCTATAAGTGGTGGAAAAACAAATAATGTTATTCCAGACGAAGTATTTATGAAAGGTATTTGCAGAACCAATAATAATGAAGTAAGAAAAGAAATGAAAGAAAAATTAGTAAGTACTGTAGAAAATATTGCAAAAGAAATGGGTGGAAGAGCAGAAGTAAAATTCTTAGTTCAATATCCAGTAACAGTAAATTTTAAAGAAGAAGCAGAAACAGTACAGAAATTAGCCAAAAAAGTTGTAGATGCAGAAAATGTAGTAACAGATTATCAAACAACTACTTCAGAGGACTTTTCATATTATCTAGAAAAAGTACCTGGATGTATGATTTTCGTTGGTTGTGGTGGAGATGTATATTATCCTCAACATAATGAAAACTTTACAGTTGGAGAAAAAACAATATTAATTGGAACACAGCTTTTTTACGAAATAGCAAAAAAATATTTGATGTAGTTTTAAATAGGAGGAAGAACCTTTGAGTAAATTAGTATTAATTGATGGTAATAGTATTTTAAATAGAGCGTTTTATGGCATTATGGGTAGTAGAATGCTTGCAACTAAAGATGGAACACCCACAAATGCTGTATATGGCTTTTTGGCTATTATGTTTAAAATATTGGATGATATTAAACCAGAATATTTAGTTGTTGCTTTTGATATGAAAGGTCCAACTAAAAGACACGAAATGTATGATGGCTACAAAGCTAACAGAAAAGGAATGCCAGATGAATTAGCTTGCCAAATGCCTATTATTAAAAATGTTTTAAGAGCAATGAATATAGATATTGTAGAAAAAGAAGGTTACGAAGGTGATGACATCTTAGGTACATTATCTGTATATGGAGAAAAGCAGGGCTTGGATGTAACAATTTTATCTGGAGATAGGGATACATTCCAACTTGCAACCGACAAAGTTACAATAAGAATTCCGCATACAAAAGCAGGTAAAACTGAAGAAGACGATTATAATGCAGATAAAGTAAGAGAAATATATAATCTAGAGCCAAAGCAATTAATAGAAGTTAAAGGTCTACAAGGAGATACTTCTGATAATATTCCAGGAGTTCCAGGAGTAGGAGAAAAGACAGCTATAAAATTAATACAAGAATATAAAAGCATAGATAATTTGTATAAGCTTTTAGAAGAAGGAAAAGCTGAGGATGTTAAAGGAAAAACAAGAGAAAAAATATTAGAAAATAAGGATTTAGCAATACTTTCTAGAGAACTTGGAACTATAAATGTAAATTCTCCTATAGATGAAAACTTAGACGATTTTAAAGTAGAAGAATGGGATAAGCAAGAAGTTTTAAAATTGTTTAAAGAATTAAACTTTAATAGATATATAGAAAGATTTAATTTAGCATCAGAAGAAGATTTAAAGCAGGAAGAAGCTACAGAAAAATATGAAATAGAAGAAATTGACTTAAAGAAAGCTAAAGAGATTATTCTAAAAAACAAAGAATTATTTTATCATTTTTTTACAAAAGAAGCAGACAATCCAGCATATATCATAAAAAAAGAAATAGTTACTTTTTCTTTTTATGATAGTAAGGAAAACAAAGCATATTTTTCACAAATAAAAAATGAAGATGTAGAATATCTAAAAGAAATATTTGAAAACGAAGAAATTAAAAAATATGGATATAAAATTTCGGAAGATTATATTTTATTAAAACAGATGGGAATAGCACCTAAAGACATTAGTTATGATGCAGAAATTGCAGTATACGATTTAGACCCAACAAATATGAAATATAAAATGCAGGATGTAGCATATCAGTATTTAGATTTTGATATGGATGAATACTTAAATTCATTGGGAATAAAGAAGCAAGAGCAAATGAATTTATTTGAGCAAAATGCTGATAATACTGAGTATGAAAAATATCTAAATACTTTATATTCTTATTTAATATATAAATTATACGAGACAACTACAAAAAAATTGGCAGAACTAGAAGAAACAGAGCTATTTAAAAATATAGAAATGCCTTTAGTGGAAGTCCTTTCAGAAATGCAATATGCAGGAATACAAATAGATAAGGATGAATTAGAAGAATTTGGAGTAAAATTAAAAGAAAATATTGCAAAGTTAACGCAAGAGATATATGAATTAAGTGGAACAGAATTTAATATAAATTCTACAAAACAATTAGGAGAGGTTTTGTTCGAGAAACTTAAGTTACCAGTAATTAAGAAGACAAAAACAGGATATTCAACAGATGTTGATGTCTTAGAAAAACTAAAAAAGATACATCCAGTAGTAGAAAAAATATTGGAATATAGAAGTTTAACTAAATTGAATTCAACCTATGTAGAAGGCTTAAAACCATATATAAATCCGGTAACTGGAAGAATTCACTCATATTTTCATCAAACAATAACTGCAACAGGAAGAATAAGTTCAACAGAACCAAATCTTCAAAATATTCCAACTAGAATAGAACTTGGAAAACAGTTAAGAAAAGCGTTTAAGCCAAAAGAAGGATATTTATTTATAGATGCAGATTATTCGCAAATAGAGCTAAGAGTACTTGCACATATGTCTAATGATGAACATATGATACAGGCTTTTAAGAATAATGAGGACATACATAAACAAGCAGCTGCAAGTGTATTTAATGTTCCAATAGATGAGGTAACAAAGGAACAAAGAAGCCATGCTAAGGCAGTTAATTTCGGAATTGTGTATGGAATAAGTGATTTCGGATTAGCAGAACAAATTGGAGTATCTAGAAAACAAGCAAAAGAATATATAGAACAATATTTACAAAAATACAGTGGAATAAAGCAATATATGTCAGACATCGTAGAAGAGGCTAAAGAAAAGGGGTATGTAGAAACATTATTTAAGAGGAGGAGGTATATACCAGAGCTTAAATCTAAAAACTACAATATAAGACAATTTGGATCTAGGGCTGCTATGAACACTCCAATACAGGGAACAGCAGCAGACATAATGAAAATTGCAATGATAGATGTTTTTAATAAATTAAAAGAGAGACATTTGCAATCTAAACTAATTTTGCAAATACACGATGAACTTTTAATTGAAACTAAAGAAGAAGAAAAAGAAGAGGTTAAAGAATTATTAAAGACATCAATGGAAAATGCAGCAAAACTAAAAGTACCATTAAGAGCAGATGTTTCTGAAGCATATAATTGGTATGATTTAAAATAATATATAAGATTGCAATTATAAAAAGAAAAAATTGTTACTTAAAGCTTTATAAAGTGTATATACGAATAAATCTAGAAGAAAGGAGAGTATGGTATATTTCTATATATCATATGGGTAATTATGACAAAAAAATTACTAAAGATAATAGTTATATTACTATTTATATGTGCTATAATATATTTAGTTTTTGGTGTCTTTGAAGTACATAAAATAATAATAAGACAAATCTATCCTCAAAAATATTCAGAGTACGTAGAAGCATATTCTAACGAATATGGCGTGGACTCTTTATTGGTATATGCAATAATTAAAGCTGAAAGTAATTTTGAACCAGATGTAGTCTCTAAGAGTAATGCAGTTGGACTAATGCAACTTATGGATACAACAGCAGAAGATACAGCAAAAAAATTAGGTATGGAATACGAAAAAGATGAATTAAAAGATCCAGAAACAAATATCAAATTAGGAACTAAATATTTTTCTACATTATATGAATCATATAAAAGCGTTCCAATAGCATTAACTGCATATAATGCAGGAAGTGGGAATGTAGATAAATGGATACAAGAAGAAACTATTTCGGCTGATGGTTCGGATATAGAGAATATTCCATTTAGAGAAACTAATAACTATGTAAGAAAAATTTTAAGAGATTACGAAATATATAAGAAGATATATCAGAAACAATAAAAACAAAACTCTTGAACTTTGTCTTTTCGCAAGAGTTATAATATAGATAATTGTAATAAATGGGAGGTAATAATTATGTCAATTTTAGTTACTGGAGGAGCAGGCTACATTGGTAGTCATACTGTTATAGAATTATTAAATGCAAATAGGGATGTTGTTGTTATAGATGACTTCTCTAATAGTAAACCAGAGGTATTAGATGCAATTAGAAAAATAACAAATAAAGATTTTAAATTTTACGAAATCAATTATTTGGATAGAGAAAAATTAGACAAGGTATTTAAAGAGAATGATATTGAAGCTGTATTAAATTTTGCAGGATTTAAAGCAGTAGGAGAGTCTGTACAAAAGCCAATAGAATATTATACAAATAATATTTCTGGAACATTAACATTATTAGATGTTATGAGAAAAAATAATGTTAAGAAATTTGTATTTAGTTCATCTGCTACAGTGTATGGAAACCCAGAGGTTGTTCCTATTACAGAAGAGTGCAAAACAGGAGGAACAACAAATCCTTATGGAACTAGTAAATTATTTATAGAACAAATTTTAAAAGATGTATATAAATCTGATAATACTTGGGATATAGTTATTTTAAGATATTTTAACCCAATTGGAGCACACGAAAGTGGATTAATTGGAGAAGAGCCTCAAGGTATACCAAATAATTTAATGCCATATATTGTAAGGGTTGCAAATGGTACATTAAAAGAATTATCTGTTTTTGGAAATGACTATGATACGCCGGACGGAACAGGTGTAAGAGATTATATTCATGTTGTGGATTTAGCAAAAGGACACATTAATGCATTAGAAAAACTAGAAAAAGAAGGACAAGGTTTATTTATTTACAATTTAGGAACAGGTAAAGGATATAGTGTTCTAGACCTTGTAAAAACATTTGAAGAAGTAACAGGTAAAAAAGTACCATATAAAATAGCTCCAAGAAGAGCAGGAGATATAGATAAATGTTATTCTGATCCTACAAAGGCAAAAAATGAATTAGGATGGGTTGCAGAAAAAGACCTAAAGCAAATGTGTAAAGATTCATGGAATTATATAGTTAAAAACAGTTAAGAAAAATTATTTAGTTAGGTGAGAATGGTGGAAGAAAAGGAAGTTAAACAGCAAGGTAATAAAATTATATTTATATATAGAATTGTGGTATCAATTATAATGATTGTTAGTATAATATTAGTATATATATTAAACAATTTAGGAAACAGTAAGGAAGTTGGTGCTATGGCAAATAACATTTCAAATGAAACTAATATTATTGACAATAATAATACTATTGTAGAACAGGTTACTTCAGAAGAAAGTTTGCGAAAATTAAATGATTGGAAATTAATTTTAGTAAATTATGAAAATAAAATGTCAGAAGATTATATTCCACCACTTGCAAACATAGATAACGAAAGACAATTCGATGCAAGAGCTATAGATAGCCTAACGCAAATGATACTAGATATGAAAGCAGCAGGAATAAAAAATATATGGGCACAATCTACATATAGGAGCCCAGAAAAACAAAAACGTTTAATAGAAGAAAGTATACAAGAATATTTAGAACAAGGAAAGACAGAAGAAGAAGCAAGAAGTCTTACATTAAGAGGAATAGAAGAGCCATACAGGAGCGAACATAATTTAGGATTAGCGGTGGACTTTAACAATGTTGATAATGAATTCGAAGATGAGCCAGCTTTTCCATGGCTTGTAGAAAATGCAGCAAATTATGGATTCATACTAAGATATCCGAAAGACAAAGAAGACATAACACAAATAAAATATGAACCATGGCATTGGAGATATGTAGGCCCAGAATATGCCAAAGAAATGAAAGACTTAGGATTATGCTTAGAAGAATATGTAGAATATTTAAAAAATAATTGAACTTTAGGGACGGACCTTAAAGTTCATTTTTTATGTGAACCTTTGAACTTTTAACCTCCGTCCCTCGAGTTCAAAAAAATAAAAAAAGGTATGGCAATAAAAAATTTTTTATGATACAATAACCCATGTGCTAAAAAAGAAAGGAGAAATAGAAGAGATGATTAAAGAACTAGCAAAATACATCAAGCAGTACAAAAAATATGCAATTCTAACACCTTTTATGGTTGTTTTAGAGATTGTAATGGAGGTTGTAATACCTTATCTTATGGCAAGAATAATTGATGTGGGAATTCAAAATAGTGATTTAGATTATATTGTTAGAATCGGAATCATGTTAGTAATTTCTGCAATTATGTCTTTAATTTTTGGTGTACTTTCAGGAAGATTTGCATCTATTGCTTCTTCAGGATTTGCTAAAAATTTAAGACAAGGAATGTTCTATAACATTCAAAATTATTCTTTTTCAAACATAGACAAATTTTCTACATCAAGTTTAGTAACAAGATTAACAACTGATGTTACAAATGTTCAAATGG
Source organism: uncultured Clostridia bacterium (assembly GCA_944388935.1). Classification (GTDB taxonomy): domain Bacteria; phylum Bacillota; class Clostridia; order TANB77; family CAG-508; genus Merdicola. The sequence goes on along the minus strand of CALXKK010000001.1, from coordinate 85,627 downwards.
CTTTTCAAATGATAATAAGAGCATTGGTAAGAGGACCTGTAATGATAGTATTTGCATTAGTTATGGCATTTTCTATCAATAAGGAACTATCAATAGTATATGTAGTAACTATGGTACCACTTGCAATATTATTAGCTTTTATTTCTATAAAAGCACATCCATATTTTGAAAAAGTATTTAAAAAATATGATGAATTAAACAGAGTTGTTGGAGAAAATTTAAATGCAATAAGAGTTGTTAAATCTTTTGCAACAGAAGATTTCGAAGAGAAAAAATTTGGGGACGTTAATTCTTTAGTATATAGATTATTTAAAAAAGCTGAAAAAATAGTAATATTCAATAGTCCACTTATGCAAATTGCAATATATGGTTGTATTTTATTATTGTCATGGCTTGGAGCAAAGGCAATTGTAACTGGAGGAATGCAAACAGGACAATTATCAAGCTTAATTACATATGCATGGCAAATATTATCAAGTTTAATGATGCTTTCTATGGTATTAGTTATGATAATTATTTCAGAATCATCAGCAGAAAGAATAGTTGAAGTTTTAACAGAAGAACCAACTATCAAAAATAAAGAGAAAACAATTAAAGAGATAAAAGATGGAAGTATAGAATTTATAGATGTAGACTTCCAATATGATGATGCAAAAGCAAATGAGATGCTTCCACTTGAAGATATTAATTTAAAAATTAATGCAGGTGAAGTAATAGGAATTATTGGTGGAACAGGTAGTTCAAAAACATCTTTAGTTAATTTAATTCCAAGATTATATGATGTAAAATCTGGTTTCGTAAAAGTTGGAGGAGTAGATGTTAGAGACTATGACTTAGAGACTTTAAGAAATGGAGTTGCTATGGTTTTACAAAAAAATGTATTATTCTCTGGAACTATAGCAGAAAACTTAAGATGGGGTAATGAAAAAGCTACAGATGAAGAGTTAGTAGAAGCATGTAAATTAGCTCAAGCAGATAGTTTTATACAAGAATTACCAGATAAATATCAAACAGTATTAGACCAAGGTGGAACTAACGTATCAGGTGGTCAAAAACAAAGAATTTGTATAGCAAGAGCATTGCTTAAAAAACCTAAAATATTAATTCTAGATGATTCTACAAGTGCTGTAGATACTAAAACAGATGCACTTATAAGAAAAGCATTTAGAGAAGACATACCAGATACTACAAAAATAATAATTGCACAAAGAATTAGTTCTATTATTGATGCAGATAAAATAATTGTAATGGATAATGGTAGAATAGATGGAATAGGAACATCAGATGAATTATTAAAAACAAACAAGATATACCAAGAAGTATATGAATCTCAAATGGGAGGAGATGATACTGACGATGAAAAACAAGACTAAAAAAGCACATACATTAATGAGATTAATAAAATACGCATTAAGCGACTATAAAGGTCAATTTGTAGTTGTATTAATTAGTATTATAATAAGCGCAGCAGCTAGTGTTGTTGGAATACAATTTATCCAAACATTAATAGATGAATATATTACACCATTAATTGGAAATCAAAATCCAAATTATGCATCTTTATTACAAGCAATATTAACGATGGGATTGATTTACATTATTGGTATTATTGGTACATATGTATATAATAGGTTAATGATTAATATAACTCATGGAACATTAAGAAAAATTAGAAAAGAAATGTTCGAACATATGCAAAAATTACCAATAGGGTACTTTGATAGCCATAGCCATGGTGAAACAATGAGTACTTATACAAACGATGTTGATACATTAAGACAGGCATTAAGCCAAAGTATTCCACAAGTATTTTCTGCAATAGTTTCTATGGTTGCTGTATTTGTAGGAATGGTTACAACAAATCTTTATTTAACTGGAATTGTACTAATAATGGTAGTTATTATGACTATAGTTTCAAGATTCTTTGCTAAAAACAGTTCAAAATACTTTATAGGACAACAAGAGAACATTGGTAAAGTTGACGGATACATAGAAGAAATAATGAATGGTCAAAAAGTTGTTAAAGTATTCTGCTACGAAGAAAGATCTAAAGAAAGATTTGACAAATTAAATGAAGAATTATTCGAGAGTACTACAAAGGCCAATTCTTATGCAAACACATTAATGCCTTGTATTATGAATATAGGTAATTTAGGATATGTATTAGTTGCAGTTGTAGGTGGTATATTTGCTGTTAATGGAATATTAACAATAGGTAGCATTGCAGCATTCTTACAATATATAAAAGCATTTACAAACCCACTTGCTCAAGTTTCACAACAATTAAACTTTGTGACAATGGCTTTAGCTGGTGCAGAAAGAATATTTAAATTAATAGATGAACCAGTAGAAGAAGACAATGGATATGTAACATTAGTAAATGCTAAAGAAGAAAATGGAAAATTAGTAGAATCTAAAGAAAGAACAGGACTTTGGGCTTGGAAACATCCACATAGCAATGGAATAGTTACATATACTAAATTATGTGGAAATGTAGAATTTGAAAATGTTACATTTGGATATGTACCAAAGAAAGTAGTTTTACATGATATAAGCCTAGTTGCAAAAGAAGGACAAAAGGTTTCTTTCGTTGGTCCAACAGGAGCTGGAAAGACTACAATTACAAACTTAATAAATCGTTTCTATGATATTCAAGAAGGTAAAATTAGATATGATGGAATTAACATTAAGAAGATGAAAAAAGATGATTTAAGAAAATCATTAGGAATGGTTTTACAAGATACACATCTATTTACAGGAACAATAAAAGATAACATTAAATATGGTAATATGAACGCAACAGACGAGGAAGTTGTTGCCGCAGCAAAACTTGCAAATGCAGATAGATTTATAAGACATTTACCACATGCTTATGAAACTATGATTTCTGGTGATGGAGAAGGATTATCTCAAGGACAAAGACAATTGCTTGCAATAGCAAGAGCAGCGCTATATAATCCACCAGTATTAATACTAGATGAAGCAACTTCAAGTATAGATACTAGAACAGAAAAAATAGTTCAAGATGGTATGGATAAGCTTATGAAAGGAAGAACAGTATTTGTTATAGCACATAGACTTTCTACAATTAAGAACTCAGACTTAATAATGGTATTAGACCATGGAAACATTATAGAAAGAGGAAATCACGAAGAATTATTGAAGAAGAAAGGTATGTACTATGGTCTATACACAGGCGCAATAGAAATAGAATAAGAGGAAGAGAGGAAATGTCTGCTTTTCCTCTTTTTTATACATTAGGAACGGATATTAAAAGGTTTGAAAAATGCTATTAAAACCTAGAGAATTAAGACTTTAAGGACACTTTTCTGAGTTGACAAAAAATCTTAATTAATATATTATAGTAATATACATAATTGATATAATCTTAAGGAATTAAATATATATTTTAGGAGGTAATTCTTATGGATGAAGAAAAAGATTTAAATCAAGAAATTAATGTAGCAAATGACGTTGTTGCAACAATAGCTGGTATGGCAGTTGCTAAAGTAGACGGAGTTGCAAAAATGGCAGGAGGATTTACAGAAGGATTAAAAGCTATTAGCGGAAAGAAACAAATGTCAAGAGGAATTAAAGTAGAATCAGATGGAGATAATGTAAAAATAGAAATAAATATCATAGTAAAATATGGCGTAAATATAAGAGAAGTAGGAAAGAATATTCAAGATATAGTTAAAGAAGAAGTAGAAAATATGACAGGAAACAAGGTAGAAAGAGTCGTTGTAAATGTACAAGGAGTAAAAGTAGACGATAATGATGATGAGAAAGTAGATACTACAGATGATACGGAGGAATAATATTATGGATCCAATAAAAGATTTGTTAAAAAAATCGGGGAAGTCTAATATTTTGGTATCAATTATTTTTGGACTTTTTGGAGTAATATTATGTGTTTTTCATGAAGGAGCAGTAAGAGCAATTTCATGTTTAATAGGCTTATTATTTTTATTGATAGGAGTAGCTAGAATAGTTACTTATATTCAAGGAAGAGGCAGAGGAGAAATTTATAATTTTACCTTGTTATCTGGACTATTGGCAACATTTATTGGATTATTTGTAATTGTTTATTCAGATGCAATAGGTGCAATAATAAGAATTATAGTAGCTGCTTGGATTATATATAGTGGAATAACAAGAATATATTTATCTCTAAAGCTAAAAGAGTTTGATTCATCAATTTGGATATTTAGTTTAATGCTAGCAATTATAATGATTATACTTGGTTTGTATATACTATTTAACAGTGGTGCAATTGTAGCTTTAATTGGTGCATTAATGATTGCATACGCAATAATAGATATTATAGAAAGTATATGTTTTATGAAAAAGTTAAAACAATTTTAAACGTTAAAGCCCCAGTTCTGGGGCTTTTTTTGACCTTAAAAATATTTACAAGAAAAACACAATTCGGGAATAATTTGGAAATAATTTATATGTAAAATAAATGCATATTAAGAAAGAAAGGAGTTGATGCAAAATAGAAAGTGAGCTGGTTAATACCAAAAAGGAAATTTTGCAAAACGAAAAATTAACAGTAAAAAGCGATGTTTTTGAAAAATTAATGACAATATATTCACTTAGCATAGAAGAACTTAAAAAAATTATAGAAGATATGGAGGTGAAGTACCAAGATATAAATCTTATAGATCATGTTAAATATAGAATAAAAAGCCCAAAAAGTATAATAAATAAGATGAAAAAGAAACATTACGATTTAAATTATAATGAGTTGATAGAAAAAGTAAATGATATTGCTGGAATAAGAATTATTTGTCCTTTTCAAGAAAATGTGTATATTGTAAGAGAACTAATAATGCAAAATCCAAAAATAAAAGTTTTAAATGAAAAGGATTATATAAATAAGCCTAAAAAGAGTGGATACTCTAGTCTACATTTAATTGTAGAAGTACCTGTAGAAACAGATATGGGCAAAGTGTATGTAAAAGCTGAAATACAGATAAGAACAATGGCAATGGATTTTTGGGCTAGTTTAGAACATGAATTAAAATATAAAAATAATAATGTTACAAAGCAGACTTCTAAGAAATTAATAAAAGCTGCTAAAATAATTAAAAAATTAGATTACGAAATGTCAGTATTGGCAAATGAAACACGTTAAATTCCCCTTTTATTATATTTATATATAGAGCTATCAAAATAGATTTTTGATAGCTCGTTTTGCGTGTACAAATTATGAAATTACAAAATAAAAATTCTTATTACTTTTTAAGTTGTTTTTTTTGCAATTATATAGTAATATATTGTAGTGTATGATAGAATACAAAAAAATGCGAAAGAGAAGGAGTGTAAAATTTGGACAAGGAAGAATTAAATGGCTTAACAGAAGAGCAAGTTGAAGAAAGAAAAAAATCAGGACAAGTAAATAAAGTAGATGATGACAAAACAAGGACCAACTGGGAGATAATAAGGGATAATGTTTGTACATTGTTTAATTTATTTAACTTATTAATTGCGATAGCATTAATTGCAGTAAAAGCATATACAAATTTAGCTTATATGCTAATAATTATAGTAAATATAGTAATTGGAATAGTGCAAGAAATACACGCAAGAAATTTAGTACAAAAATTATCTGTATTAAAGGTTTCTAAAGCTACAGTTGTTAGAAATGGAAAAGAGAAAGAATTAAATATAGATGATATTGTATTAGATGATGTAATAATATTGGACTCAGGAAAGCAAATTTGTGCAGATTCTGTAGTATTAGAGGGAGAAGTAGAAGTAAACGAGTCATTACTTACTGGTGAATCTGATACAATTTTAAAACAAAAAGGAGATAAATTATTATCTGGAAGTTATGTAATTAGTGGAAAATGTTACTCTAAGGTAGAAAAAGTAGGTAAAGATAATTTTGCAGCGCAAATTACAAGTGAAACAAAGAAATATAAAAGAGCTGAGTCTGAACTTGTAAATTCAATGAGAAGAGTAACTAGATTTACTAGTTTTGTAATTATTCCTGTTGGTATAATTTTATTTGTTCAATCTTATATTTTTAGAAACATAGATATAACAAATTCTGTTGTTTCTACAGCAGCAGCTTTATTAGGTATGTTACCTAAGGGTTTAATGCTACTTATAACAATTTCGCTAGCAACAGGTGTTATAAAACTTGCTAAGAAAAGCGTTTTAGTTCAAGATTTATATAGTGTAGAAACATTGGCACACATAGACACATTATGCCTAGATAAAACCGGAACAATTACAGAAGGAAAAATGAAGGTAGACAATATAGAAATATATAACGAAAATTGTTTGCCAAAACCTTTAAATACTTTAATGACAGCATTTGTAAACGAAATGACGGACAACAATGCAACTTTTATGGCTCTTAAAGATTATTTTAAGGGGGATGATAGTTTTGAAGTTGCAGACAATATGGCGTTTTCATCAGAAAGAAAATGGAGCTCTATAAGTTTTAAAGATATTGGTTCAATTGTTTTAGGAGCGCCAGAAAGACTTGTAGAAAAAAGTGATATGGAAATGCCAGAGGAAATAGTAAAAGCACAAAAAGATGGTAAAAGAATGTTATTTATTGCCTTTACAAAAGAAGTTGTAAGCGATGAAAAACTACCAAAGCTTGAAATAGTTGCAGCAATTACTTTAGATGACCCATTAAGAAAAAATGCTAAGGAAATGTTAGGATTCTTTAAGACACAAAAAGTAGATATAAAAATAATTTCAGGAGACAATCCTTTAACAGTTTCAAGTATTGCCAAAAAAGCAGGTTTGGAATCATATGATTCATACATAGATTTATCTACATTAAATTCAGATGACGAAATTCCAGCATTAGTAGATAAATATAGTGTTTTTGCTAGAGTTTTACCACATCAAAAAAGTATAATAGTAAAAGCTTTGCAAGCAAAAGGTCATTCTGTTGCAATGACTGGTGATGGAGTAAACGACGTTATAGCTTTAAAACAAGCTGATTGTAGTATAACTTTACCAGAAGCATCTGATATAGCAAGACAAGTATCACAAATTGTATTATTAAATTCAGATTTTAGCGTACTAAAAGATGTATTAATGGAAGGTAGAAGAGTTGTAAACAATATAACAAATGTGGCAAGAATATTCTTTATAAAAACAATATATTCAATGTTATTATCATTATTTAATATTGTTACAAACACAGCATTCCCATTTATACCAATACAAATTACTTTAATAGATTTAGTAATAGAAGGATACACATCATTCTTCTTATCATTCTTAGAGAACTCAAAACCAATAAGAGGACGTTTCCTAAGGACGGTTTTAAGAAATGCGATGCCATATGCGTTAACAATAATTATTGGTATAATAATTCTAACATTCTCAAGAGCAGGTTTAGGATTAAGTGTGGAAGAATCAGAAACACTAATGTATCTAGTTATTGGTGGAGTAAGTATATTTGCAGTTATTGATGCATGTAAACCATTTAATAGAATAAGTACGTTCTTGTGTACAACTACAGCAGTAGGATTTTTCTGTGCGGTAATTTTGTTTAGAAACTTATTACACTTAACACCAATAGATGGAGATGCAATAGTTATTTTAGTTGCTATTTTGATTTTGGCATATATTGTGGTTACAGGACTTAAATATTTAATAAATAATTTAAGCAAAGACTTAGAAAAAGCAAGTGAATAACAGGAGAAAGAATGGAAAATATATTTTTGAACATTTTTCTATTTATAGGAATTTTATTAATATATAGTGGGATATCTGGAATGTTAACAGATATATATAGAAAGAGGAGTATATATAAACGAAAATATTTGATATTTGCGTTAGGAATAATAGTTATTCTTCTTTCTATTTTTCCACGTTTATTTGAAAACAAAATAATGAATTTTATTAGGTTGATGGCTATATATTTTTCAGCGGTATTCATAGTATTTTGCGTGGCAAGTATACTAGTTAATTTAAGAATAAAAAAGTATGAATATAAAGCGATAATTATACTTGGTGGATATTTACTTAATGGGAATCAGTTAACTAGAGCTTTAAGAAAAAGATTAAATTTAGCAATTAAAATATATAGTAAACAAAAAATTAAGCCAAAAATTATTGTTTCAGGTGGACAAGTAAGACAGGAAACAATTACAGAAGCTGAAGCTATGGCAAAATACCTAATAGAAAATAATATACCTTCAAATGATATAATAATGGAAGATAAATCTAAGAACACTTTAGAAAATTTTAAGTTTTCTAGGAAAAAATTAGAAAAACTAAATATACATAATGACATAGCTTTTGTAAGTAGTAATTTTCATATATTAAGAGGCAAAATATATGCTTCTAAAAATAAAATAAAAGCAAAAGGAGAAGGCTCAAAAACACTTTGGTACTATTTCCCGGAAGCTTTTATAAACGAATATCTGGCAATAATTGTTTTATATAATAAAGTATTATTAATTTATTTTATTTTAGCTCTAATTTTAGCAATAGTAGGAGTATAGACGGAGAAAAAAGGTTTATTTTTATATAGAAAAGAATAATTTATATAAGGGAGTATAAAAAATTACCAGCAAAATTAACGTTTACTTATGAACTAACATATGATAAAATTAACATAATTATGGAGTATAAGAATTTTTGTAGAAAATAGAGGAGATGCCAGGAGATGAAATTAAAGAACAAAGTATTTAATTTTGTTGCGAATGTGTTTTATTATACTATTGCTGTACCAATAGTATTTGCTTTAGATAAATTATTTTTTAATTATAAAATAATTGGAAAAGAAAATATAAAAAAAGTTCCAGGTGGTAAAATAACAATCTCAAATCATATACATTATCTAGATTGTACAATGAATGGAATTGTAAATTTACCAGATTACTCATATTTTATAACATTAGAATCAAATTGTGAGATACCAGTAGTTGGAGCTTTAGTTAGGCTTTTAAGAGGTATTCCAATTCCAACAAAGATAGAGGAGAAAAAACATTTTTATGATAATATTTCTGAGTTATTAAAAAATGGAGAAACTGTACATATTTACCCAGAAGGTGTAATGAGATTATATGACCAAAGTTTATTAGAATTTAAAAAAGGTGCATTTGCAATGTCAGTAGAAAACAATGTGCCAATTGTTCCTAGCGTACTAGTAACAAGAGAAAGAGAGGGAATATATAAATATATAAAAACTAAACCTTTAATAACTCAAGTAGTATTAGAACCAATATATCCAGACTTGAGTATAGAAAATAAATTAGAAAGAATAGAGAGCTTAAAACAAGAAGCATATTATAGAATGAAAGCGGTTTTAGAAAAAGCAGAAGAAGTAAGTGAAAAGGCAGAGATTATTTAATTGACAATTTACATAAAAATCTATATAATTAATTGGTGTATTTGTATAAATTCATCAATATAAGGAGGTATTGTAAGTTAATACTTAGCAATAAAAACAATCGACCTTAGGAGTGTTTATGTGTTATTTGCATCTTGAATCTTTTATCCGCAAAGCGACCATCGAATTCGTATGCGATGGCGAACAAATCACGTACAAGATTCTGTTCTATGTAAATAAGGACAATGACGAAATTAGAGGCGTTATGCGTAACGAGGATGGTCGTGTAGAAAAGGTTTTATATGGTTGTATAAATGGAAACAGGTGTAAGTTTGTTGCCACAGATGTAAAAATCGTGAACAACCCTAAAGAACCCCAAAAGGCTGAATTCTTCAGGCTGAACCTAAATAAGCTCGCAGGGATTTGGGGGATAATTGACGAGGGTATTTATGAAAAAGGCCATGTTACAATAACTTCCTATAATCAATCAAGAAGTGATATGCCTTATGAGTGGTTTGACGAAGATTTTTACAGATTAATTGTGCTAGCTACACCAGAGAAGCTTGCGGGAAGTGATACTTCCATAGATGATTGGCTTAAAATGTTAAGCTATTATTGATGAATATAGAGATCAGATAAGATCTTTAGCATTTAGGCGGTGGGAAAGATAATCCCACCGCCTTGGTGTTGTTTATGAAAACGTATTTTTTTTTATTGCAATCTATTTCCATTTATTATATAATAAGCACGGAAAATAGGATAGAATAGGGTGAAAAGAATGATAGATTTTAAAGACAAAATAGCGGAAGAAATAAATAAGGTATTGGAGTTACCAAAGGATGAGTTAAAAAGCTATATAGAGATACCAAAAGATACAAAGATGGGAGATTATGCACTTCCATGTTTTAAACTTGCAAAACAAATGAAAAAATCACCAGTAATGATTGCAAATGAAATAAAAGAAAAAATAGAAATGCCAAATGAATACATTTCTAAAATAGAAGTTGTAAACGGTTTTTTAAACATATTTGTAAATAATGATTTATTAATAAAAGACCTATTAAACGAAATGGATGAACAAAAAGAAAACTATGGTTCATCAAAAGTTGGTAATGGAAAAAATATAGTTATAGATTATTCATCACCAAATATAGCAAAACAATTTCATATTGGTCATTTAAGAACAACAATAATAGGAAGAGCTTTATACAATATGTATAAATTTCTTGGATATAATACTATAAGTATAAATCACTTGGGTGATTGGGGAACGCAATTTGGAAAACTAATAGAAGGATATAAAAGATTCGGAAGTGAATATGATTTAGAAGAAAATCCAATAGATAAACTTACAGAAATTTATGTAAGAATAAATGAACTATGCAAAGAAGATGAAACAGTATTAGAGGATTGTAGAAACAATTTTAAAAAGCTAGAAGATGGAGACCCATACTGTGTAGAAATATGGCAAAAATTTAAAGACTTAAGTTTAAAAGAATTTCAAAGAGTATACGATATACTTAATATAAAGTTTGATTACAATTTAGGAGAATCCTTTTATACAGATAAGATTCCGGAAGTAGTTGATATCTTAAGAAAAAATAATAAATTGGTAGAATCACAAGGAGCAGAAATTGTAGATTTGGAGGATAAAGGAATGCCACCTTTAATGGTGGTTAAGTCTAATGGTTCAACATCATATGCTGCTCGTGATTTAGCAGCAATATTGTATAGAGCAAGAACATTTGATTTTGATAAATGTATTTATGTAGTAGCATATGAGCAAAATTTACATTTTAAACAAGTCTTTGAAGTAGCAAAATACTTAGACTTGGACGAAAAATACACAAATGGTTTAATACATGTACCATTTGGAATGGTAAGATTAAGAACAGGAAAAATGTCAACTAGGGAAGGAACAGTAATAAAGCTAGAAGATTTATTAAATGAATCAATATCTAGAGCAAAAGAAATAATAGAACAAAAGAATCCTAATTTAGAGAATAGAGAAGAAGTAGCTAAAAAAGTTGGTATTGGTGCTGTCATATTTAACGATTTATCTAATAATATGATAAAAGACGAAGTTTTTGACTGGGATATTATGCTTAATTTCCAAGGAGAAACAGGACCATATATTCAATATATGTACGTTAGAACTAAGAGTATATTAGATAAAGAGAATTATACAATGAATAAAAATTTAGTAGATATTTCAGAATTAGAAGAACATGGATTAGAATTAGTTAAACAAATATATATGTTTAACGATATAGTTAGTCAAGCAGTTGATAAAAACGAACCTTCAATTATTTCACGTTATTTAATAGAAATTGCAAAATTATATAGCAGTTTTTATAATGACAATAAAATAATTGTTGAAGATGAAAACATTAAGAACACAAGATTATGCTTAACATATATGGTTGGAAATGTTTTAAAAATAGGTGCAGGCCTACTTGGTATGGAAATGCCAGATAGAATGTAGGTTCATAAAAAAGAAAGGAAAGATGAAAAATGAGAAAATATTTTGGAACAGATGGAATTAGAAGAATTGCCAATACAGAATTAACACCAGAATTGGTATATAGAGTTGCAAAGGCAGGTGCTTATGTTTTAGCTAAACATTCTGACCATAGTCCAACAATTTTAATTGGTAGAGATACTAGAATTTCTGGAACATTAATAGAAAGTGCAATGACAGCTGGATTTTTAAGTTATGGAGCAAATGTAAAACAATTAGGTGTATTACCAACACCAGCAGTAGCATACTTAACAAGGAAATTAAAAGCAGATGCAAGTGTTGTAATTTCTGCATCTCATAATACTTATGAATTTAATGGGGTAAAATATTTTAGTAATGCAGGAACAAAAATTCCAGATGATATAGAAGAAGAAATAGAAGAAGTTATGGACTCTGGAAAATTAGAAGAATTAACAGCTTGCAATGATAAAATAGGAATTGCAGAAGATGCAAGAGATTTAGTAGACGAATATTTATATTTCTTTAGAAAGAATTTTGAAGAAATTATAGAAAAATACAATAGAGATGATTTTAAGGTTGTAATAGATACAGCAAACGGAGCAACATATCAAGTAGCAGAAAAAGTATTTTCAAAATTAAAAATTAATCATAAGATAATAAATAACACACCTAATGGTATTAACATAAATAAAGATTGTGGTTCAACACACTTAGAAATGCTACAAAAATATGTAGTAGAAAATGGATACGATTTAGGTGTTGCATATGATGGTGATGGAGACAGATGTCTATTAGTTGACGAAAAAGGAGAAGTAATAGACGGAGACAAAATTTTAGCAATAGTATCTAATCATATGAAAGAAAAAGGAACTCTTAAAAAAGATACTTTAGTTGCAACAGTTATGAGTAATTTAGGATTAGATATGTATGCAAAGGATAATGATTTAAAACTTGTTAGAACTAAAGTTGGAGATAGATATGTACTAGAAGAAATGAAAAAAGAGGGATACAACTTAGGTGGAGAGCAATCTGGACATATTATATTCTTAGATTACAATCCAACAGGAGATGGAATTTTAACATCTTTAATGTTTATTTCTATACTATTGGAAAAAGGCGGAAAAGCAAGTGATTTAGAGAAAATAATAAAAATATATCCTCAAGTATTAGTTAACGCTAAAGTTTCTAATAGCAAAAAATATGATTTTGATAAAGATGCAGTTATTAGAAATACAATAGAACAAGTAGAAAAAGAGTTCGAAGGAAACGGAAGAGTATTAATAAGAGCATCTGGAACAGAGCCATTAGTTAGAGTAATGATAGAAGGAGCAGACCAAGAGTACATATCAGAAAAAGCTAAATCTATTGCAGAATTAATTGAGCAAAGATTAAGTGATTAAAATAAATAAAAGGAAGATGATGTAAATGGATAAAAAAACATATTATGTTACAACACCTATTTATTACCCAAGTGGTAAATTCCATATAGGAACTGCTTATGCAGAAGTATTTGCAAATACAATGAAAAAATATAAACAAAAACGTGGATATGATGCGTATCTTTTAACAGGTCTTGATGAACATGGTCAAAAAGTTCAAACAGTAGCAAAAAATGCTGGTAAAACACCACAGCAACATGTGGATGATATGGCTGATAGCGCAAAAAAGCTTTGGAAAAAAATGAATATAGAATATGATGATTTTATAAGAACAACAGAACCAAGACATTATAAGGTAGTTCAAGATATATTTGAAAGATTATTAAAACAAGGAGATATATACAAGGGCGAATACGAAGGTTGGTATTGTATGCCTTGTGAAACATATTTTACAGAAACACAATTGGTAGATGGTAACTGCCCAGATTGTGGTAGACCAGTAAAGAAAATGAAAGAAGAAGCATATTTCTTTAATATGAAGAAATATGCTGACAGATTAATAAAATTTTATGAAGAAAATCCTCATTTTATTGAACCAGAATCTAGAAAAAATGAATTATTCAATAATTTCTTAAAACCAGGACTAGAGGATTTATGCATAACACGTACTTCTTTTGATTGGGGAGTACAAGTAAAAAGTGATCAAAAACACGTAGTTTATGTTTGGCTAGATGCTTTAACAAATTATATTACAGCACTAGGATATGGTTCAGATGATGATAGTTTATTTAAAAAATATTGGCCAGCAGATTTACATGTGGTTGGTAAAGACATAATAAGATTCCATGGAATATATTGGCCTATATTCTTAATGGCATTAGATTTACCACTTCCAAAGAAAATATATGCACATGGATTTTTTATGATGAAAGATGGAAAAATGTCTAAATCAAAAGGTAATGTTGTATATCCAGATATGTTAGTAGATAGATATGGTTTGGATGCAACAAAATACTTCTTGATGAGAGAAGTTCAATATGGACAAGATGCAGTATTTACGCCAGAAGGATTTGTAGAAAAATTTAATTATGATTTGTGCAATGACTTAGGTAATTTATTAAATAGAACAGTTGGAATGATTAACAAGTATTTTGATGGAAATATATATGCATACAATGGACATCAAAATGAACCAGATGAGGAATTAGAAAAATATGCACTAGAACAAGTTAAAGTTGTAGAAGAAAAAATGGATAGCTTGCATTTAAGTGAAGCTTTAGCTGAAATATGGAATTTAATATCTAGAACTAATAAATATATAGACGAAACAGAACCATGGGTTTTAGCAAAAGACGAAGATAAGAAAGAACAATTAAAATCTGTAATGTATCACTTAAGCGAAAATTTAAGAAAGATAGCAATATTAATTAGTCCTTTCATGGAAGATACTTCGAACAAAATATTTAGTCAATTAGGATTAACAAATCCAGAGTTACAAACATGGGACAGCCTATATGAGTATGACAAAATACCAAATGAAACAAAAGTAATCGAAAAAGGAGAGCCTTTGTTTGTAAGATTAGATATGGAAGAAGAAGTAAATTATATAAAAGAGCAAATGAAAGCTAAATAAAAAGGAGGAAAATTTATTTGGAATTAAACCTATTGAATGATATAAATAGGGGGCAAAACGAAATTGATGTTAATCAATTTCAGAGGGAGCTAACAAATAAATTAGAAGAAATGGAAAACAAATTTACAGTAGATAGATTTGAAGGAGATATTGCAGTATTAGAAAATAGAGATACTGGAGAAATGATTAATATAAACAAAAATGATTTACCTCAAGATGCAAAAGAGGGGTCAATATTAAGGCTTAATAACAATAAATATGAAATAGATGTCGAAGAGCAAAAAGAAGTCGAAAATAGAATAAAAGACAAAATGAATAAATTATGGAAATAATAATAAGTGGGGTAAAATATTATGGGACAAAAGAATAATGAACCTAATTTATGGGATAAAGTAAAACAAGGCAAAAAGACTAAATACTATAAGAGACGTAAATGGCTTAGTAGACTGGCATCACTTATAATATTAATTGTTTTATTAATATTAGGAAAATCATATTGGGAAACACATGATTTTAATAGCATGTTGCAAAATTCCATTGGTAATAATGTGATTACTGAAAATGTAATAACCGAAGATATAACAAATACAGTTGAGACACAAGCAGAGGTTGACGGAGATTTACGAGTTTATTATCTAGATGTTGGCCAAGCTGATAGTATTCTAGTTATTGACAAGGATAAAACGATGCTAATCGATGCTGGAACTAATGAAGCAGGAAATACAGTTGTAAATTTCTTAAAAGAAAAAGGAATTACTAGAATAGATTATTTGGTTGGAACACATCCACATGAAGACCATATTGGTGGACTAGATGATGTAATAAATAATTTTGAAATTGGTACAATTTATATGCCAAAGATGCAAACAACAACAAAAACATATGAAGATGTATTAGATGCCATAGCAAATAAGAGTTTACAAGTAACAACACCTGCAGTTGGAGATACATTTAAATTAACAAATGCAAATTGTACAATTATGGCGGTAGATACAAATGATACAGAAGATAATTTAAACTTATCTTCTATAGTAATTAGAATGACATATGGTGGAAATAGTTTCTTATTTATGGGTGATGCAGAAGAGGAAGTAGAAGCTTCTAGAAGCTGGCAACCAACAGATGTTTTAAAGGTTGGACATCATGGTTCTAAAACTTCATCATCTCAAACTTTCGTAAATCAAATAATGCCAGCATATGCAATAATACAAGTTGGAAAAGATAATTCATATAATTTACCAAATCAAGAAACTATAGATAAGTTACAAGCTGTAGGTACAAAGGTATATAGAACAGATGAAGACGGTAATATACTTGTAATAAGTGATGGAAGCAATATACAAGTTGAAACTAATGTAAAGTAGAATGGAGAAGAAAATGAAAAACTTTTTAGAAAAGCATTTAAATAAAATAAATATAGGGCTTATTGTTTTGATAACAATAGCCCCTCTTTTGCTATGTTTTAATAGCAGTTTATGGTTTGATGAAGCATATTCTGTAGGAATTGCAAGACAGCCATTGGTTAATTTATTTGTATCAACAATTAATGATGTTCACCCAGTTTTATATTATGTATTATTAAAAATATATTCTTTAATTTTTGGAACTAGTGTTATAGCATTAAGAATATTTTCTGTAATTCCAATTGTTTTGCTTGCAATCTTTTCTTTTGTTAAAATAAGAAAAGAATTTGGAGATAAAGTAAGTTTTTATTTTAACCTAATATTATTACTTTTGCCAGTTACAATGCATTATGGCTCACAAATAAGAATGTATAGTTTAGCAATGTTATTTGTTACAATTACTGCAGTTTATGCATATTTAGCATATAAAAATAATAAAAAGAAAGATTGGGTAATATTTGCAATATCAAGCATATGTAGTGCATATACACATTATTTTGCCTTATTTACTATAGGAATAATAAATATTGTTTTATTATTCTATATTTTAAGAGAAAAGAAAGAGCTATTAAAAAGATGGTTTATATATGGAGCTATACAAATTGTATGCTATATACCAGGTACAGTAATATTTATTATGCAATCTACTAGAGTTGCAAATGGATTTTGGATTAGTGTAAATTATCCAGATATAATAACACAAATTATAGAATTCTTCTTCTTGGATAGTATTAATTCTGGTTTACCTTCTATTTTTGGTTTGTTCATATTAATTTATATGATTTTAAGAGTACATAAATTATATTTAGAAGATAAGAAAAAAATAAGACCAGTTACAATAGCTCTTACAGTTTGCGGAATAGTTATACTTGTAACACTATTAATATCTTTTAAAAGAGCAGTATTTATTCCAAGATATATGTTACCAATGCTAGGTTTATTTATATTTGCTTTAGCATATGTATTATCTGTCGAAAAAAGTCGAATAATAAAAATAGTAGTTGTTGGTGGTTTATTAGTACTTACAATTTGGAATGGAGTTACTCTTTGGAACAAATCTTATTCTGAAGATAACGAAAAGCCAATAGAAGCAATACAATCAGAAGTACAACCAAATGATATATTTGTTTATACTACTATTGGACCAAGTAGTTCTGTGGCAATAGATTTTAGTAACAATAAGCAATATTTCTATAATAAAGATAATTGGACTGTAGAAAAAGCATATGGAGCTTTTGCACCACAAATGAAAGTTGTAAACAATTTAGATGAAATAGAAAATTATACTGGAAGGATTTGGGTAATAGATGCTGGAGATACAAATATGTATGATTACATAAATGATATGGAAGGCACTACTGTTCTAAAAGAAAAAGAAGAATATTATCATCCATTTAGTGGTGATACCTTTATCATATCCTTATTTGAAAAAAAATAACAAAAAAAATAAAAAAAATTTAATTTGTCGACAAGTTTCGACAAAAAATCTCGACAAGATGTGCTATAATTTTATCATAGGAGGGATGCGATATGGATGTTACTTTTGCAATAAAGAAACACAGAGCGAAACTTGAGCAAATGATTTTGGATAACGAAGACTATGAAAAAATACTTAAACAAAGCCAAAAGTTAGACGAATACATAAATATCGCTATGAAAGAAATGGCAGAACGCAAAAAGAACTAAAAATGCTATTCTTAGGAATAGCATTTTTAGGTTTATTAAATAAAAATGATTGAAGAGAATTTTTGAAAAATGAAAAATAATCAAGTAAAATGAATTTCAAACTTTTATTGACATTCATAAGAATAAGAAATAAAATAATAGGGTAAAATAGAATTTTATAAGGAAGGTGATTTTTATGCCATTTGTAACAACAAAGGACATGTTTGAAAAATCTATGAAGGAGAAATTTGCTATAGGAGCTTTTAATATTAATAATATGGAGTTTGTACAAGCAATAATGGATGCTGCAGCAAAAGAAAATTCACCAGTTATTTTACAAACTTCAGCTAGTGCAATAAAATATGCTAGAATACCATATTTAAAGAAAATGATAGAAGCTGGTTTAGAAGAACATGATATTCCAGTAGTATTACATTTAGACCATGGCCCAGATTTTGATACTTGTAAATTATGTGTAGATAGCGGATATACATCAGTTATGTTTGATGGTTCAAAATATGATTTCGAAACAAATATAAAATTAACAAAAGAAGTTGTTGATTATGCACATGCTCATGGAGTAGTTGTAGAAGCTGAACTTGGAAAATTAGCAGGAATTGAAGATGACGTTAATGTTGCTGCAGAAGATGCAATGTATACAGATCCAGACGAAGCAAAAGAATTCGTAGAAAGAACAGGATGCGATTCTTTAGCAATAGCTATAGGAACAAGCCATGGAGCATATAAATTTAAAGGTGAAGCAAAATTAAGATTTGATATATTAGCAAAAATAAAAGAAAAAATACCTAATACTCCAATAGTATTACATGGTGCTTCAACAGTTGTACCAGAATTTGTAGAAATCTGTAACAAATATGGAGCAAATTTACCAGGAGCAAAAGGTGTACCAGATGAAATATTACACGAAGCAAGTGTATCTGGTGTTTCAAAGATAAATGTAGATACAGACTTAAGATTAGCTATGACAGCAGGAATAAGAGAAACATTTGTACAAGATCCAAGTATATTTGACCCAAGAAAATATATGGGTAAAGGAAGAGATTATATAGAAGAAACAGTTGCTCATAAAATAAGAGATGTATTTGGTTCTAGCAACAAAGCTTAATATATATTTGTTCAAAAGCATTCAAGGTGAAAAATAACTTTGGATGCTTTTTTCTGGTTTTATAATTGACATATGTGCAAAATAAATTATAAAATTAGAAAAAAGTAGGAGAAAGATAATGGAAATGAAAGTTATATATTTTGTACATGGAACGACATATGATAATGTAAATGGAAAGTGCAGTGGATGGAAACAGGTGGAGTTAACAGAATTAGGTAAAGAAAGAGCAACAAAACTTGGCGAAACAAGAAAAGATACACATTTTGATGTTATATTTACTTCGGATTTAGTAAGAGCAATAGATTCAGCTAATTTAGCCTTCCCAAACGTTAAGCATATTCAAGATGACAGATTAAGAGAATGTAATTATGGAGATTTAGATGGACAAGATAAGTCGTTAGTAGTTTATGAAGAACATATAGATAAACCATTTCCAAATGGGGAATCATTAAAAGATGTAGAAAAAAGAATTAAAAGTTTTATAGAATATTTAAAAGAAAATTACCAAGGAAAATCAATTGGAATAGTGGCACATAGAGCACCACAATTAGCTTTTGAAGTTTTGGCTAAAGAAATATCATGGCAAGAAGCTATTAAAAATGATTGGAGAAAAACAAAATCTTGGCAACCAGGATGGGAATATGATTTGTAAAAAAGTAAAAGCGAAACCTACTGATTTCGCTTTAAAATTAATTTCCTTTATCAAGTTTAGGTGTATTATCTACGTTCTTAAAACTCAAATACCAAGACATACCATTTCTATTTTTAGCAATACTTTTGTTTCTTTCACATAATTCATTGAAAGTTTTAGGAGGAGGAACGAGCATTGGGTTTCCTGGTACCCAGTTAGCTGGAGTCATAGATTTATTTTTGTCAGCATATTGTAAAGCGGTTACTGTTCTTAATATCTCCGGAATATATCTTCCAACATTCATTGGATAGACAAAAATAGCTCTAATAATACCTTTGTTATCAATAATAAATACATTTCTAACAGTTTCAGTAGAACTAACATCATTTGTAATCATTCCATATTTTCGTGCAATAACACCATTTAAATCTGCAATTATAGGGAAATTTACTATAAGTCCAGTTTTTATATAAATATCATATAGCCAAGCAAGATGAGAGTTTATACTATCAACACTTAAACCAATAAGTTCGGTATTTATTTTTTTAAAATATGTATCTGCTTTGGCGAAAGCAATTATTTCTGTAGTGCAAACTGGGGTGAAATCACCAGGATGAGAGAAAAACACTATCCATTTACCTTTATAATTAGAAAGAGAAATTTCTCCTGTTGTAGAAATACCTTCAAAATCTGGAGCTTCCATACCAATTTTTAAATTATTATTCATCATTATTTCATAATCCATAACAATATACTCCTTTTTTTATATTATTAATTTAGTATATGCAACAAATTCAAAATTGGTTAAAGAATAAAAAATATAAAAAAGTTAATAATAAAAATAATAGGGAGGTTGATTATTATGGAAATTAATCAAAAGATACATTGTTCTGTAGGTAGTTGTAAATATAATGATATAACAACACAAGAATGCAAGTTAAAGGCAATAAATGTTATGCCAAATGAAAATATTCATACTGGAAATGCAAAGGAAACTATGTGTGTAAGCTATAAGAAAAATTAATTGTACAATGTTAAAGCAAAAAGACATTACCAAAAATCTCTAGGTAATGTCTATTTTGTTTATGCTTTAATTTAATTTTTAGCAAAATCGTAAGTTACAAGTTCTTTTCCCTTAAGTTTTTCGCTATTTGCTTATTTGCATCTTTTTTCTTTAAATCTTCTCTCTTATCATATAGTTTTTTTCCTTTGCCAACGCCAAGTTCGAGTTTTACAAAACTGCCTTTAAAATATATGTTTAAAGGAACTAAAGTATATCCTTTTTGCTTTAATAGACCATAGAGTTTTTGAATTTCTTTTTTATGTAATAATAATTTCTTTGGTCTTAAAGGATCTTTATTATATATATTTCCATGTTCATATGGACTTATGTGCAAATTATATACATAGCATTCACCATTAGAAATACTAGCATAGCTATCTTTTAGATTGACTTTTCCAAGTCTTATAGATTTAATCTCTGTACCAGAAAGAACAATTCCGGTTTCATAAGTATCCAATATTTCATAATTATGTCTTGCTGTAGGATTTTTAGCTATTAATTTAGTATTCATAAATAATTTCATTCCTTCCTTAGCTTTGCTACGTCTTTGCAATATTATAACATGAATATAAGAAAAGTAAAGATTAAGCTGTCACAAAAAGTAACAGCTTAAATTTAGTATGAAATTATTCGTTACGATTTCTTTTAACTAAATACCATATAAGGAATGCAATTCCCATAACAACAGCTACAACAATTATCCAAGACCAAACGGTACCATTGGAAAATGCAGATGTAGCAGCAGTTGTGGCAGTTCTAGTTGCATTATATGCACCATCTTTTACGTCTGTGGCAACATCGCCAACACCATTTGCGAAATCTTTCGTCTGTTCTTTTGTTTTTGTAACAACATTACTAGACATATCTTTTATTGTGTTAGAAGTGTTTTGGACAGCACCTGATGCATCTTGCATGGCATTTTCTGTATGTCCAACACCATTTCTGGTAGATTCTGCAGCCTTTTGAAGCATATCATTATTAGCAAAAGAATTACCAGTTATAAAAATTACGATTACAGCAGAAAATATAATAAAAGAAATCTTTTTAGCTATATTAGCCATAATTTACCTCCTGCTAAACAATTGAGGTTAAAAAAACCTCAATATTATTTTTAGAAATTTGTCAAAAAATATGCAAAAAAAATAAACCAATCTAGTTAAAGATTGGTAAAAAAATTAATGTTTTAATCTAATTAATATGGCAATGCTTAATAATATAAGCAATATTCCGATTACAATTAACAATATATTTAAAATATTAGATATATCTAGTCCACTACTAGAAGATGATGTAGAAGAATAAGTTGTAGGTGTACTTGTTTGATAAGTACTTGCAGAAGTAGTAGTTGATGCTTGATTTGATGTTAGGTTCATATCTATATCATCAGCTGCAAATGCAGGTACAATATTTACAAAAAACAAACTTAAAACTATTAATGGCATTATTATTAAAAATTTTTTCATCATATGTTTTAACCCTCCTAAAATGTCCCTTATCTTTATTATCTATTTTATATGCTATAATCATACACAAAAACGAGAAAAAAGTCTATACAAAACTAAAAAAAATTAAAAAAATATTGACAATAATAAATGTTAAATATATCTTAAAAGCGGGGGCGAAGATATGGATGAATATATGAAACAAATAGCAAATAGTAAAGAATTTGCTATATATAGATATTTAGATAAGGCTACATTAAAAATTATTTTAATGTATGTAAAACATAATTTAATAGAAACATATAAACAAACAGAAGAAGAAGCTAAAAACAATCAAATTAGGTATGCAGTTATAAAAAGCTGTATTCCGTCAGATTATAATTATTTAGAATTTTTAATGAATTGTAATTATAGAATAGACCTAAATACTGCAAGAAGTGTATTTGTAGATAAAGTTAATCAAGATAAAATAAAATGCCAAAGTTGCAAATTAAAATATTGTATAAAATATTTAGTTAGAAATCTTTTATATCAAATTGCATTAATTCAAAAAAGAGATAACACTATGATTAGTTTGGTAAAGTTTATAAATGTATTTTTAGATGAAAAAGAAAATAAAACATATGGAGATAAAAAAATTAATTTTTCTAATATAGATACAGTAACATTAATGTTTGTACATATGATTTTGGATAATCAATTCATAGAATTAAAAGATTTTAATAAGGAAACTAATGTAGCAAAGTTTAACATTCTAAACTTAACTAGATTAGAGAACTATACATATTACATAAATAAATTATATGCATATTATTCTGGTGAATATGATAATGAATTAGAACTAGATGTAAAAGATTTTGCGAAGAATATAGAAAATCCTAAAGATGAAGGATATATATTTATATATAAATTGGCTGCATATTATGTTTATTTAATGGAAGTTGAAAAAATTGATGTTATACATCAATTGGTAAATTATTTAGCAAGTAAAAATAAAGATAAAATGAGTAATAGAAGCAAATATTTTAACAAAATTTATTTGGATAAAGTAGACAAACTTTCTTGTAATAATGATACTAAAAATAGAATAAAAAGTTTATTTAACTATGTATTAAATTATAATTACAGTACGCCAACACCATTTGTTCCAATAAATATAGTTATGTATACAGAAGATAGAGAAATGGCTATAAGTATTTCGGAGTTAATAGGAGAATATATGTGGTTTTTCCTATATTTAAAGGATAGTACAAAATATTACGAATACTCTATGAATGAAATAATATCTAATAAAAATTTAATAAACAACATGTATGTAAATGTAGTAGATGGAAGAGCTACTTTTAAATATGGAATATTAAGAATCATGGATTTCCAAAACATAATTTATGCATCGGACAAGGATCAAAATATAATTCTAAATTTATTAACAGAAAAAATATTAAAAAACAACTCTAGAATAGTTACGATGATTTATGGAAATAAAGAAACTATAAAAGGAATTCTAGATAAGCATCCAATCCTTTCTGAAAACTTATTTAATGTTGAATTAAATATAGATGAACTAAACATTGACGAAGTTTATAAAATTGTAATAGATAAGTTGGCTTTAACAGAAAAGTTGACATACGAAATAAAAGAAAAGATATATAATTATATAAAATTAAGTTATGGAAGCAGTGATATTAAAAATACGGAATATGCCAAGGTATTGTTTAACAAAATTATATTGAACGAAAATAAGACATTTAACAGTACGAAAAAACACGTTTTAGCACTAGAAGATATTCCAAACTTATATAATGTAAGAGACTTACCTCAGATTTTATCAGAATTAAACAATATGATAGGTCTTGGAAAAATAAAGAAACAAATAAATAATTTAGTTAGCTTATTAAAGTTTAACAAAAAAGCAAATATAGATATTTCTAAGTTTAATTTGCATATGGTATTTACAGGAAATCCCGGAACAGGAAAAACAACGGTTGCAAGACTTTTAAGTGATATTTTATATAATTTGGGATACACCAAAAAGAATAAACTTGTAGAAGTATCTGCAAAAGATTTAATTGCAGAATATGTTGGACAAACTGCAGGGAAAACATACAATGTATTAAAATCAGCATTTGGAGGAGTACTTTTTATAGATGAAGCTTATTCTATTGTAGAAAATGGTTCTAATGCTTCATTTGCAAGTGATTGTATGACCACAATTTTAAAAGTTATGGAAGACCAAAAAGACAATTTAATAGTTATATTCGCAGGATACGAAAAACAAATGGAAGATTTCATAAAATTCAATCCAGGATTAAAATCTAGAATAGGATATAAAATAAAATTTGACGATTATACACAGCAAGAACTTGTAGATATATTTAAACAATTACTAGATAAGAACAATTTAAAAATTACAGAAAATGCTTTAAAGAAAGTTGAAGATATAATAGATGCTTCTAAAAAAATAGAAGATTTTGGAAACGCAAGATACATAAACCAAATGTATCAGGATATTTTAATTGAGCATTCAAAAAATGTAGAAAATATAGATAATGATAATAAAGAAGATTTAATGACTATAACAGAAGACGATATAAATACAGCAAAATTAGAAGTAAAAAACAATACTAGAAAGATAGGTTTTTAAAATGTATTATACATATATGTTAAGATGCACGGATAATTCTGTTTATACAGGAATAACAACGAATTTAGAAAGAAGAATGGAAGAGCATTTTAGCCAAAATGAAAAATGTGCAAAATATACAAAAAGACATAAAGCAAAAAAGCTAGAAGCCGCATGGAGTTCAGAAAACAGACAAATTGCATCAAAATTAGAATATCACTTAAAACATTTACCAAAACAAGAAAAAGAAAAAATAATTGTAAATAATGCAGAGCTAAAAATTCTAGGGAGCAAGATAAATGTAGAAGATTACAAAAGAGTGAACTTAAAGGAAGAGGTGTGAGAATGGATAAATCAGCATTTTTTAAATTATCATATGGTTTATATATAATAACCACAAAATACGAAGATCATTTTGCTGGATGTGTTGTAAATACAGTAGTACAAGCAACATCAGAAGAAAAGCCAAAACTATTAGTTACAGTGAACAAGGAAAATGATACGAATGTAACAATGAAAGAATCTAAAAAAGTTAATATATCAGTTTTATCACAAGAAGCGGATATGCTTTTAATTGGTAAATATGGTTTTAGAAGTAGTAAAGATTTTAATAAATTAGAAGGAACCGAAAATATAATTGGAGAAAACGGAATCCCGGTAGTTACGCAAGCTATAGTGTCTTATATAGAGGCTAATATAATAAATGAAATAGATTGCGGAACTCATACTGTATTTGTACTAGAAGCAACAAATGCAAAAAAATTAAATGATAAACCAGTATTAACTTATGATTATTACCACAATGTTATAAAAGGGAAAACGCCACCAAAGGCATCATCTTTTAGTGAATAATAGAAGACATAGAAAAATAGGGGAAAGTATTAGCCATCAATTCCATGAAAGAAAGGAGAATAATTTATGCAAGAACATGTAGAACTAGAAGTATCACTAGAAATTATAATGGCAGAGATTGCAGATTGTATGAAAAACTTAAAAAATGAAGAAGATGAATCAAAACTTAAAGAACTAATTGAACTTCAAGAAAATGCTTATAAGGGAGACAGACAAAGCGTTAAAAGAATATTAAATAAGGAGTTTTAAGATGGAAAGAAGAGAAATATCAAAAGAAGTATATAATAATGAAATTTGATGTTTCTCTCTTTTTAACATTATTTTTCCATCTCTGTTTCTCGTGCTTTTAATTCAGTAGTAAATTGTTCCAATTGTGCAATTATATTACTTTCATCACTTGGCATTCTCTCTAAGCTTTCTCTAATGGCGTCTATTCTATTCAAAATACTATTCCTACATAGATTAAAGCTATGACGTCTACCATATGCTAGAGCATCTTCAAAATCTTTAAATCTATTAGTAGGTTGTTTATTGCTAAATAGTAAATTTGGTTCATATGTATCTGTTTCTCTTTCATATACTTCTATTTGAACACCTTTATGTTCTTGCTCTTTTGCTGACTTAGGAAATTGATAATATCTTTTATCATGAGATTGGATTGTTACAAATCTTCCAACACCGGTTTTTTCTTTCATTAATATATATCTTTCAAAACATGATAGTATTGATTCTTCTCTACATGTAGCCAACAATCTAATTATTACTTTGTAGTTCTTTGGAGATGATAACAGTTGATCTACAATTGCAGCAGAATTTAATGTTCCTTCTCTAATAAAATCGTAACCTCCTTGGATGCTGTCTATTATTAGAAGTCTCATTACTTCGCCTGTTGCTTTGTCGGTAATATCGGAATATTTATCTGGTTGCTCATTGGCAATTTTTTTTGCATTTGGATATAATCCTCTGTATGTATCACCATCCAATATTACAGGATTTGCTTTTATTTTTTGAAAATCTTTTCTGCTTTTAATTACTAATCTACTTTTACCAGAGCCAGGTTGTCCTCCTGTTAAAATAGCTATAGGAGGTCTATTAATTGATGGAGTACAGTTAGTAAAAAGCAATTTTTTTGCATCATTGTAGAAATTATAAAATTCTTCTTCGGTAAGACCTGTTATTTTATTTATATCTTCCATATCATTTTCTCCTAACCTAATATATTTTTTAACTCATTTCCATATTCGTTTATTACTTTATCTACTAAATTGTTGTTGCCTAAATATATTGCATCTCGTTCTTTTATAAGTTTATTTGCTAGTTCTTTATTAGTTTTAAATTCTAACCCTATATATAAAGAAATCATTTCCAATGCAACTTCTGTTTTTACATTATTAAAATCTAAATTAGCCATATATTTTCACCCCTTTTTTTATTTTCTAAATCAAATATTCTATGTACACATATTATCACTTAATGTTGTTTATTACAAATTAAAAAATATATAAAATTTGAAAAAATAAAAAATAATTAAGCATTTTTTGTAAATCTATGCTACAATAAACAAAAAATAATATTATTAAATAGTATTGGCATTGTGTTTATGTCTAAAAATTGAGTAGACAAAAGGCTAAAAGAATTTTAAATAAGGAGTTTTAAGATGGAAAGAAGAGAAATATTAAAAGAAGTATATAATAAAATAATTAATGAGATTCCAGAACAAATTATTGATATGTTACCAGATAGACCAGAGAATTTGTTAAAATATGCAACAAGAATTAAAGAGGTTCAATTCTCTAAAAATGTTACTGAAAGTACTAAAAAGTTAATGTTAGAAAAATTATTAAGCGATGAAGAATATTTAAGAACTTTTTTCTATGTTATGGCAGTTACTTTTTATAATAAAAAGAAAGTAGAAAATCCAGAAATAAAAATAGTTGCTGCTCAAACCGGAAGTGGAAAAAGCAATTTAACAGCAAAGCTCTTAAGGGAGGATGAAAACTACATTTTCGTAGATTCTGACAAGTACAAACATTTTAGATATGATGCAAAAGATATTGCAAGAGAATATCAAGTGCTATATCCATTCTTGACTGGACCAGACGCATATGACCATGCAGATAATATTTATACATATGCTATAGAAAACAAGTACAATATTATAAAAGAATCTGCACCTTCACCAAATAAAGGATTATTAAACGTAGATACAGAACAATTAATAAATAACAATTATAAAATATCTGTTTATATTTTATCGGTAGGAGAATTAAATAGCCTATTATCTGTACACGAAAGATACGAATTACAAATATTACATGGCTTAAAGACAGCAAAGCTAACGTCAGTAGGAAGACACGATGAATCTTATAATGCTCTACTACCAAATGTTCAAGAAATTATACATAATGAAAATTTATCAGCTATTAATGTATATAAGAGAGGAACCATAGAAAATGATTTTAATCCAATACAGGTATTCCCTTCTGAAAAATTTAGTGATATAATGCAAGCTATCCAAACTACAAGAGAAGAAGATGATGCTCAAACAAGGAAGAAATTTAAAGCAAGATATGATTTAATATATTCTCAAATGAAAGATAGAAATGCACCAAAAGAGCAATTTGAACAACTAGAAGAGATTTATAGGAGGAGTGCATTATGAAAGAAAAAGATATTGATATCGCAGAAGAAATAGTGGTAGATGAATTAGCAATCTTATTAAATGAATATGCAACAACTAAAGATAAAAGTGAAAGTAATAAACTAAGGGAAAAAATTGATGTATTGCAACAAATAAAAGAAGAAATATATGCAGGAAATCAAGAAGTAGTAAAAATGATAATAAAGAAGAAGAGGATAGGAATATTATGAGCGAGAATAGTGATACTAGAGGAATTTCTAAAGAAATATTACAAGAACTTTTAGGTGAACTAAATGAAGATTTTATAAATGATTTACCGGATAAACCAGAAGAAATATTAAAGTTTGCAAAAAGGAGAACACATCCATTTATATCTGAAGGAATAGCCCCGGATTTAGCACAAAAAATGCTAGATTCTAGACTTTCTGATAAGGATTATTTGCTAACATTATTTAAATCAATGGTATTTACATTTGGCAATAATCAACAAAAATATGAACATCCTGTGGCAAGTATACTTGTTTCACAAACAGGTGCAGGTAAAAGCAATTTACGTACAATGCTAGACCCAAAAAAGAATAGGTATATTGTAGTAAATTCAGATATGTATAAAAAGTTTAGACCTGATGCAGAACAAATCAGAAGTGCGGATCCTACTCATTTTGGTGCATTAACAGGAATAGATTCTTACGACCAAGCAAATAATATTAACGAATTTGCAATGGCAAAAGGCTATAATATTTTAGTAGAAGTAGCTCCATCGTTATCTCAAGGACTTATTTTTGTTGATATGGATGATTTAATGCAACATGGCTACACGCCTAATGTACATGTAATGGCTGTAGGAGACTTAGTAAGTGCTTTATCTATACATTATAGATATGAAGAAGAAAAAGTTTTGTCACATGGAAAAGGAGATACTAAACTTACAGATTTAAAAAGACATGATGAATCTTACCAAGCTGTAGAAAAAGTTATAAAGCCTTTTAATCCTGAAATGATTAGCCTATATATTAGAGGAAGAGATGCATTCTCAGATCCTGTACATATAGAAACGGAAGGTTCTAATATGAATGGAATATTAGGTACACTTAGAAGAGAACGCCAAAAATCTAATTTTGGTTATGTTACTGGTGATGGAATAGAAAAAAGTTCATTTTACGATGATTACCAATTTATAAGAGGACTAATGACTGATAGAAATGCACCTCCAGAAGAAAGGCAACAGTTGGGGAAAATATTTGGTAGATATTTATCATGCGTAAGAGAAATAAGAGAGCAAGGACAAGAAGAAAGATAAGATTATTAGCTAAAATAATTGATAATATATATGTGGGCACTTGAACCAAAGCAAGTGCCTATAAATATGTGAAGGAGGAAAAATGTTAAAAATAGGATGCCATTTATCAATTTCTAAAGGATATGAAAATATGGGAAAAGAAGCATTAAAGATTGATGCCAATACTTTTCAGTTTTTTACGAGAAATCCAAGAGGTGGAAAAATAAAAGAATTAAACGAAGAAGACATAAATAAATTATTGGAGCTTATGAGGGATAACGGTTTTCCGATAATTTTAGCACATGCTCCATATACAATGAATTTATGCTCAGATAAAGAAGATATAAGAGATTTTGCTAAAAATATGATGAAAGAAGATTTAGCAAGAATGGAATATTTGCCAGGCAACATGTATAATTTTCACCCAGGAAGCCATGTTGGACAAGGCGTAGACATTGGAATTGGTTATATTGTAGATGCGCTTAACGAAGTTATAACTAAAGAGCAATCAACTACAGTTTTGCTAGAAACTATGGCTGGTAAAGGTACGGAAATAGGTAGAAGTTTTGAAGAATTAAAGATGATTATTGATAAAGTGGATTTAAAAGAAAAATTAGGTGTATGCCTAGATACTTGCCACGTTAATGATGCGGGATATAATCTTAATGATTTGGACGGAGTTTTGGACGAATTTGATAAGGTTATAGGATTACAATATTTGAGGGCTATACATTTAAATGACAGTATGAATGAAATAGGAGCACACAAAGATAGACATCAAAAAATTGGAGAAGGAACAATAGGATTGGATGTTTTTGAAAAGATTATCAATCATCCAAAATTGAGAGACTTACCATTCTATTTGGAAACTCCAAACGATTTAAATGGTTATGCAAAAGAAATAAAATTATTAAGAAGTTTATATAAAGAATAGTAAAAGTTTTGCTAAAAATTCATTCAAGAAATAGAATATAAAAAAATGTACAAAGAATAGGAGCGAAGAGATGCTTTCAGTAATGGAGGTAAAGAAAAAATTACCAAAAGATTTTATAGAAAATTTATATAGTTTACATTCGCCATTAGTTGCGGATAAGATTTTAGCAGGTATGGCTACAAAAAGAAATACAACTTTGCGCGTAAATACTTTAAAATATAACATACAAGACCTAATGAGATATTTTAGAGAGATAAACATTAAATTCGAAAGAGTAGATTTTTATAAGGATGCATTAATAATAAAAAATGCAACGGAAAAGGATATTCAAAAATTAGATATTTATGAAAAGGGATATATCTATTTACAAAGTTTGTCTAGTATGGTTCCTCCGTTAGTTTTGGGAGTAAAAGAAAATGAACAAGTACTAGATATGGCAGCTGCACCAGGAAGTAAAACAACACAAATATCTGCAATGATGAACAACACTGGACACATTGTTGCAAACGAACTGGATAAAATTAGGTATGAAAGATTAAAATTTAATTTGGAAAATCAAGGCGTAACAAATACAGAAGTTATAAATGGTAGAGGAGAGAGTCTTGGGAACAAGTATTCCGAAAGCTTTGACAAAGTTTTATTAGATACTCCATGTAGCGGAGAAGGAAGATTCATTGCAGAAAATGCAGGGACATATAGAAATTGGTCAAAAAGAACTGTAAAAGACCTAGCTAAATTGCAAAAGAAATTAATTAGAAGTGGTTACAATGCATTAAAACCTAACGGAATTATGGTTTATTCTACTTGTACCTTGAATTTGAAAGAAAACGAAAATATTTTATCTTGGGCATTAGAAAATTTGAACTTGAAAATGCTAGATATCAACTTGAATATAAAAGGAGCAATAAAAGGGGATAATACGAATGCTTTTAAAGAAATAGAAAAAGCGATGAAGATATTACCTACAAAAGAGATGGAAGGGTTCTTTGTAGCAAAATTGCAGAAGGGTAAATAATAATATAATAACAAATTAAATTTAGTTAAGACTTACGCAAATTGTAAAATAGCACTATTTAAAAATTAAATAGTGCTATTTTTTTGTGAGAATTTAGTTCTGTTAGAAAAATTTTTAAAATATTATTAAATAGACACAATCCGCTTATTTGTTCATTTTGACATTATGTTTTACCTTTAACAAGTAGGCTTTTCCGTAGGAAAAACTTAGAAAATTGTTTACAAATTGTTAAATTTGTAATATAATGGCAGTGCATGTTAATAATATCGGTTTTATTAAAAATATAAATTGGAGGGGAATGATATGAAAAACTCAAAACTTATGCTAATGATTGTTAGTGTAATGCTTGTAGCCGTAATGGTTTTAATGCCATCACAAGTGAAAGCAGTAACAAACGATAAATTAGCAGTAGTAAATGCATCAAGCGATGGGAATAGTAGCTATCTAATTTATATAGATGGATTACTAAATCAAAGCTTTAGATTTGCATTATCTAATAGCGCAGATGGAACAAATTTGAGCTATATAGATGCAGCAACAGATGATTCAGAAAATCATGTTGCTTATTATGATTCAACAAACCCATTATTTCAATCAATTAATGTGGATCAACCAGTTTATCTATGGGTAAAAGGAGATACTGAAAAACAAGCATTAGAAGTTGACTTGAATAACAGTATTACTACATCTCAATTAGCTGATGTAGAAAAACTTACAAAAATAATTCCAGTAACAACTGGACAATTACCAGCTGATGAAACTCAAGATGAAAATGGGGTTAAAATCACAACAATAGTTGATTCAGTACAAATTGAAAATCCAGATAAGGATGCAAAGTATTATTATCAAATGATTAGAATTCCAGCAGATGATAAATACAATAATTTATTCAATTTAGCAGATCAATTTAAAAATGAATTTGCTTCTATGACAGTTGATAAACAAATTAAATTATTAACAGATTTTTATAATCTATATAATGAATTAATATTTAATGCAGATTGGACAGAAGTAGAAAATTATACAATTGAACAACCATCAGATGCAGAAGATGGAACACAATATATTCTATTCTTAAAGAAAGAAGGAAAAGACCAAACAACTTATGATGTTCAATTTTTAACTAGTGCACAAGAACCTTTTGAAAACTACGAAAATGTTTTAACACCAAGTACAGTAGTTACAAAAAGAACTTCTAAATTACCTATCACATACGATAGCATGATTTTATGGGCTGTTTTAGCAGTAATCGTAATTGCTTTAATAGTTGTAAGATCAAGAATGAAAAAATCAAAGAAAGAAAGCAAACACTAAAATGAAACAAACAGTATACAAAATTATATATGTAATACTAATAATCGCATTAATAGTAACAGTAGCTTTATTAATAAATAAGGAAATTACAAGTCGTAAAAACGAAGATTTAAATCAACAAGTGATTTCAGAATTTAACAACAGCGTTAATACAGATAACATGCAAAATGTTAAATTAAATGGATATGATGTTATTGGAAAAGTACATATTCCTAAGATTAATATAGAATATCCTATATTAAATATAGAAACATCAAATCCAGAAGAAACAAAAACACCCATGAAATATGGTATTGTAAAATATTGGGGTGGAAATGTTAATGATTATGGGAATTTGTCAATTGCGGGACATAACAACCATAATGGAACAATGTTCGGAAAAACTAAGGAATTAGCTATTGATGACATTGTAGAATTAACGGATTTAACAAACAGAACAATACAATACAAAATTTATAACATTTTTGTCACAGACCCAAATGATGTAAGTATTTTAAAAACGGAAAACGAAAATGTTAGAGAAGTTACTTTAATAACATGTACAAACGGAAATAAAGAAAGACTTATTTTAAAGGCCAGAGAATTTTAGTTTAAGGGGGAAAAGAAGATTATGAGTAATAGTGGAAATACTCTAAGTAAGAAAACAATAGCTATTATCGTAATTATTGCAATTTTGCTTATTGTAGCAATTACAGCAGTAGTAGTTTTCTTAAGAGATAAAGGTCAAACTTCTGCTATGGCAGAAAATAATCCGCAATCTGCCGCAGAACAAGAGAATGCCGAGCAAGAGCAACAAGCTTCTCAACCAGCAGAACAATCTGATACTCAATCAACAGACACAGAAATGCCTACAGACGTAGCTTCAGCAGATAATGCAGGAACTACAACTGGTACAGATAATGCTGGAACAACAACACCAAGTACTACTGGAACAACAACTACACCTTCAACAACAGGTACTAGAAATAATGGTGGAACAGGTGCAGGAACAACAGGTAATGCTGGTGCAACAACAGGAGCAGCTACAAATAATGACGCAAATAATATTCAAGAAACAGAAATAACAAATACAACAACTGTTTATAATGAAGAAAACAGAAAAGTTTCAGAAGGAGAAGTTTTAAGCTGGACACCACAAGCTTTAGCAACAGTAAGTGTAGCTTCAGGCTTAAATTTACATGCTCCAAATATAGTTACAGAAAAAACATCTGTAGTTTTAAATGCAGATGATAGTGAAGCAACTGATCAAACAAAAGTTGATTTAACACAAAAAGTTAAATATACTATAAGAATTTCTAATATTGGAAATGTCGCAGGAAAAGTAGAAGCAGATAATACTTTTGATACATTACCAGAAGGATTTGATATAGCAACTGTAGGAGATCTTAAAGCAACATTAACAGATGCTGCAGGAAATCCAGTTGAAACAGAATCTCCAGTAATAGATTTTAACAAAGATATTACTGTAAATGGAAATGTTGTAACACTTGATAAAGATGTTACATTAGAGGCAGGATATGAATTAACAATAGAATATTCTTTAAAAGTAAATCCAGACTTTTTGAAGAATGAAGATGGTACATTAGTAGCTAATAAAGATTTAGTAAAAAATGTTATTACAGTTAATAATGTCCCAACAGAGGATGATAAAGAATATGATGCAGTTCAACCAATAGTAACTGTTAATAAATCAAGTGCAATTTATAGAGGAGAAACATTTGAAACTGCAGAAAAAGTAACAGATAAAACATCAGGAGTTAAAGTTGGAGACTTTATAGAATATACAATTTCTGTTGAAAATAGTGGAAATGCAGATACAACTATAAATGTAAAAGATAAAAATATAGAGGATATTCTAGCAAAAGCAGAATTAATAACAACAGATAACATAACAGAAGAACAATTAAGAAATGAAAATGGATTTAATGTAGAAATAAAAGCAGGAGATGCAAAAGCATTTATATTTGTTGTTAAAATTACGAACATAAGTGGAAAGATTGAAAATGCAGTTACAGCTGAAGATACAACACCAGAAAATCCAGACCCAACAGTTCCAGAAAATCCAGATGAATTAGATACAGTTAATATTACAGGAACAAAATCTGTAAGCCCACAAGGAACTGTAAATGAAAATGATGAAATAACATATACAATAACATTAACAAATACTGGTAGTATAGCTGGAACAGCAAAAGTTCAAGATATAATACCAACAGGAACAACATTTAAAGCAGGTTCAATTGCTATTAATGATGTTGCAGACAGTACAAAGACTAAAGATGATTTAGAAAATGGTATTTATTTGGAAGTAGAAGGAAACAATGGAACAGCAAAATTATCATTTGTAGTTACAGCAAATGTATTAGCAGAAGGAATAGAAAGTGCAAAAATTAGTAATACAGCAATTATAAACGATAATGAACCAACAAATCCAACAGAAACGACTGTTAATAAAGTTTATACTAATATAACAGCAACAAAGATTTGGGATGATAACAATAATACAGCTGGAAAACGTCCAACAAATGTAACACTTCAAGTTAAAAATGGTGACACAATTGTTGAACAAAAAGAACTTTCAGTTAACGATGCAATTAAAGGAAATACAAATCAATGGACACATACATTTAGCGTTCCAAAATATGATTTAAGTGGAAATGAAATTAATTACACAATAGACGAAGCAGATTTAGGAAGCATTTTCTATACAAAGGAAAATGCGATAATAGACCAAGATAATAGAACTATTACAAATAAATTTGTTGTGCCGGATACAAAGAATCCTATAACAGTAACAAAAGTATGGGATGACAACGGAAATACAGCAGGAAAACGTCCTGAAAGTGTAACGATGGTACTTACAGGAAATGGTCAAACATATAAACAAGAATTGACTGTAGCAAATGTAGATTCAACAGATTCTAATAAATGGGTATATACATTTAGTGAATTACCTAAATATGATGCAAAAGGTGATGAAATCACATACACATTAAGTGAGGAACTAAATAATATTTATTATACAAGTGCAAATAGTACAGTTGATCAAGTTACAATGACTGTAACAAATAAATTTGAAGTTCCAACAGATACAATTTCTATACCAGTAACAAAAGTATGGGATGATAAAGGAAATGTTGCAAGTAAAAGACCAAATAGTGTTACTTTAGTATTAACAGGAAATGATTCAAGTGATACAAATAATCCATATAAACATACATTAACAGATGATGATAATGTTGATGCTCAAGATAGCAATAAATGGACATATACGTTTACAGGATTACCAAAATATAATTCCGTAAATGGAGATGAAATTGTATATACATTAAGTGAAGAAAATTTAAATAATAAGTTCTATACACCAGAAAATACAACTGTAAGTGAAGACAATAGGACAATTACAAATAAATTTGTAGTTCCAGATGAAAAAACACAAGTTACTGCTAAAAAATATTGGGATGATAATGGAAATGCTAACGGAAGACGTCCAGGAAGTGTAATATTAACGGTTGCTGGAAAAGGTCAAGGAAAAGATATTTCTAGAGAACAAGAAGTAACAGTTGCAGATGCTTCTAATGGAGATACAAATACTTGGGAATATACATTTACAGATTTACCAAAATATGATAACTATGGTAATGAAATAGAATATACAATAAATGAAAAAGATTTAAATAATGAATTTTATATTAAATCTAATGTAGACCAAAATACAAGAACAGTAACAAATAAATTCCAAGTACCAGGAGATAAGGTAGATGTAAAAGTAACAAAAGTATGGGATGATAATGGAGATTCTGCTAAAAAGAGACCAACAAGCGTAACATTACAAGTTAAGAATGGAGATAGTGTGGTAGCTTCTGAAGCAGTAACTGGAGAAAACGAATGGAGCCATACATTTAGTGTTCCTAAATACGATTCAAATGCACAAGAAATCAATTATACAGCTGATGAGTTGAATTCAGGAAGTAAATTCTATACTAAAACAGGTGTAGTAGGAAATATGAATTCTGGATATACTATTACAAATAAATTTGAAGTTCCAGATGAAAAAACATCAATAACTGTAACGAAAGTATGGGATGACAATAATAATTCTGCAGGAAAACGTCCATCAAGTGTAATAATGGTACTTACAGGAAATGGTCAAATATATAAACAAGCATTGACTGTGGAAAATGTAGATTCAACAGATTCTAATAAATGGGTATATACATTTAATGATTTACCAAAATTAGATGAAAATGGTGATGAAATTAACTATGTAGTAAGTGAAGAATTAAGCAACATTTATTATACAACTACTAATAGTAAAGTAGATCAACCATCTAAGACAATAACAAATACATTTAAAGTCCCAGGAGATACAATAAGTATTCCGGTTACAAAAATATGGGATGATAATAGCAATAAAGCTCAAAAGAGACCATCTAGCGTAACTTTAGTATTATCAGGAAATGATGGAAAAACATATAAAGTTACATTAAATAGTTCAAATGCAGATTTATCAAATACTAATAAATGGAATTATACATTTACAGGATTACCAAAATATAATTCAGCAAATGGCGATGAAATTGTATACACATTAAGTGAAGAGAATTTAAATAATAAATTCTATACAGCTGAAAATACTGTAGTAAGTCAAGAAGATAAAACTGTAACAAATAAATTTGTAGTACCAGGAGATACTGTAAATATACCAGTAACAAAAGTATGGGATGATAATAAAGAAGAACATCAAGACATTACTCTACAACTTAAGAACGGAAATAATGTAGTTGGTTCTGAAGTAGTTAATGA
Organism: uncultured Clostridia bacterium; assembly: GCA_944388935.1. Lineage (GTDB taxonomy): Bacteria > Bacillota > Clostridia > TANB77 > CAG-508 > Merdicola. Next base: position 48,023 of record CALXKK010000001.1, on the reverse strand, counting down.
ATCATCTGAATGGAAGCATACATTTACAGTTCCTGTATATGATACAAATGGTAATGAAATCACATATACTGTAGATGAAGCTAATGTACCAGAAGGATATATTAGCAGTGTCGAGAAAAATAATATTTCAGGAGAATATACAGTAACAAATAAATTACCAAGTATAGATATACAAAAAGATGTATATAGTTTAAATGAAGATACTAATATTGCTGATAACCAAATAGCAGTAAAAGCAAATGATGTTATTGGATATAAAATTACAGTAACAAATACTTCTGGAGAAGATTTACATGATGTTGTAGTAACAGATGAAACTCATGATGTATATCAAATAATAAATGGAGTACCAACAACACCAAGTAAAACAATAGCTGAGATAGAAGAGTTCAAGGCTAATGATGAGCCAAAAGTATATATTGTATATTACAAAGTATCAGATATTGAAGCAAAAAATCCAAATGCTATAATAGAAAATAAAGCAAAAGTTGTTGGATATTATGAAGATGATAATAATACAACTTGTCCAGTTGAAGACGAAGATGATGCCGATAATAAAGTAGTTACAATAAAACCTATATATGATATTTCTATTAATAAAAAAGCAAATAAAGATAAAGTATCATATGGTGAAACAATAACATATACTATTACTGTTTCTAACAATGGTAATACAACATTAACAAATGTTAATGTAACAGACTTAATGGATAGAAATGGAACATCAATAGAAGGATTAACTAATATTAAAGTAAATTCTGTTCCTACAGAAATTAGTAAGGATGGAGTAATTACAATTGGTACTTTAAATGCTGGGGCAACAGCAACTATTACAGCAGATTATAAAGTAACAGCTGATGATATTAGTAAAGATAAAGAGAATTTAATAACAAATACAGTTAAAGTAACATCAACTAAGGAAGATGGAACTCCAATACCTGAAGATCCAGATGATGAGTCTAAAGTAACAACTACAACTGAAAAAGGAGAAGCTAAAATAAACGTTACAAAGACAAGTGAAGTTATAGAAAGTAATGGTGATACAACTGATGGCATAGCTGAAAATGGTGATATTATTAAATACACAATTACAGCTACAAACAATGGTACTGCACCAGGAGATGTTAAGATAGAAGATACAGTACCAACAGGAACAACATTAATTAAAGAAGCTCAAGGAAATTTAGCTTTAAATAGATTAACAAACTTAACTTCAGAACAATTAGATGCTCTTGAAAAAGGTAACTTTAGTGAGACATTAACATTAGAGCCAAGTGGTGATGAAAAAACTAAGACAATAGTATTTAGTGTTAAAGTTACAAATGCAAAACCAGGAGATACTGTTGTAAATGTTCCAACAATCAATGATAATCCAGCAACAGAAGAAACTCAAAAAACAACTGATTCTGTTGAGAAAACAATAAATGTTAAATCAAATACAGTTTCTAATTGTAATGTAGTATTAGTTTTAGATACATCAGGTAGTATGGAAGGAAATAGATTGGCAAGTGTTAAAACAGCAGCAAAGAATTTGATTGATATGCTACATTTACCATCAGAAGAAGATAATATAGATAAAGGACCACAAATTTCTGTTGTAAGATTTAGTAGTAATACTAAACAACAACAATGGATTCCTGGTAGTGGCTGGTGGAATCCAGGACATTATGAATCAATTGGGTATGATGATAATGCGTCTGTTGTCGGTAGAGCAAGCACTAGTGAAGAAGTGAGTGCATTAAAAGATAATATAGATGACTTAATTGCTGTTGGTGGAACAAAAATGAGTACAGGATTAAATTTAGCTAATTCTGAAATTAAGAGAATGGATGATCCAAATGATCCAAATGATCCAAATGATAAGAATATAATAATATTCTTAAGTGATGGAACTATCAAAAATACAAGTACTAGTACAAGTGAAGAAACTCAACATAATGTTGATACTGCACTTAATAATTTAAAACACAACGGAGTAGTTAATCAAACTATTTATACAATTCCATTTGGAGCCGATGCAGATAGAGAATTGTTAAAAGACATTGCTTCAGGACCTGAATATTGTTTATCATCATCTGATAATTTATCAAGTTTGGAAGCAGTATTTAAGCAAATAATTAACGATATGGGTGAACCAGTTGAAGAAACATCTGAAAATGGTAAAGTATATTTAGATGATATTGATATGAACAAACAAGATAATATAAAAATTACAATTGATGGAACAGAAAGAGCAGATTTAATACAATATATTAAGAAAGATGCTCAAACAGGAGAATATTACTTAGATTTAACAAAATTTAGCTCAGATGATTTAGAAAAAGAAATTCAAATTGATTTTGTTGTTAAATAAAGTTGATTAATTTAAAAAATAATAAAAGCACTTTATATAAAGTGCTTTTATTTATAAATAAAAAATCGAATAACTTTACTTTAAGTTATTCGATTTTTTTAATTGTATATGTTTTTGTATTTGAAAGATCTTCATTGCTTGTAGTAACTGAATATGTAGATTCTGAATTTGCAGGAATATCTTTTATAAAACATTGCGTTTCAAATAACAATGCATTATCTTTATTTAAAATGCATAAATTAGATTTAAATGCTTCTTGATTTTCATTGGAATTGTTTTTTAATTTTAATTCAACAGTTGAAAGATTATCATTGCTTTTTATGTTTAATTCTTCTACTTGTATATTGTTTAAACCATCAATTTTTTTAGATTCCTTTATTTTAGTGCTATAAGTAGATGTATCTTTATTATTATTGTTAGTTGTAACTAATTGGTTTATTTCCATAATTCCAAAGATAACAACTAAAATTATGATAATAAAAACAAGAATCTTCTTTATATTTAATTTTTTAACATTATTGGAATTACGATTGTTCGTAAATTTAGTAGATGTTTTCCTTTTATTCATTCTATGATTAGACAAATTACTAATTGCTGCTCGATTAACTCTATGTTTTTTTTCATTTTTAAATCTACTAGGCTTATGTTTTATAGTAGTTTCTGAGCTAGCATATCTACGTCCAACATTATGACTAGTATTTTTTGAATGTTTACTTTGTTTTTTCATTATAAAAAATCCCCTTATTTAATGAACATAAAAGTCCATTTTTAATTTATTTTTTAACAATTATCACGGCTTTAATGCTTTTTTATTATATACAAAATACCTAATAATGTCAATTAATATGAAAATTATGGAAAACTAGTTGACGTAACTGAAAGCAGATGATAAAATATATACATATTTTAGGAGTTTACCTAAGAGTTAAAACTCGAGCGGTAAAGAGTAATTGTTAGAGGTTCCAAATTTATATTTGGAATAATATAGGAAGAAAATTACTTACACTAAGTAAGATGAGAAAAGTCTTACAAAGGAGTCTTAAAAGATTTCTTTGTGGGGCTTTATTTTTATATATAAAAAGGAGTAAAATTATGATATATAAAATAGTAGAAATGCAAACAAACGAATTAAAAGAAACATTGGAATTGGTAAAGTATGTTTTTGATGAATTTGAAGCGCCATATTATACAGAAGAAGGAGTACAAAACTTTTATAATTTTATCGATTACGACAATACATTAGAACAATTAAACAATCATTTAAAAATGTTTGTTGCAAAAGATAATGAAAGAATAATTGGAATGATATGTATAAGAGATTGTTCACACATTTCTATGTTATTCGTAGATAAAAAATATCATAAAATAGGAATTGGAACAAAATTATTAAATAAAGCAAAAGAATATTGTAAAGCATATGCAAACGAAATAACAGTAAATTCATCTCCATATGCAAAAGAGTTCTATCACAAAATAGGTTTTAAAGATACAGATAAAGAACAGACAATAGATGGAATAACATTTTTGCCAATGAAAATGTCAATTTAAATATATTCAAATTAAAATAGAAGGGGGAATATTATGGCAAAATTTGTATTAATATGTGGACCGCAGGCAGTTGGAAAAATGACAGTTGGCCAAGAACTGGCAAAGATAACTCAGTTAAAATTTATGCATAACCACGAAACAATAGATTTACCATTAAAATTTTTTCCATATAAATCAGAGGCAAGAAAAAGATTAACAGATTTATTTAGATTTGCAATTTTCGAAGAAGTTGCTAAAAGTGATTTAGAAGGTATGATATTCACTGTATTATTTGAATTTGATAAAGAAGAAAATTGGGATTGGTTAGAAAAAATTAAAAATATTTATGAAAAAGAAAATGGTGAATTTTATATAGTAGAGTTGGAAAGTACTCTAGAAGAAAGATTAAGAAGAAATAAAACAGAAAATAGATTAAAAAATAAGCCCACAAAAAGAGATATAGAATCTAGTGAAAAGGAATTATTAAGTTGTTCTGAAGAGCACAGATTAAATTCATATGAGGGTGAAGTAAAATATAAAAATTATTTAAGAATAGATAACACAAATATTTCTGCAGAAGACACAGCTAAAATGATAAAAGAAAAATTTAATTTTTAAATTATACTGTATTCCTTAGAAAATTTATATATAATATTTGTAACAATATAAAAATGGAGGAAAGAGAAAGAAAATGAAAGACGAATTAGTGTTAGTAGTTCCATCACAAGAACACAAAGATGAAATAATGAAATTTAAAAATGAATTTATTCAAAATGGAGAAAGAATAATAAATGGAAGTGCAGGACTGGACATCGAGGATAATTTTGAAAATTGGTTAAAAGACATTAAAGAGGATGAAACCAGAGAATATTCAGAACCAAAAAGAGCCAGATTTCCCGGTAAAGTGTTTTTGGCATATAGAAAGAGCGATAATAGATTAGTAGGTATTGTTCAACTAAGGGAAAAGCTTGATGATTACTTATTAAAAAAAGGTCATATAGGGGATTCTGTAAGACCAACAGAAAGAAACAAAGGCTATAGTACACAAATGATAGGATTAGCCATAGAAGAAGCTAAAAAATTAGGAATAGGAAATGTACTTATGGTATGTCATAATGGAAATTTTCCTTCAGCTAGAACAATTATAAAAAATGGAGGAGTTTTTGAAGACGAAATTATAAGAGATGGAGATACATATCAAAGATACTGGATAACTTTAAAAAAGAGATATGCAGATGGAAGAAATAAACCAAATGACATATTAGAAAAAGAATTTAAAAATTTTAGAGTTGATAATGATGAGTTTCAAGGTAATATCTCATTATTAACTATAAAAAAAGTAAGAGAAGAATGGAGAGTAGATGAAGAGCAAAGATGTATTTTAGCAAAAAACTATAATTGGTTAGAAATTTATCCAGATGGTGAACATTTTTGTATTTCTGCAGTATTAGATGAAAAAGATAATATTGTAGAATGGTATATTGATATAGCCAGAATGCTAGGGGAAGAGGAAGGTGTTCCATACGAAGATGACTTGTATTTGGATGTAGTTATTGTACCAGACGGAAGAATACATTTATTAGATGAAGACGAGTTAGAAGATGCATATAATAGAAAGGAAGTAAGCAAAAAAGAATTTGATATGGCTTATGAAACAGCAAATAGAATTATGGAAAAAGCAAGAAAAAAAGAGAATATAAAAAAATTAACAGAGTTTACACATAAATATTTAGAGATTTTAAAAGAAATTGAATTTTAGAAATGAAAAAGAAGGGATGATGAAAATGTACTATAAAAAATTAGTAGGAAAAAATATTTATTTATCACCAAGAACTGTTGAGGATGCGGAGCAATACACAAAATGGATGAACGATTTTAGCACAACAGATTATTTAGGAAGAAGTAGCCAAATAATGACACTAGAAAAAGAAAAGGAATTCCTTGAAAAGCACATAGGTGACGAAGCTACATTTAATATTGTAACTTTAGATGAAGATAAATTAATAGGAACAATTTCGATAGAAAACATAGACCATTTTAATAGAAGAGGAACTCTAGGAATATTTATAGGTGATAAAGAAGAAAGAGAAAAAGGCTATGGAACAGAAGCAATTAGATTAATTTTAGATTATGGATTTAATTATCTAAATTTAAACAATATAAAATTAGATGTTATGGCTTTTAACGAAAGAGCAATTGCATGCTATAAAAAATGTGGTTTTAAAGAAATAGGAAGAAGAAGAAAATGCGTGTATATAGATGGTAAATATTATGATGTAGTAATTATGGATATTCTTAAAGAAGAATTTACTGGAAAATACATATTAAATAGAAATATCTGAACTTAAGGGACGGACCTTAAAAGTTCAACGGGGACATAATGCCAATATTAAACAAAAAGCATAAATAAAAGTATATTTCAAAATCCTTTGGTAATAATAAACAAAGGAGGTAGAAATATGGAAGAGAATAATTTAAAAATATTAAAAGAAATTCATAAGGCTACAAAAATGGGGATGGATTCTATATCCTTTGTTGCAGAAAAATTAGATGATAATAAATTGAAAGACAATTTAAGCTTTCAATATACACAATATGGTCAGGTTATGGACAGAGTAAATAAACTATACGAAAATTATGGAGAGATACCAGAAGATAAAAATGTTATGAATACTATAATGGGATGGACAGGAGTACAAATGAATACATTAAACGATAAAACCCCATCACATATAGCAGAAATAATGATAGAAGGTACTACTATGGGAATTATAGAAGGTAGAAAATTAATGAATAATGAAGCAAATCAAGCTTCTAAAGATGTAAAAGATTTATTAAATAATTTTGTTACATTTCAAGAGAACAATGTAGAGCAACTTAAGAAATTTTTATAAATCTGGAAAGGTACCGTTTTCAAGTGGATTTGGGAACGGTCCTAAAATCCCTCTATAATTTTATAGTGGAACTAAAATAGTAGAACAATTTGCAAAATTCGTTAAAATATTATAACATTAGTTCAAAGAAAAAAACGAAAGAGGAAATAAAAATGAAAAATAAAAAAGTAATATCAATCATAGTTGGAATTGTACTAATAGTACTAGATCAAATAATAAAAATTGTATCAGTAGGAAAGAGCATTACAATTATTCCAGATTTTTTGAGTTTTAGTTATTTCGAAAATACAAATGTTGCATTTGGCGTGGGTTCAAATGGTTTTACTTTAATAGTGTTAGCTAGTGTTGCTTTAATTGCGATGATAATTTTGTTTATAAAAAAGAAAAATCAAGATTTAGATTTTAAATTAATATTATCATTAGTTTTTATACTAGCAGGATGTTTAGGAAACTTGATAGATATGATTTTCTTAGGTTATGTAAGAGATTACATATATGTAAAAAATATGCCAATAATGAATATTGCTGATATTTTCGAAATATTTGGAATTGTATTTTTAATAGTTGTAATTATAATATCTTTAGTACGTAGAAAAAAAGAAAATACATTGAGTTAGACTAAAAAGTAAATGTACTTAAAAAATTTATAAAATACTTGAAAATACATATAATACAAAGTATAATATTTAAAATTGAATTTAATTATGTTTTAAAAAGAATCCTAGTAGTAATTTATTGTAACTAATAGAGAGGCAATGTTTGGTGGAAATTGCTAGAATATAAATTACGAATTACAATTCTTATAGTAATTAACGTGTAGCTACGAAAAGCTGTAATGAGGCAATTATAAATTGTAAATAAAGGTGGTACCACGATGCACATCGTCCTTTAAGGATGATGTGCTTTTTGAATTTTTAGGAGGTGATGCTATGACCCAATGGTTTAGAATGAAAACAATAATCCACGGGTTCTTCTACGAAAATTCATATAATATAATCGAAAATTTAAAATAGAAATGGAGAGATATTGTTATGGATAAATTAGAATTAATTACAAGAAAAGCAGTGGATATATTTTCAGAAGAGGAATTAAAACAAAAATTAGAAAGTGGAAGAAAGCTTACAATAAAATTGGGTGCGGACCCATCAAGACCAGATTTACACTTAGGTCATACTGTTGTGCTAAGAGCATTAAAGACTTTCCAAGAGATGGGACATGAAGTAGTATTTGTAATAGGTGATTTTACAGGAATGATAGGAGACCCATCTGGTAAGAGTAAAACAAGACCAGCGCTAACATTCGAGCAAACTAGAAAAGCAGGAGAAACATATTTTAAGCAAGTAACAAAGATTTTAGATAAGGATAAAACAAGAATTGCATACAATTCAGAATGGCTTTCTAAAATGAATTTAAAAGATGTAATAGAGCTTACAAGTAAATATACAGTTGCTCGAATTTTAGAAAGAGATGATTTTAAAAATAGATACGAAAACAATTTGCCTCTTTCTATGCACGAGCTATTGTACCCATTAATGCAAGGATATGATTCTGTGGCATTAAATGCGGATATAGAAATTGGTGGAACAGACCAAACTTTCAATCTTTTGGTTGGAAGAGAATTGCAAAAAGATTATGGTCAAGAAAGACAAGTTGTATTAACTTTCCCATTACTAGTAGGCTTAGATGGAAAGGAAAAGATGAGTAAATCATTGGACAACTATATTGGAATTGATGAAGCTCCAGAAGCAATGTACGAGAAAGCTATGAAAATTCCGGATGATGTTTTGATGGATTACTTTAGATTAACAACAGACATTGATACAAAAGAGGCAGAAGAATTGATAAAAGAAGATGTTGTAAAAGCACATAAAAAATATGCAGAAGAAATTATAACAATGTATCATGGAGCAGATAAAATAGCTATGGCAGAAGAAAGATATAACCAAATAGCAAAAGGTGGAATACCAGAAGATATAAAAACTTTTAAATTAGATGATAATGGAGAAAAAAATATTTGTGATTTACTTGTTAAAGTAGGATTTGCAAGTTCAAAAAGTGAAGCAAAAAGAATGGTTGTAGGAAAAGGTGTAAAGGTAGATGGAAATACTGTTGAGGATATAAATTGCACTATACAGCCAAAAGAAAAGATTTTACAATTTGGAAAAAATAAATTTGTTAAGATTATATAAAATTTCATTGTTGCTTTTAATTAAAACATACAATATAATATCATATTGAAACAGGGATTTGGGGGAACGTCTCCGAATCCCTAATCCCGGAAGGAGATTGAAAATGAATTTTATAGAATTAAGAGAAAAATATCCGGATTTTTCATATAACTGGCATAATATAGAGGAAAATGAGAATGAATACAAATTAAGCTTTGAGTTCGAAATTAAAGGTCTTTCTAAGTTTAATCCAATATGGGTTATTCCAAAGAAAAACAATCATAACCCAAATAAAGCATTATTAGAAAACCTTGTTTTTAATTTAGGTATGGCTGAACTTGTAAGCTATTGGAAAATAACTTGCTCACCTAATGTGACTATAAAAGATATAAAACTAAATCAAGAGCAGATTGATTGGTGGAAAAAGTTGTATTTTTATGGATTAGGTGAGTTCTTTTATAAAAACAATATAAAAACAAATATAAGAGATTTTATGAATATATCTACCGGAACTACTTTACTATCAAAAGCGGATATAAATGAAAATTTTAAAGGTGCTTTAGTTCCAATAGGTGGAGGAAAAGACTCAATAGTTACATTGGATGTTATAAAAGATGATTTTAAAGAAAATATGTGTTACATTATAAATCCAAGAGGAGCTACAACAGAAACAGCAGAAGCTGCAGGGCACAGCAAAAATCAGATATGTAATGTTAAAAGAACTTTGGATAAAAATATGCTAGAACTAAATAAGAAGGGATTTTTAAATGGACACACACCATTTTCATCAATCGTAGCTTTTTCAAGTTTAATAGTTGCATATTTGAATAATAAAAAGTACATAGTCTTATCTAATGAAGCAAGTGCAAATGAATCTACAATATATGAAGAAGAAGTAAATCATCAATATTCTAAAAGCTATGAATTTGAAAAAGATTTTAATAGCTATGTAGAAAAATATATTTTAGGAGATATAAAATATTTTAGTTTATTAAGACCAATAAGCGAATATCAAATAGCTAAGCACTTTGCAAAACTACCAAAATTTTATAAGATTTTCAAAAGCTGTAACGTAGGTAGCAAAGAAAATAAGTGGTGCGCAAATTGTCCTAAATGTTTATTCGTTTATATAATTTTATCTCCATTTGTATCTAAGAAGGATATGATAAATATTTTTGGAGAGGATTTATTAGAAAAAGAAAGCTTGAAAGAAACAATGGAAATGCTTTGTGGAATACAAAAGAACAAACCGTTTGAATGTGTTGGCTCTAGAGATGAGGTAAATACAGCAATTTGTGAGACTATTAAAAAATGCGAAGCAAATGGCGAAGAATTACCTTTACTATATAAATATTATAAAACTACTAAAAAATATGAAGAATATAAAAATAAAGAAAATACTTATAACACATTTTATAATGCAGAAAATAATGTACCAGAACATTATTTGGAATTATTAAAGAAGAGTGAAATAATATGAAAGTATTAGATAAGTTTAAACATGATTTAGAAAATAAAAAGATTGCAATTTGGGGTTTGGGCAAAGAAGGAATATCAACATTACAATTTATACAAAGTAACAATATTAAATGCAAAGAAATAGCAGTATTGGAAAAGAAAGATATAAATATAGATGGTGTAAAGATATTAAGCAATGAGCAACAATTAAATGATTATGACTTGATTTTTAAAAGTCCGGGAATTGTTGTAGATGAAAATATAATTGATGAAAAAAAGCTTACATCCCAAACTGAAGAATTTATAAAAATTTTATCTAATCAAATAATTGGAATAACAGGGACTAAAGGAAAAAGCACAACATCAAGTTTAACATATACAATTTTAAAGAAATATTATCCTAATACTGTGCTTGTAGGAAACATAGGAATTCCATGCTTTAATGCAATAAATGAAATTGATGAAAATACAAATATTGTATATGAGCTTAGTTGCCATCAACTAGAATTTGTTAAATATTCACCACATATTGCTGTTATCGTAAATTTATATCCGGACCATTTGGACCATTACAAAACATTTGAAAATTATATTAGTGCAAAACTTAATATTAATAAATTTCAAAAGCCGGATGATATTTTTATATATGGAGAGACTTGCAAAGCATATATAAATAGCAATACTAAGACTAGTGTATGTATTAGTGATTATATTGATGGCAGAACTATAAAATTTGATGGAGATATTGATAAAAATAATTCTAAAAATAATGCTAATTATAAAAATGCTGACAATAAAATAGAAATTTTGGAGAGTGAAACAAACTTAATAGGACAGCATAATTTTTACGACATTGCGATTTCCTATTATATTTGTTGCAGGATATATAATTTATCCAATAAGCAATTTAAATCTGCCTTGAAGCAATTTAAAGGCTTACCACATAGGTTGGAATATGTAACTACAATTGATGATGTTTTGTATTATGATGATTCTATTTCTACAATAGGAGAAACAACAATAGAAGGAATTAAAGCATTGAAAAATGTAAATACTATAATTCTAGGTGGGATGGACAGAAAAATAGACTACTCAAATTTGGAAGATTTTATTTTGCAACAAGATACAATAGAAAATATAATTTTAATGCCTGATACCGGAAAAAGAATTTTTTCGGATTTACAAGGCAAAGCAAATAATAAGAAATGTTATTTGGTAAAAGATTTAGAAGAGGCAGTTACTTGTGCTAAAAAAGTAACTAAGAAAAATACAATTTGCTTGTTATCTCCAGCAGCTGCCAGTTATGGATTCTTTAAAAACTTTGAAGAAAGAGGAGACAAGTTTACAGAATATTTGAACACAAGGGACGGAGGTTAAAAGTTCAAATTTTATGTTGATTAGAAAAACTGACATAAAAAGTATAAATGTTCACATAAAATTCACAAAACATGAGTTGACAAATGACACTGTGTCATATATAATATATGATGCAGTGTCATTTTAGCTATGCTAAAGAAAATAGCTAAAAATAGACAAAAATCGACACAAAAAAATTGCAAACTTTTTTAAAAAAACGAAATATAATACTAAAGAAAGGAGGAAAAGATGCCAACAAAAACATTTCTTAATTTACCAAAAGACAAGAAAAACAAAGTATTAAAAGCTGCATATAAAGAATTTGCCAGAGTACCTTTAGAAAAAGTATCTATTAAGAATATTGTGGAAAATGCTGGAATAGCTAGAGGAAGCTTTTATCAATATTTTGAGGACAAAGAAGATTTATTTGACTATATTATGAAAATAAAAATTGGAAACATAGAAAAAAAGCTTAATGAAATGATAGAAAAAGAGAATGGAAATATCATAAATGTATGTATAGATATTTATGATTTCCTTATTAAGATTGGTAAAAGAAGAAAGAATGACAAATTTTTTAAACAGATTTATGGCAATGTAAAAACAAGTGATAATTTAATGTTCACAAAAAAAGAAGAAATGAGTGATAATATACTTCAAATGCTATATAACTTGTACGATAAAAATAAAGATATTTTAAATATTAATAGTGAAGATGAATTTAAATTAGTATTAGAAATGCTATTTACTATTTCTAGAAGGAGAGTAGTAGCTTCACTTAATTATAAAGATAGCGACAAAGCTAGAGAAGATTTCTTAAAAGAAATGGAATATATAAAATATGGAATTGCTAAAAAGTGATAATTTTACACTTAAAGTCAATATTAAAAACGAATTTTAAGAATAGCCTTTAAAGACAAAATTAAATCAACATAAAATATGAACTTTTAAGGTCCGTCCCTAAAGTTCAAAAGTTAACGTAAAGGAGAGAAAATGGAATGTTTAAAGTATTAAAAAACTTAAAGCAATCTGCTATTTCTGTGGTTGCTATTATCATACTTTTGTGTGTTCAAGCTGCAACGGATTTAGCATTACCAACATATACTTCTAGAATTGTAAATGTGGGTATTCAACAAGGCGGAATAGAAAATGCTGCACCAGAAGTTATTGCTAAAAGCCAAATGGATGACCTTTTAAAATTTACTAACGATGATGAAAAAATTCTAAATGATTATGAATTGATTTCTAAAGATAGTAAGGAATATAAAAAATATGTAAAGAAATATCCAGAAATTGCAAATCAAGAAGTATATCTAATTAAAGATTTAAAAGAAGAAGATCTATCTAGTTTAAATCAAACGATAGCAAAGCCTTTGCTTGCACTTTCTTCTTTAACAGCACCGGAACAATCAAGTAAAGAAGATATGGATTTATTATTAAGCTTTGCAGAAAATAAAGATGAAGTACTAAATTCATATACATTATCAGAAGATGGAAATACATATAAATTAAATGATATTAGCAGTGTAGAAAAAGGAAAATTAAATCATAACTTGTTAAAATCTTTATTAGTTAAGCTAATAACATCTAATGAAGAAATATCAAATCAAATGAAAACTTCAATGTTAGAAAATTTACCAGAAGCACAAAAGGCTGCTATGGAAAATATGACATTAGTTCAAATGATTAATATGATGCCAGCAGAGCAAAAGACTGAATTTGCAAATAGCTTAGAAACAGAATTACCAAATATGCTAGACAAAATGGTATCAAATTTATCTGAATCTATGCTAGAGCAAGCTGCAATACAAGAGGTTAAAACACAATATCAATATTTGGGAGCAAATACGGATAAGATTCAAAATAACTTTATTTTGATTTCAGGTTTACAAATGCTAGGAATAGCAGCTATAACTATGGTAAGTGCAATTATGATAATGCTATTATCTTCTAGAGTTGCTGCTAAATTAGGTAGAACCTTAAGAGATAAAGTATTTAAGAAAGTATTAAGTTTCTCTACAGAGGAATTTAATGGTTTCTCAACAGCATCATTAATTACTCGTACAACAAATGATATTCAACAAATTCAATTACTTTTAACAATTTTGTTTAGGGTTGTTGTATATGCACCAATTATAGCTATAGGTGGATTTATAAGAGTATTGTTTAATAGTGATGCTTCTATGGCATGGATAATTGGTTTAGCTGTAGTTTGTATTATTATAATCGTTCTTACATTAATGATTGTAGCAATGCCTAGATTTAAAATTTTGCAAAAATTAGTTGATAAATTAAACCTAGTATCTCGTGAGATATTAACAGGTTCTCAAGTTATTCGTGCATTTAATACAGAAGAAAGAGAAGAGAAAAGGTTTGACGGAGCAAACCAAGATTTAATGAAAACTCAAGTTTTTGTTAACAGAGCAATGAGCATAATGATGCCTGCATTAATGCTTGTTATGAACTGTATAACAGTTTTAATTGTATGGATAGGTGGACATAACGTAAACGATGGAATAATGCAAGTTGGAGATGTAATGGCATTTATCCAATATACAATGCAAATAGTTATGGCATTCTTAATGATATCTATGGTATCTATAATGTTACCACGTGCTAGTGTTTCTGCAGAACGTATTAATGAAGTATTAGATACAGAACCTAGAATTAAGGATAAAGATGAAACAAAACCATTTAATGAAGATAAAAAAGGTTATGTTGAATTTAAGGATGTTTCATTCCATTATCCTGATGCAGATGCAGAAGTTGTAACAGATATATCATTTACAGCAAAACCTGGAGAAACTACAGCAATAATTGGAAGTACTGGTAGTGGTAAATCTACAATAGTTAACTTAATACCAAGATTTTACGATGTAACTGGTGGAGAGTTATTAGTAGATGGTGTAAATGTAAAAGATGTAAGTCAAAAAGAATTAAGAAAGAGAATTGGTTTTGTACCACAAAAAGGTGTATTGTTCTCTGGAACTATAGAATCTAACATAAAATATGGTAATGAAAACATAACAGATGAGCAAATGGTAGAAGCTGCACAAATTGCTCAAGCAGAAGAATTCATCGAGACAAAACCACTAAAATACCAAGAACCAATATCACAAGGTGGTGGTAACGTTTCTGGTGGACAAAAACAACGTTTATCTATAGCAAGAGCTCTTGCAATAGATCCAGAAATATTAGTATTTGATGATAGTTTTTCTGCTCTAGATATGAAGACAGATAAGATATTAAGAGAAGAACTTGCAAAACGTACTAAAGGAAAGACAGTAATAATAGTTGCGCAAAGAATTAGTACAATTATGAATGCAGATCAAATAATAGTATTAGATGAAGGTAAAATTGTAGGAAAGGGAACACATGATGAGTTAATGAAATCTTGTGAAACTTATCAACAAATAGCCTTATCACAACTTTCAAAGGAGGAATTGGAAAATGGCAGAGAATAAAAATGTTAGACCTCCAATGGGAGGTAGACATGGCGGTAGAGTAGTTGAAAAGCCAAAAGATTTTAAAGGAACTACTAAAAAGCTAATAAGAAATTATTTGGCAAAATATAAAGTACCAATTATAATAGTTATTTTATTTGCAGTTGGAAGTACAATATTTTCTATTATTGGACCAAAGATTTTGGGTAATGCAACAACAGAAATATTTAATGGTTTAATGAATAAGTTATCAGGTGGCTCAGGTATAGACTTTGGAAAAATTGGAACAATACTTCTTACATTATTAGGATTATACGCTTTAAGTGCTTTGTTCTCTTTAATACAAGGCTTTACGATGACTACAGTAACACAAAAAATTACTTACAAAATGCGTAATGATTTGGTACATAAAATTAATAAATTACCAATGAAATATTTTGATAAAAAGACTCATGGTGAGGTTCTATCTATAATCACAAACGATATAGATACATTATCACAAAACTTAAACCAAAGTGTTACACAAATTATTACTTCAATTTGTACAATTATTGGTATTTTAATTATGATGTTCTCTATAAGTTGGATTATGGCAATAGCATCATTAATTATATTACCTGTAACAGCATTTTTGAGCTTTTTAATTGTAAAGCATTCACAAAAATACTTCAAAGCTCAACAAGACTATTTAGGACACGTTAATGGTCAAGTAGAGGAAGTTTATGGTGGACACACAATAGTTAAGGTATTCAATGGAGAAGAAAAAGTAACAAAAACTTTTGAACAAGCAAATGATGTATTATATAGATCAGCTTGGAGATCTCAATTCTTATCTGGTTTAATACATCCAGTAACTAACTTTATAGGAAATGTTGGTTATGTTGTAGTTGCAATTTTGGGTGGATATTTAACAGTACAAGGTAAAATTGCTGTTGGTGATATACAAAGTTTCATCCAATACAATAGACAATTTATTCAACCTATTACACAAATTGCACAAATTTCTGGTACTTTACAATCTATGATTGCTGCAGCAGAAAGAGTTTTTGAATTCTTAGAGGAACCAGAAGAAGTAGAAACAGCTAAAGGAAACATAGATTCTAGCAAATTAAATGGTAATGTTGTATTTGACCACGTTAACTTTGGATATAATCCAGATAAAACAATCATAAACGATTTCTGTGCAAATGTTAAAGATGGCCAAAAGATTGCTATTGTTGGACCTACTGGTGCAGGTAAGACAACTATGGTTAAATTGTTAATGAGATTTTATGATGTTAATTCTGGTGGAATATATGTTGATGGACACAACATTAAAGATTTCAAGAGGTCAGAATTAAGAAAAATGTTTGGTATGGTTTTACAGGACACATGGTTATTTAGTGGAACTGTTGAAGACAACATAAAATATGGAAAACCAGACGCAACAGATAGCGAAGTAGTAGAGGCTGCTAAAGCTGCACATGTACATCACTTTATAAAGACTTTACCAAAGGGTTATAAATCTGTTTTAAATGAGGAAACAAGCAATGTTTCTGCTGGACAAAAACAATTGTTAACTATAGCTAGGGTTATCTTAGCAGATCCAAAGATATTAATATTGGATGAAGCTACAAGTTCTATAGATACGAGAACAGAGCAACAAATTCAATCAGCTATGGATAACTTAATGAAAGGAAGAACAAGTTTCATTATTGCACATAGATTGTCTACAATAAAAAATGCGGATTTAATTTTGGTTATGAATCATGGTGATATTGTAGAGCAAGGAACTCATGAAGAGCTATTAGCTAAAAATGGTTTCTATGCAGGACTATATAACTCTCAATTCGAAGAATGTGATGATGAGATAGAATAAAGATAAAAGAGTATATGACTTTAAGTTATATGCTCTTTTTGTTTTTAGTTGTAACAATTTTACATAACAAAAAGATGTAACATTATGTTACATCTTTTACTATAAACATACAAACTGTATAAATAATATAATTATTTATACAGCAAGGTTACTTTTCGTCCTTTTACTTCGATAATTTTATCTTCTTTTAAATGTTTTAGTTCTCTAAACATAGAGGCTCTATTAGCACCAATATAATCTGCTAAGTCTTTAAAAGGAAAAGGCATATGAATATACCTAGTGCCACTTTTTTTATACTCAATTTCGAAGAATTCTAGCAATTTTTCCCTTATTTGCTTTTTTTCTAGAACTTTAATTCTTTCGTTCTTTTCTCTAGTTTTAATATTATATATTTCAAATAAATTTTTAAAAAAAGTCTGAAAATAGCTATATTTAAAATTATTTATATCAATTATTCTATTATAATCTATTACAACAACCCTTGAATCTTCTTTTGCAATTAATTCAAAATCTTCGCTATTAGTTGCAGAAAGATTAGTGCCAAAAACACTATTTTCTGGCGTTAAATTTTCTACAATTATTTCATTTCCGTTATAGTCAATATTTTGAATTTGTACAAAACCTGAGAGTACGATTCCTACGATATTTTCGCTTTTTATGGTAGGAAGGACCTCCTCGTTCTGCTTGTAGGGATAGACGTGAACCCCTAGTAAAATGAATAGTTTGCGGACTTGCAAATCTGTTAAACCCTCAAATGGACTCATAAAAAATTACCTCCAAAAAAAATTTTAACAAAATTTTAAAAAAGTTGCAAGTGCAACTTGTATATTAAAAAAATTATCTATATTATAATGGCGTAATAGATAAATAAATAAGAGGAGGAACAAAAGACATGAAAGTTGTAAAAAGAGATGGACACATTGTAGACTATGATCCACAAAAAATAAGGGAGGCAATAGGAAAAGCTAACAAAGAAGTTAGAGGAAAAGAAAAAGCTACCAAAGAAGAAATTGAAGAAATTATAAAGTATATAGAAGAATTAAACAAGAAAAGAATTCTTGTAGAAGATATACAAGATGTAATTGAGCAAAAACTAATGGAATTTTCTAAATATAAACTAGCTAAAAAATACATTACATACAGATATACAAGAGAGTTAATAAGAAAAGCGAATACTACAGACCAAACAATTAAAGAATTAATTGAAGGTGAAAATGAATACTGGAACAATGAAAATTCTAATAAAAATGCAGAAGTAGTTACAACACAAAGAGATTATTTAGCAGGAATTACAAGTACAGATATTACTAGAAGATTTTTATTACCAGAAGACATTGTAAAGGCACATGATGAAGGAATTATACACTTCCATGACGCTGATTATTTTGCACAAAATGCACTACATAACTGTGAATTAATAAATCTAGAAGATATGCTACAAAATGGAACAATTATAAATGGAGTAATGATAGAAAAACCACATAGATTTATAACAGCAGCTACAATTGCAACACAAATAATACTTGCTGTAACATCATCAAGTTATGGTGGAGCAACAGTTTCTCTTACACACTTAGCACCATTTGTAAGATCAAGTTATGAAAAATATTATAAAAAATATAAAGATAGAAATTTATCTGAAGAAGAATGCAAAAAATTTGCGGATCAAGATACTAGAAAAGAAGTTGAAGATGGTGTACAAACATTCAACTATCAAGTAAACTCTATGACAAATACAAATGGACAAGCTCCTTTCTTATCAGTTTTCATGTACTTAGGTGAAACCGATGAATATAAAGATGAATTAGCATTATTAATAGAAGAATTCTTAAGACAAAGAATATTAGGATTTAAGAATGAAAAAGGTGTTTATATTACACCAGCCTTTCCAAAATTGCTATATGTTCTTGAAGAAGACAACGTTCGTGAAGACAGCAAATACTGGTATTTAACAAAACTTGCTGCAGAATGTACAGCAAAGAGAATGGTTCCAGATTATATTTCTGAGAAGAAAATGAAGGAATACAAAGTAGATAAAAATGGAAATGGACAATGTTATCCTTGTATGGGATGTCGTTCATTCTTAACACCATATGTAGATCCAAAAACAAATAAACCAAAATATTATGGAAGATTCAATCAAGGTGTTGTTACAATCAACTTACCAGATGTTGCTTTATCTTCAGGAGGAGATTTTGATAAATTCTGGAAGATATTTGATGAAAGATTGGAATTATGCCACAGAGCATTACAAATAAGACATAAACGTCTAAGCAGAGTAACAAGTGATGTAGCACCTATCTTATGGCAACATGGAGCACTTGCAAGATTAAAGAAGGGTGAATCAATTCACGAATTATTACATCATGGATATTCTACAATTTCACTTGGATATGCAGGTCTATATGAGTGCGTTAAATATATGACAGGTCATTCTCATACAGATAATGGAGAAGGAAAAGAATTTGGATTAAAAGTAATGCAACATCTAGATGATATGGCTAATAAATGGAAACAAGAAGAAGATATAGATTATTCTGTATATGGTTCACCAATTGAATCTACAACATACAAATTTGCAAAATGCTTAAAAGAAAGATTTGGAACAGTAAAAGGAATTACAGATAGAAAATATATAACAAATTCATACCATGTTCCTGTATTCGAAGAGATAGATGCATTCTCTAAATTAAAACTAGAAAGTGAATTCCAAAAATTAAGTCCAGGAGGAGCAATTTCTTATGTTGAAACTCCAAACTTACAAAACAATATAGAATCAGTTCTTGAAGTAATTCAATTCATTTATGACAATATTATGTATGCAGAACTTAACACAAAATCTGATTATTGCCAAAAATGCGGTTATTCAGGAGAAATTCTAATTGATGACAACCTAGAATGGTATTGCCCAAACTGCGGTAATAGAGACCACAACACATTAAATGTTGCAAGACGTACTTGTGGTTATATTGGAACTAATTTCTGGAATAAAGGTAGAACAGAAGAAATTAAAGAAAGAGTATTACATATCGATAATAAGGTGGCAGAAAGAGTATGAGATATAATTTAGTTAGAAAAATGGATATATCAAATGGCCCAGGGGTTAGAGTATCAGTATTTATGCAAGGATGCGCTTTCCATTGTAAGAATTGCTTTAACCCTGAAACATGGGACTTTAAAGGTGGAAAAGAATTTACAGACAAGACTATTGATGAAGTTTTAAAATTATGTGATAAAGATTACATAAAAGGACTTTCAATATTAGGTGGAGAACCAATGAACCCTACAAATATAGAAGGAACTACTAAACTTGCTAAAGCATTTAAAAAAGAGTATCCTAACAAAAACGTTTGGGTCTGGTCAGGATATAATTTTGAAAAAGATTTAAAAGATAAAGAAGCGTTAAAATACGTAGATGTTTTAGTAGATGGACAATATAAAGATGAATTGCATTCACCTGTTCTTAAATGGAAAGGTTCTTCAAACCAAAGAGTAATTGATGTACAGAAATCATTGAAAGAAAATAAAACTGTTTTAGTTAAGTAATTTTAATTTGAAAAAAACCGAGGTTGGTAAAAAATACTGCCTTGGTTTTTTAGGGATTTAGGGACGGTCCTAAAATCCATGTTTTAAATAATAAGATTATTATACAAAATAGTTGAATTAATATAAGATTATTAGTAAAATTAGGGTAAAAGGAGTGGTTGTATGAAAGTTGCAATAGTATATAAATCTGTTACAGGGAATACAAAGCTTATAGCAGAAGCAATAAAAGAAGCAATACCAGAAAATGAATTAATATATTTTGGAGAACCACAAGATAATATAAATGCTGATTTATATGTAGTAGGTTCATGGACAGATAAAGGCATGTGCACAAAGGAGATTGTAGAATTCTTAAAAGGATTAGAAAATTCTAGTATTGCATATTTTGGAACTGCAGGTTTTGGAGGCTCAGAAGAATATTACAACAAACTATTTGAAAGAATAAAAACAAATATTTCAAATTCAAATAGAATTGTAGGAAAGTTTTTCTGCCAGGGGAAAATGCCTATGGCTGTTAGAGACAGATATGTAAGTTTAATTACAGAACATCCAGACGATAAAAAATTAAAAGTGAGTATAGATAACTTTGACAAGGCACTATCACATCCAGATGAAAATGACTTACAAAATGCTAAAAATTGGATGAAAAGTATTTTATCTATTTAGGAGGTAATTAGTATGAATGAAACTATTAAAAATTTAATTGAAAGAAGAAGCTGCAGAAATTATAAACAAGAGCAAATTAAAGATGAAGAATTAAATCTTATCCTAGAAGCTGGAGAATATGCTCCAACTGGAATGGGAAGACAATCTCCAATTATGGTTGTAATTCAAGACAAGGATACAATTAGCAAGCTTTCTAAATTAAATGGAAAAATAATGGAAGAAAGCACAGATCCATTTTATGGTGCACCAACAGTAATTGTGGTATTAGCAGACAAAAATATAGGAACATATAAGGAAGACGGAAGTTTAGTATTAGGAAATTTAATGAATGCTGCTCAAAGCCTAGGAATAGGTTCATGTTGGATACATAGAGCAAAAGAAGAATTCGAAACAGAAGAAGGTAAAGAGTTATTAAAAGAATGGAATATCCCAAATAATTATGTTGGAATAGGTCATTGTATCTTAGGATATCCAGAAAAAGTAGAAGAAGCAAAACCACGTAAAGAGGATTATATAAGATTTGTTAAATAGCTCGGGGAATATGATACTTACAATTTTTAAAAGATATGATTTAATAGATAAAATGTAAATTATAGGAATGATATAATGAAGAACAATGAAATAATTATATTAGATGATAATTTAATAAATATATATAAAAAATTTAAGAAATATAAATCTTTTTTACATAAGAAAACTAAATTTATATATGAAGGAAAAAACAGAGAAATAAAGCAAATTGTTGAAGTATTAAATATAAAATCTAGAATGAAGAGATTAGAGTATATTTTTGATAAGTCCTGTGAAGAAATAGATAATAAATTTAAAGGTGAAAATATTTGCGAATTCAAATGCAATCAGTGTATTACACAAAGAAAAAACAAGTCGAATGAAGTTAATGGATGCTGTTCTTCTTGTAGATTTCAAAGTAATAATGGCTGTACTACAAAGAATTTAACTTGTAAACTGTTCTTTTGTAGCGAAATAAAAAATAAATATGATGTTATTGAGTTTAAAGATTTAAAACTATTAAATTTACTTACAAGAAGGCAAAGATTAATTTTAAAATTTGATTTATTTTCTTCAAGAGAGGAAGTTTTGATGGATTTATTTATTGGATTTATAACTATTGCAGCTTTTAGAGAATTGTATACACTAATTAAAAATTCTTTGTTTTTAATATTTAAGAATAAACAGGTAGGGAAAGTAAAAGGATTTAATGTTAAAAATTTTACCATCTCTGCAACAATATTGATGATATTTATGTTTGCAATTTTAAATCCATTTATGCCATTAATTATGATCTTAGTTGGGGCGCTAGAAGATTTAATAATAAGAATATATAAAAAAAGATTGACTAGTTATAGAAATGCGTAAGCAATAAAAATAATAAAATTTAATTAAGTATTGACTTAGACCTAACTCTAAGTGATATATAAATAATAATTTAAAAAATAAGTATACTATTTTTTAGAAGGGAGATAAATAAATGGAAAAGGCTAAAGTTTATTTTACAAAAGAAATTACACCAGAAAGTGTAATAAAAATGTATGAAAAGTTAGGAAAGGAATTAACTGGAAAAGTTGCAGTAAAACTACACTCAGGAGAGCAAGGAAACCAAAACTATATAAGACCAGAATTTGTAAAAGCAATAGTAGAGAGAGTAAATGGTACAGTTGTAGAATGTAATACAGCTTATGAAGGTGCTAGAAATTACACAGACAAACATAAAAAATTAATGGAAGACCATGGATGGACAAAATATTATGATGTAGATATTATGGATGCTGACGGAGATGATATGGTTCTAAAAATACCAAATGGAAAAGTTCTTAAAGAAGATTTTGTAGGAAATCATATGAAAAATTATGATTCTATGTTAGTACTTTCTCACTTTAAAGGACATCCAATGGGAGGATATGGTGGAGCATTAAAACAATTATCTATTGGTTGTGCTTCATCAGAAGGAAAATCATGGATACATTCTGCTGGAAAACTAAAAGATCAAACTATTCTATGGGATAATTTACCAGAACAAGATAAATTCCTAGAATCAATGGCAGATGCTGCTTCTGCAGTATATAATTATTTTAAAGATAATATTGTATTTATAAATGTTATGTGTAATTTATCTGTAGATTGCGATTGCTGTGCTGTTGCAGAAGACCCATGCATGAAAGATATAGGAATTCTTGCAAGTCTTGACCCAATTGCAATTGATAAAGCTTGTATAGATTTAGTATATAATTCAAAAGACCCAGGAAGAGACCATTTTGTAGAAAGAGTAGAAAGACAACATGGAACACATACAATTGATGCTGCAAATGAGCTTGGATTTGGAACAACAAATTATGAATTAATTAATGTAGACTAAAATTGAAAAATTAAATATTTGCCACCTTTTATATTTGAAACAAAATTTGGAGGTGGCAAAATTAATGCTTAAATACAATATAAACGTAAAAAAGTATTTAATGTTGGATAAATTTTGTAAAAAAATACAAAAAACATATTGACAAAGATATAAAAAATGGGTTAAAATAATAAATGTCCGCAAGAGATGGTGAGTATAGCGTAGCTGGTTAACGCGCCAGTTTGTGGCACTGGAGACCCTGGGTTCGAATCCCAGTACTCACCCCAGATTTAATATAGGGTGTAGCAACTGAGAATTTTGAACAGATTAATAACATTGGGCTGTAGCCAAGCGGTAAGGCACCAGACTTTGACTCTGGCATGCGCAAGTTCGAATCTTGCCAGCCCAGCCAATTATAGAGTATCAACGATTATAGCAGTTGATACTCTTTTTATAGTATTTAAAGGAAAGTTGGAAATTAAATTAGATAATGTTCAAAATGTGAAACGAACCGTAATAAGGTGGTAAATTGAGAAAAAGATTAAAATTTACAGAAAATTAGGGAATTTATTGATTTGTAATTTAAATAGAATTATTGTAAAATATTACCAACCTTTCGCTTAAAGGTAGAAAGGGGGATAGTAAATTATGACTTCATACGATTTGATTTGGCAATTGATAGATATGCTTTTAGCAGAAAAATCAAAAGCTGAAGAAACAAACGAAGACAAAGACTAGGAGTATACAATACATAGTCGGAAGTAGAAGTGAAATTGCAGTTCACTTCTACTTTTTTAGGCAAAAAAATAGTATGTGCAATTGCAGTACACATACTGATAGCAAATTGACTTCATACGATTAAAGACACATTTGCTTAAGCTACTTATATATTAGCATAGAAGCTAATAAAAGTCAAATTATTCTTCCAAATTTTCTAATTCATATTCAATAATTTGATTAATAACACTATTAAAAATTAATTCATTTTTTAGCTTTACGACGACTATCACTAATTATAATTTCAATACAGTTGGTATCTACATTAAAAGCTTTTGTTAAACTAAATAGAAACCAAACTCTTTTTAGAAATTTTAAAGATGAAGAAATTGAAGAAATTATAGAATTACAAAGAAATACTGAAGACAATATGATTTTATTTGCTATTTCAATATTATTAGCGAGAAAAAAAGAAATAGAATACTATAAAAAGAAATTATCTATTGAAGAATTGAAAAATATAAAGGAGTATCCAATATATAAATTGCTAGACAAACAATAAAATTTGTGATGGCATAAATATAGAAAATCTAATGTTTGTATTTATAAAAAAATGTAGAAAACGTTGAAATCAATAAGATTTCAACGTTTTCTATTGTAAACATATTGTATTTATGGTAAAATTTTGTAAAGTTAAAGTATTAGTTTGAATTGAAATTATAATATGGAGAAAATATATGAAAAAAACAAATAAGAAACAAATAATTATATATTTTATAGTAATTATAATATTACTAGGAATAGGATTTGCTTGGGGTTTTGGTACCAAATTATTAATAGACCAAGAACAATTAATAAAAGATAAAGAAAAACTAACAAGTTTGTCGAAAGTATATTCTAAATCAGAAATAGAAAAATTAAAAGCAACTGTGGAAAAAGATGAGGCAGATTATGGAAACAGTTATCAAGATTTTAAATCATTTAATCCTTACGTGTACAATAAAGATCCGGACAGAATTTATTTTAAGTCATCAAAAATAGGAGCATTTTATGTGTTTGAAAAAGATGATGAAAATTATGCACATCTTTTAGAAGTTGCAGAAGACAGAATGAGTTATTCAGCAATGGATGATTATAATTTGAATTGTTTTTCACCGGACTCAATTAATACGATGATGACATCAGGGAAGAATTATATTATTTTTGACTTTGATAATAGTAGCATGGAAGGAAATAGGGATATCATTTTAAATTTTAGTGAAAATACAAGATTATATAGATTAGTTACATATTTATCATATTATAAAGATTCTATTTTAAAGAAAGATTTACCTAAAGAAGAATTTGCAAATGATACAAATATGAACGGTTATCAATATATGACATATGTTATGGGAGGCTAAATATATATAAATATGGAGGAGAAATATTGAAAAGAGTATTAATATACATATTTCTATTAATAATTATATTCATTAGTTTATTTATCCTTTTTAGAATAGAAATGAATAATGAAGTAATTCAAGAAGATACAGTTGGTAAAGTGGCAGAAAATACAGATCTTCCAACACCTGATAGAATAATATATAAAAATAAAGAGGAAAAATATGTAATTATCTATGATGATGTTGAAGATTTTAAACTTATATATAATGAACTGTACTATAGAATTACAGGAATAAATGAAGGAAAAACATATACTGAAGATGAAATTACAAAAATGCAAGATGAAGACCAATTTATAGAGTTTGATTATAATACTAAAAGCAAAAATTATGTGTTTTTCTTAGATAATTCTGAAATAGGAATTATAAAAAGGTCAGAAAATGGCGGACAAGTTATATTAAGCGATTTAGAAGATAAGGAAAGGTTGATAAAAAAATTAGAAGATTGGACAAAATATTATAAAAAATATGATTTTAACCGTGATAAAAATTATTCTTTAAAAAATAATTTAGATACTCTTCCAAGTATTCCAAATTTAATAGAAAAAAAGCAATGGGTGTATCAAGCAATAATAGAAAATAATGAGATTGACTATCAAAATGCAATAAAACTTCTAGGAGCACAATCACCTGAGGATATACCAGCATTTGATCCAAATAATGAAACAGCTATAATTACTCTTTCTAAATATGAAATAAAAAATATTAAGCAAAACATAGGAAATATAAAATATGAGTTTGGTGATTACCAAGATAAATATTTTGCTAATATTTTAATTGTAAGTAAAATTGTAAATACAAAATGTATTTATTATGATATAAATTCTACAACATTGATACCATCAGAAAATATGAATACAAATAATGATGATTATGCTGTAGAATATTCCATCGTAAATGGTAAATATTATGCAAACTATAATAATCAGCAAATTGAAATAATTCCATTGGATAAGGCTTGTGATATAGCAGATAACGAGGCAAAGAAAGAGAAGTATCAGTATCAACCATGGAGTTCTGAATTTTATAGTAGAGGAAAAAATAATCAAGATTCTGTTTCGGCAGAATTAATATCTGATTTAAGTGCTATTAGTAAAAGTGCTCATTGGAATCCAAAATGGCAAGTATCTGATTATAGAAATACTCTTATGTGGAAGATAAGATTATTTGATGAAAATGATCCATTAACAAGCTTGTATATTTATGTGAACGCTATAAATGGAAATATTGTAGGCGCTGGAGATTCCAGTGATTAAGGAGTGAAATATGGCAATAATATATTTGGTAATAGGTTTTTTAGTTTTAATGGTTCCAATAATATTAACTTTTCTTAATATTTTGAATTTATTTAAAAAGAAAAAAATAAAAGAAAATGTTATAGATATTTTAATTTTCTTACTAGGAATACCACTTACAGTACTTTTATATATTATGTGTGATTTTAAAGATTATCCAGAAACGTTAAGACTAGGAGGAATGGAATTGGGCTTACACAGTCCAATTGCTTCTTGGAGTTTACCTACAGTATTCTCAATTTTAGGATTGGGAATTATATCCTATATTTTACTTAGAGTAAAAAAGCTAAAACTACCTCCACTAATAATAGTAGTGGCAATGGCTGGAATTTTTATTTGTTCAATTTATATGATTATTTGGATAATACAACTAAGCAAAAATATAATAGAAGAATTTATTTGGGGAATACCATATTTAGTTCTATTTCCATTAAATTATATATTATGTTGCATAAGAGCAGAAATTGAAATTATGAAGAAATATAAACAGCAAAATTTGGAGAGAAAAGAATATAAAAATAAATTTTTAAATGAATGTAGTAAAATTCTTTATAATATAGATAATTGGCCAATAATAGCAATTGTTTTTGCAATACCACTTGTAGTAATACTTATTTGTATCTTGGTGCTTTTTGGTCAAAGACCAGATGAAGCCATAAAAGCATTTTTGGAGACAAGTGATTGGACTTTATCTACCAAGATATCACCACCACCAATTACTTATGATGCTCATTATCTATGTACAGTATCTTTAAGAGGACATAGAAATCTTGTAAAGCCTATCCGTATGGGAATTAGACATGGTGAAAAGATTGTAGTTAATAGGCAATTATGTATTGCAAATGCTTTTGAAGATTTAATAAAAGAAAAAATGCCAAGATTTCATCACTTTATAAGATATATTTATGACAAATATGGTTATCCATTATCAAAACATATAAATACTAGTATAGAAGCTGATATTACATATATTTTAATGAAACCATTGGAATGGATTTTCTTAATCGTTTTATATACATTTGATGTAAAGCCAGAAAATAGAATTGCGACACAATACATAGGAAATAATATTATCAAATAACAGGTTAATGAGAACGAAAATACAACTTCAAATATACGATATATCAAATTGGCTATTAAAATGATAATAAAGGAGTGATTAGTATGGCAAATACTTTGTTGTATAAATTATATATTAATGTTATAATCACGACAATAAATAGTATTGTATAGGGGAGAATATTATGAGCAAAAAAAGAAAAATAATATCAATGGTAGTTATAATTATAATTATTATTTTAGGATTATGGATTAGTGGAATAATTCCAAAACAAATAGCAAGAATTTCTGCTACAAATTATTTAAAAAAGAGTTTCCCTGAAAAGCAATATAAATTTGTAAATGTTGAATGGGCATCCAGTTTTGGTGGATATGCAATTACATTTAAAGATGAAAAAGGGAAAACAGTAGGATTTATAATGGAAGATAAGTATTTCCCGATTACCCCTACCCAAGGAACAAATGCACTCGAAGAGAGCTATAAAGTAGAATATAAGGGAATATCAGATATAAATGATTTCTATATTCATAGTCTTACAGATGACTATACAGACATTAGAACCTTACCACAAAATTATTCTATAGAACAAGCAAAAAAAGATAATTGTTTTGTGATTGGAGCGACAATTTATAATGATAACTTGTATAGTGACTTTATGGATAAATACAACAAAAAAGAAAATGCATTTATTAGAGTTGTCCAATCTACAACTGAAGGTGATATTTTTATAATTGACGTATTATATGAAGCAAGAAATAATAAAATTCATATCGTAAAAGATTATACAAGAGATAGATTCTTGGCAGAAGAAGATAGAACTATTAAATATGAAACTTATGAAAAAACTGGAGTATTGAATTACCAAAATTCGCAATATTGGGTAGCTTATAATGGAGAACTATCTGATGAAAACACAGCAGAGAAATTAATTAATTCTGGTGATTTATTTATAATTGCAACTATTAACTAAATTATAATTTATAAGGAGAAAAAATGTATTTAAATTTTATAGATATACTAAGTATAATATTATTAGTTTTAGGAATTGTAACAATAATAATTGGAAAAATAAGATGATAATTATATTTATTTTTCAAAAGATAACTCAAAACAATCAATTGTAATAATGTTTGATTCTTCGGACAATTAGAAAATATACATAATCAAAAAGTAGCAAGTGCAGCCTTATATAGGCTGCACTTGCTTAGCATTATTGTATCAGTTCGGTATCGATGATTTCGAAATTTGCTCTATGAATATACAGAGCTTTTCCGTCTACCATCAATTTAGTCATCTTAGGTAAATCATCTGGAATTTCCCAATATACATCATCGCCACTATAAGCATGAATAGGAACGCCGAGCTGTGACTGAATTACTACAACTCTAGACTTTCCAAAATAGTTTTTGTACTTATTTATGACCTTGGATATAGAAGTTAATCCAGACAATCCACTAGAATCACTATCTACGTCGGATAGACTAAACTCAACATCTGGCGAAAGTCCTTCCTCCTCAAAGATAACTGTGTTGCCACAAGCCTCTATTTCTTTACCATCAATTGTGATAGTAATAACAGAAGAAAGAGAAGAAGTAGCATTCCCATCTGAGTCGTAACCATCATCTACATAGTTCCCATCGATGTCAACCTTATCGCCAGAGGCGGTAAAGAATTTTGCACCGTAGTTGTCGTAGAAATCAGCAGTGTAGGATACGCCAACCAAGCTTCCTTTAAAAGAATTTAGTTTACTTTCGAGGAAACCACAGCCGGCAAATCCAATGACTGCCAAAATTAATACTGCCGAAGTTAATGATACTGCTAGTTTCTTTTTCATTAGAAACTCCAATCTCCTATAAAAAGTTGTTTTACCATAGTTGCTAAACCTTTGTTGTAAAAATTAGGATATTAAAGCAACATAAAAATATTCTATCACGATTAACATAAATAATCAATGACTAAAATATTGATGTTGTTTGAATTGTTTTAATTGATTCGGTGCCTATCAACTATATAATCAAAATATTTAAATAAAATTGTATTAATAATATACAAATGATATAATCACGACAAAACATGGTTAGTTATAGAGGAGTAATTTATATGAAAATAGAAACAAGGCTAACACTAAAAAATATGAGAAAAAATTTAAAAAGAACGATATACACAACAATATCAATAGCATTGTGTACTTTTCTTATATTTACTACGTTAATTTTGGTATCAAGCATTAGAAATGGAATTAATGAGGGGACAAACATCCAGTATAATGATTATCATTTTATAATAAATGGATTAAGTTCGGAGGAATTTGCTCTTATTAAAGATAAAAGTTATATTGATAAAATCTATATACAGCAAAATGATGATGAAGATTTAAAGGAACTTAATGAAGGAGAGAATCCGTTTAGCAATACTGATAAAATCAATATATATATAAAATATAAAAATGCAAAGAAAACGTATAAATATTCAAGTAATATAATTCAAACATTACAATTTTCGCAAAAAGATGCAGAATCAAAATGTTCATTTAATGATAAATTGCTTACAGTATATGGTTTAATGGGGGCAACATTAGATTATACAGATTCTTTACAATTAGAATATAGAAGCCTAGTAAACTTTTCGTATGTAATAGATTTAATGATAGTTCTTATATTATTAGTGTTTTCTATATTATTTATAATCATATTATACAATGCATTTTTAGTAACTATTAATGAAAGAAAAAGAGAATATGCAATATTAAACAGCATAGGAGGAACAGAAGGACAAATATTAAAAATGATATTTCTCGAAGCTACTATTATGGCGATTTTCGGAATTATTATGGGAGGAATAATTTCATTTTTGGGGTCAAAATTTATTTTAGAAATGATAAATAATATATTAGCACCTACTTCTTTTAATTTTAGTTTAGTTGTTGATATTAGATATGTAATTGTAGCTTTAATTATTATATTATTAAATATATACATATCTGCAATTATACCAAGTGTAAAGGCTAGTAGCACATCAGTTATAGATAGTATAAGAAATAATAAACAAATAAAATACAAAAAGAGAAATCCGATTTTAGGAAAATTTCTTCCAGTAGAAGGAAGAATAGCTTCAATAAATTTAAAAAGAAATAAAAATAAATATAGAGTTATTACGATTTTACTAGTAATATGCATGGTTTCATTTATTTCTGTAAGTACGTATATTAATTATGAAAAAGCGTCTGCCGATTTAGTTTCTGATTATGATATCGATGCAGATTTAGTAATTCATAATAGTAAAATAGATTATAAAAAAATACTTGATGACTATACCACTACAACAGGGGACAAAATAGAATATTTTGAATATATATCAGATGTTCTTTTTGCTTTAGTAGAGCCAACTAGTGCAATTTCAAGTGATGTTGGAGTATTTTACTATGATAACGATAAAAAAGATATAAATTATTTATCAAATTTAGAGATTAATGATTATAATGAAAAATATAAAGAAGGAATGGTAATATCTTTAGTTGGATTGAATGATAAAAAATATAATGAATATATAAATAAAATAAATGCAAATTATGGGGATTACATTATTTACAATACAGTAGTAGAAACTGAAAAAGTAGGAGAAGATGAGTATACATATAAATATGGCTCAGCTTTTAACACCAATGAAATAAAGTTCTCTTTATTATATCCAGGAACAAAAGAAGGGGAAGCAGAAAATGCTAAAAGTGATTATTACGAGATGATTGATGGTGGAGAATTAAACGGAAATTTTGTATTAACTGATGAGATTTTAGATGGATTTAAGGATTTTGATGATGGATGTACAATGTTTGTTAATATAGATACTTATAATAAAATAGAAGAAAAAATTCAAAGTTTTGTTTCGAAAAATATGAATGATGAAGAATATAGTAGTGGAACAAATAAAAGTTTTGTTAGAGTAAGATGTGAAAATGTAATTTCTTTTTCAGATTATATAACTAATATAGCCAAAGAACAAAACTATCAAAATTTTATACCAATGATTTATTCTTTAGAACACCAAGAAAAAACGATTTATATAAATATATTGCAATTAATATTAAATACAATTGTAATAACAATTATAATTATAGGAATGGTAAGTGCTATAAATATTTTAAGTGCCAGTTTATTCGAAAGGCGAGAAGAATTTAAAATATTATCAAGGCTGGGAGCTACAAACGGAAATATAAATAAAATATTAATATATGAATCTGTATATATGTTTATAAAAGCTCTGGTGATATCAGTTATTATATCAATACCAATATTATATGCAATTGTAAAAAATATGGAAAATGTAATAGTTTTAAAACAATTGTTAATCCCAGTTGGAAGTATAGGATTATTTGCAGCATTGTTGTTCATAATTTCTTTAGCTGTAACATTGTATTCTGCTAGAATTGTGAAGAATAAATAAATTATAGGAGATTAAAAATGAATATTTTAAAAGTAGAAAATATAACGAAAATATATGGAAAGGGAGAAGCAAAGGTAGTAGCATTAAATAATGTTTCTTTTGAAGTGGAAGAAGGAGAGTTTATTGCTGTAATAGGACCTTCTGGTAGTGGAAAATCGACTCTTTTACATACAATCGCAGGGTTAGAGCCACCAACTGATGGAAAAGTATATTTTTATGGAAAAGATATGTACGAAATGAACAAAAAGGATTTGACAATATTAAGAAGAGAAAAAATAGGAATTATATATCAATTTTATAATTTAATACCTACTTTAAATGTTGAAGAAAACATATTATTGCCAATAGAGTTAGATAGGAAAAAAGTAGATAGAGATAAATTAGATAGGATAACTAAATTTTTAAATATAGACAATAGAAAAAATCATTTGCCAAATGAATTATCTGGAGGTCAACAACAAAAAGTAGCAATTGGACGAGCATTAATGATAGATCCAAAAATAATTTTAGCAGATGAACCAACTGGAAATTTGGATACTAAATCAAGTGATGAAATTATTCAATTACTTAAAAGGGCTAATGAAGAGTATAAACAAACTATAATAATGATTACACATAATTTAGAAATAGCCAAACTTGCAGATAGAATAATACAATTAGAAGATGGGAAAATTATTTAAAATTTGTTCTTTTCAAACAACTAACTCAACAAGTATAGTTAAAAGCCCTGGTATAAGTGAATGTAGTCAGGACAGCCTAATCAATAAAAAATCATAGAAAACGTTGAAATCAGTAAGGCTTCAACGTTTTTTTATGGTTTGTAATTAAATGGTATTTTTATATATTTTCTAATCATTTTAAACTTTTATGATGTTAAATTCTATATTTTATGTTATATTTATTATAACTATATATATGGGGAAAAATGAGAGAAGATTATAAGAGGGGGTAAAAGTTATGAAGAATAACAAAAAAACTGTTATTGTATTAGTAGTAGTTATTGTTGTTTTAATTGCTATAATAGTATATTTACTTTTAAATAATACAGATAATAAAAGTACTAATACAACTACAAGTCAAAATGCAACTAGTGAAGGTTATGTAGTTATTAATGCTACGCCTAATTCAACGAGAGTGCCACTATATACAGACAGATATGCTAATTTAACATCAGAACAGATTAATGAAATGATAGAAGAAAGAAGTATGGATAAAGTTTCTATAGTAATAAAAGAAGGAACTTTAACGAAAGAAGGAGCTACTATTGTAGTTACAGATAAAAATGACTATCCATATAGTTATGGAGAACATTTTAATATACAGAAACTAGAAGATGGAGGATGGAAAGATGTTCAAACGATCGGTACTTATTATATCAATGATATTGCTCATCTTATTAAGGAAGATAGAACAACAGAAATCAAATTGAATTGGAAGGACAGATACGGAGAATTAGAAACAGGACATTATAAACTAAATTTAGAAGAAACTCTAAGTGATTCTTCTAAGGCAACTATTTCTACAGAATTTGATATTTAATAAATATACGATAACAAGAAGATAGAACTATTAAATATGAAACTTATGAAAAAACTGGAGTATGGAATTACAAAAATTCACAATATAAATAATAGTAATTTATAGGGGGAGTTGGTAAAATGAAAATAAATTTTAATGAATTAAAAGAAGTAGATGTATCTAACATGAATTGTGGTAATGGCATAGTGAAATCAAGAATGTTTATGAACAATGAATGTAAAATTATAAAGGCTATTTTAGAACAAAATGCTTCAATGGGAAAGCATACTCAAAAAAAT
Organism: uncultured Clostridia bacterium; assembly: GCA_944388935.1. Lineage (GTDB taxonomy): Bacteria > Bacillota > Clostridia > TANB77 > CAG-508 > Merdicola. The sequence continues at coordinate 13,627 of CALXKK010000001.1, read as the reverse complement.
AATGAATTCATTTATGTAATATCTGGACAAGCAAAAGTTATTATTGAAGATAAAGAAGAAATAATAAATAAAGATGAAATTCATTATTGTCCATTTGGAAGTACACACGAAGTATGGAATAATACAAATGAAGATTTGGTATTGTTAGATATTACAGTAGAGAAATAAAAAAATTAAAATTTAGTTATTTAGTAAGCTATAGGAGAGAGAATTTAACGAATTATATAAATAAAGAAAAAAGAGATATATTAATATTTCCAAGATTTAACAATATTGATAAAATTCAAATGATACGCGAAAAATATGATGAATTATTTGCTGTAATAGATCCTCATATAACTTTAGCTTTTCCTTTTAAAAGTAACATTTCTAATGAAAAGTTAAGACAACAACTTTTAGATATCACTAAGGATATTAATCCATTTAAAATAAAATGTAAAGGCGTGACGTTAAGGAAAGATGAGAGAATTAATACATATTATATTTTCTTGAATTTAATAGAAGGCAAGGAAATTATAAATGAAATTAATCGTAAAATTTATGAAAATATATTAAAAGATATAGATATAAAAAAATATAATTATAAGCCTCATATAACTCTTGGTAATACAAATAACCCTAATGAAAGAATAGAACTGAACGAAGAATTTGAAACGATAATAGACAGTATTGCTGTAGAACAAATAGGTGAAAATGAGGAGTCTATTATACAATTTAAAATAAATTTATAAAATTTTGGCAATGGAATTGCTATATAAAAATTGTATCAATAAAATATAAATGATATAATCTCATTAAAAAATTGAAAAGGAGTTGTGAAAATTTTGAATAAGAATGATAGAGGTTTTATAGATATAGTAATTAAAAAGTTGATTGATTGGGATGAACCTGAAGGTGAAGGATGTTTTGTATCTAATAAGATAACTAAGGATGGTTTTAAAGTAGGGTATATGTACAGAGAAGTTCCTGATGAAGGATGCCAAGATAGTGGGTGGAGATTTTTCGCTGGAAATGAAGATGACGAATATGTAAATAATCCTGACAATATAGGCATATTTGCTTTAAATACAATTTGTAATTATGATCCAGATATTATTCCATATTTACACTCTTGTATAGGTTCTTCTTTTATTAGAATTGACAACAAAAATTTTGAATTGGATGATGAAACTAAGGAGATTTATATAGTTAAACAAGATAGATAAATGATTCAAGAACTCATTGGCATAGTGTGAAAAGCAAACTAAAAGAAGCCAGAAAATAATAATAAAAGAAAAAAAGTTAACAAGAACAAACATAGAGAATATAAAATAATTAATGGCGTAAATACAAGAGTTAAAGAATATGAAGATAAGTAGGAGACAAAATAGAAAATGTGGAGGTGGCGGAAAAAATATGAATAACAAATATGAATTCTTTATTGCGGGCAGAGTTAGAAATAAAGAAAATATATTAAAAATAGGTGAATATGAAGCAACAGATACTTTGTATAATATCTTTGAAGAAATTTTTAACAACGAAGCAGAATTAGAAGAATTTTTGGAAAAATATAGAGGTGTTTAAATTTGTGTTATAATTTCAGCAACAAATTATAATTATAGGAGTAAAAATGTATTTAAATTTTGTAGATATAGTAAGTCTAATATTATTAGTTTTAGGAATTGTAACAATAGTAATTGGAAAAATAAAGAGCAGAAAAGTTATGCTATATATTGGGAAAGCGTGCTTAATAATAATTTTCCTTATATGGTTAACAATTCTTACTATTGGTCTTTCAGAAGAAGATCCAAATAAAAATCTTAATGAAGTAAATAATATTATAAAAGAAAGTTTTCCAGAAGATAATACAATAGAACCACAGGATGTAACTGATGAGATATTAAGTGATGAATTTAAATATTTAGATGGAATAATAGATAATATAGATGATAATTATATTTATTTCTTAAAAGATAATTCAGAACAATATTGTATTAAAAAGAATGCGTTTTCTTATAAAAATGGAAGAACTTCAAAAGATATGAATATATCCGATGTAAAAATTGGAGATTATTTAGTTAATTATGAAAATCAAATTATTATATATAGAAATATTTCAGGAGATGAATTAAATCAAGAACTATTATATAATTTGACTCTAACAGAAGATGAAAGATTGATGGGAACCAATATAGTCGATATAGAAAATATAAATATAACAAGTAATAATACAGCTATTGTAAAGATAAAATATGGAGATATAATTGGAGATGAACTAACAAATGAAACTTTTGAAACAATGGTAGAATTTAATTCTAATACGAAATATTATAGTAAAAGTAATCATATAAATTCTGTAAATGATTTAGAAGAAGCAAGGCATGATATGAATTCTATTGTTTTAGATAGAAATACAATTAATAAGAAAAATCCAGCAATTGTAATAATATTTGATTCCTCAGATAATTAGAAAAATTAAGGAGATATGATTTTATTCATATCTCTTTTTCTGTGCCTATTAACTATATAATAAAATTATTTAAATAAAATTGTATAAATAATATAAAAATGATATAATCACAACAAAAATTAGTAAGATATATTTTAAAATAATGAAAATATAGGTGGGAGAACACATGACTATTTTAGGTGAAATTACTAAACACATTAATTCTTTTCTTAATGGAGACACACAAGAGAAATTTATTGAGGATATAGGCAATCAAGAAGATGTATTGGTAATCAGTGGAAAAAGATGTACGAAAGGTATATATGAAGTTTATGACAATAACAAAAATTTAAAATATATTATAAAAGGAAAAAGTATTTTCTCAAAATCTTGCTTTGATATTTATAATAAGTGTGAAAAACGAATTGCCACTGTTCAAGAAAAAGAACGAAAATTTGGACTTCATATTCTATATGACTTGATATTTAAGATTGGAAATAAGGAAGTGGGAATATTTAAACGAAAACCAAGTCTATTAAAAAATACATATAATTTAGACAATGGTTGGTGTATTGAAAGAAAAAAATTAAAACATCAATACGAAATTAAAAATTCCGACAAAATTATTGCGAAGATATCACCATATAACGAATTTGGAAAACTAATTGTTTTTAACAAAAATGAAAATGAATTATTAATCTTAATGGTTGTGATGTCGATAATTACATATGACATTGTCAATGAAAAATATATGATAAAAATGGCTAGAGAAAGCGGAGGTGGTGGATAAATTAAAGCTAGCATATGTAAAAAAATGAATAAAAATATTATACTAGGGGGATTTTTTTATGAAGAAAAAAGTTTTAATTACTATCCTTATAGTAATAGTAATAGCAATTATAGGAGTTGGATATTTTGTTTTTATGGATATGCAACAAGAAGGAAAATTAAAGACGGAGTTATCTGAACTATCTGAATTATCAAATGCAGAAAATATTGATATTAATGCAATAAATGACAGATTAGACAGAACTGTAACAACAGGAGATTATGCAATAGTTGAAGATGCTTTTAAAACGTATTTAAAAGAAAATTTTGAAAATAGTATGCAAATTGCTAATATACTAAATGATGAAAAGCTAACAACATTATTAACAGTAGAAAATTATCAGAATGATGGAAAAGATTTTATGGAATCAAAAAAATATATTACAACAACTAGGGCTACGCTAGAAGATTGTAAAACAAAATATAAAGAATTTTTAACAGAAGAAAAGGCAATGTCTTATATAAATGATAAGGGATTAGACAGTTATTATACAGATTTATATAAAGAAGAATTTGTTGGAGACATGGAAAATGCCGAAAGTGATGGAGTAGTAGAAAATTCAATAGATGATATTATATCAATATTAAATACTTCTGAAAAAGTTTTAAATTTATTATCACAAAATCAAGATAGTTGGGAGATAGAGGGAGAGAACATTGTATTTAATAGCGAGAGTTTATCAAATCAATATGATGAATTAGTAAACTCATTATAAAAAGAAGTATTTTATCTTGGTTGAAAATGAAAATTAATAGAAAGTATATTAGTGTTTGACAAATATATAATTTCGTAGTAAAATAAAAACGATTTTATTGATTTATTTTATAAAAAACAAATAGAAAATTTGACATAGAAGTTATCTAAGTAGTTAATTTGAAACTCTATAAAGGGAATTGTGGTCATGGACTGAAAGCCACAATAGAAAGGCAAATTAATGAATTTCAATAATGGAGCCAAATCGTGTAAGAGCGTTAATCTGTAATGAGGTAGTAGAAATACTATAAAAAAAGGTGGTACCACGAGCAAAATCGTCCTTTAGGATGTATATGCTCGTGTTTTTGTTTTGTACAAGCAACTATAAGAATTCCTACACATAAAAGAACTTAGAGATTCTTGTAATTGTTTTTGTGAAAGGAAGTGATTAATTTAAAATAACAGTTAATTAATTGCTTTAAACAAAATATAATCTAAATTTTAGAAAGGAAAAAGCTTATGAAAGAGAAATTAGAAGAAATTAAAACAAAAGGTTTGGAAAAAATCGAAAATGCGAAAACTCTTGCAGAACTTGAAGAAGTTAGAAAAGAGTTAACAGGTAAAAAGAGCGAATTATCTGCAATTTTAAAATCTATGAAAACTTTATCTCCAGAAGAAAAGAAATCAATTGGAATGCAAAGTACAGAAATCAAAAAGACTTTCGAAAACAAATTACAACTTAAAGAAGAAGAAATTATCGAAAATACTAGTGTATTAAAAGAGCCAATCGATTTAACTTTACCTGGAAAAAAGGTTAGTGGTGGAGCACTTCACCCAATAACTCAAATGAAATATGATTTAAATGATGCATTTTTGTCATTAGGATTTGAGGTTTATAGTGAGGATGATATAAGTAGTGAAAAATATTCATTTGATAACTTAAACTTCCCAAAAAATCACCCTGCACGTCAATCTATGGATACCTATTGGATTGAAGGAACAGATGATAAAGAAGGTGCAGAGAAATTATGCTTAAGACCACACTTAACAGGTGGTTCAGTAAGATATTTGCTAAAGCATGGAGCTCCAGCTAGATTTGTTTATCCAGGAGAAGCATTTAGAAATGAAACAACAGATGCAAGACACGAAAGAGCATTTTATCAATACGAAGCATTAATTGTTGACAAAGACATTTCTTTCTCATCTGGTATTGTTATGATTCAGACAATATTAGAAAAAGTTTTTGGAAGAAAAATAAAAACAAGAATGAGAGAAGGATTTTTTCCATTTACAGAGCCAGGTTATGAAATTGATATGGAATGCTTAGTTTGTGGTGGAAAAGGCTGCAAAGTATGTAATCATAATGGTTGGATAGAAGTTATGCCAGGTGGTGTAATTCATCCAAATGTATTAAAATCTGCAGGTTTAGACCCAGAAGAATGGACAGGATTTTATATCAATATTGGACTAGATAGATTAGTAATGATGAGATATGGAGTAGATGATGTACGTTTATTCCGTAATGCTGATTTAAGATTTTTAAACCAATTTAAATAGAAAGGATTTTTAATATGAGAGTATCATTAAATTTAATTAGAAAATATGTAGATTTACCTAAAGATTTAACTGATGAACAAATTGCTTATGACATGACACTTCGTACTGTAGAAGTTGACGAAGTAGAAAATGCTGGTTCAAAATTTCATGACATAGTAGTTGGAAAGATTCTAGAAGTAAAGGAACATCCAAATGCAGATAAATTAAGAATATGTATGGTAGATGTTGGAGATGCAGAGCCTATACAAATTGTATGCGGGGGTTCTAATCTTTATGTTGGAGAAAAGGTTGTTGTTTCTAAAATAGGAGCAGAAGTAGTTTGGCACGGACAAGGAGAGCCAGTAAAGATATCAAAAACAAAAATGAGGGGAGAACTTTCTTATGGAATGATTTGTGCTTCTTCAGAAGTATATTTAAGTGATTTCTTCCCAACAGAAGATGAAAGTGAAATAGTAGATTTAAAAGATTTCGATTGTAAACCTGGAGACAGTGTTGCAGATTTATTTGGAATGATTGATACAATATTAGTAATTGATAATAAATCTTTATCTAATAGACCAGATTTATGGGGACATTATGGAATTGCGAGAGAACTATCAGCTATATATAATGCTCCTTTAAAGAAATTACCAGAATATGAATTACCTAAATTACCAGAATATAATGTAGAAATAAAAGATACAACTAAATGTAATAGATATGTAGCAGTAGAAATAGATGGAATTTACGAAAAGCCATCTCCAATGTGGATGCAATCATTTTTATCTAAAGTAGGTCAAAGACCAATTAATGCTATTGTAGATATAACAAATTATGTAATGATGGCAGTTGGTCAACCACTTCATGCTTTTGACAAGACACATGTTAGTGGGGAAAGAATAATAGTAAGAAATGCAAAGGAAAATGAAGAACTTTTATTACTAGATAATAATGCTATTAAGCTTACACCGGACGACTTAGTTATATGCGACGAAAGTGATGCAATGGCACTAGCTGGTATTAGAGGTGGTAAGAAAGATTCTATTTTACCAGATACAAAAGGTATTGTGGTAGAAGTTGCAAACTTCTCTGCAGATACAATTAGACAAACAGGAAAGAGATTTGCAGAAAAAACAGATGCAGCTATTAGATATGAAAAAGGTCTAGATACACAAAGAGTAGATGAGGGAGTAAATTTAGCTTTAAGATTAATAAAAGAAATATTCCCAGATAGCAAGATAATTAAATATACAGATGTTTATCCAAACAAAACTAAAAAGAATGAAATAAAGGTAAGTGAAAAATTCTTAGATACAAGATTAGGAAAGAAAATACCGCAAGAAAAAATAGAGCAAATATTAACATCATTGGGATATGAAATATCATTAAAAAATGGTGAATATGATGTAATAGTTCCTACATGGAGATCAACAGGAGATGTTACAATTAAAGATGATGTAATGGGAGATATTGCAAGAATTTTAAGTTTTGACAGCTTCGAACCAAAGCCAATTACAATAACTTTTGAACATTCTGTAATACAAAAGGATGCTTTACTTGAAAGAAGAATAAGAGAATATTTAGCATTTAGATGTGGATTTTATGAAATATACACTTATCCATGGATTGATGAAAAATACATTGATATTGCAGGAATAGATAAAGATAAATCTTTAAAATTAGAAATGCCACCAGCTCCAAATTTAGCATATTTAAGAAGCTCATTAATACCTGGAATGTTAGAAGCAGTAAATAAGAATTTAAGATATTATGATGAGTTTAGATTATTTGACTTAGAAGAGGTTTATGAAAAAGGAGATTATAGACCATCATCAGAAGATGAAATATTGCCAGTTCAAAATAATTATTTAGCAGGAAGCATAGTAGGAAAAGATGCTAAAGAAATATTTTATGAAGCAAAAGGCGTAATCGAAAATATGGCTAGATACTGTCAAATGGAAGAAATTAAATTAGAAAAAATAGAAAAACCAGCTTGGGCAGATATTAATGCATATCTAAACATAACAAAAGATGGTGAAATAATTGGTTCTCTAGGACTATTATCTTTAAAAGTAATGACTGAGTCTAAAATAAAAAGAACTAATGTAGCTATGTTTGAAATTAATACAGATAAATTTGTTCCATATGCTTCTAGAACAAATGAGTATGAAAGATTACCAGAATTACCATTAGTAGAAAAAGATTTATCAATAATTGTTGACGAAGAAGTTACTTGGGCACAAATAGAAGAAAGCATAAAATCAAAAGCGAAAGAAATTGAATTCGTTGATGAATATAGAGGAGACCAAATACCAGAAGGTAAGAAATCAATCACATTAAAAGTAAAAATACTAAACGAAGGTACTACTATGACTTCAGAACAAATAAATGAAAGAATTAATAGTATATTAAAGGTTTTAAGTAAAAGATGTGGAGCTAAATTAAGAGAAGATTAGAATATATGAAAAAATACCAGATATAAAAATCTGGTATTTTTGTTAATAAACAAACTTTTAAAATAAGTCTGAGTGTGAGCCGGTTCTAGTTAATGTTAGGACTAATATGTCGTTATCTATTTTGTATTTACTCATTATCCTTGTTTAAGTCCTCCATAAGTTCTTCTACAGTATTGAAAGCTTTATAATTATTTGGATTTTTCATTATATCTTTTGCTTCTTTCATTGCTTCAATTGTTTCTTTATTATATTTAGGCTTTTCAATTTTAAAAGGTATACTTTCAGTTAATGTAACTTGTTTTAAAAATAATTTAATAGCTTCTGCCATTGTTAAACCTAAATAGTTAAGTGTTTCTTCTGCTTCTTTTTTTAATTCTGGTTCAATTCTAATATTTATATTTTCAGTTTTAGCCATTATTAACACCTCCATACTATATTATATGTAGTTTATCACAATGTATGCACGATGTCAATACAAAGTAAAAATGATTTTGCTTTGTATTATTATTTTTTGCTTTAAAAATATTTTTATGATATATATAATATGTAGGAGAAAGTGTCGTGAAATATATGAATAAGCAATTTAATATAGAAAATAAAAAAATTGATGTATATTATAAGCAAGAAACTTTAGTTGAACTACCAGTCGTTATTTTAAATACCTATGGAAATGAAGGAAAAAATGTTTTTGAAAAATGTAATGAGTTAAAATGCAATGAATTTATATTATTATCAATATCAAATTTGGATTGGAACAATGATATGACACCTTGGTTCGCACCAAAACTAAATAATAACAATGTAGATTGTTTGGGAAAAGCAGATGACTACATAAAATTACTATTAGATAAAATTATACCTAAAATAAAAAATGAATTAAATTTAACAATAAAATATTTTGCAATAGCAGGTTATTCACTAGGTGGATTGTTTGCAGTTTATTCTGCATATAAAACAAATTTATTCCAAAGAATTGCATCTGCTTCAGGTTCTTTCTGGTATCCAAATTTTGTTGAATTTGTTAAGAAAAATAAAATTTCTACTAATATAGATAGAATATATTTTTCTCTTGGAAATAGAGAAAGTAAAGTTAGAAATCAAGTATTGGCTTCAGTAGAAGAAAACACCAAAGAGCTAGAAAAGATATATATGTCACAAGGTATAAAAACTATTTATGAAGAAAACGAAGGCAATCATTTTAAGGATGCAACATTAAGAATGGCAAAAGGAATAAAATGGATTTTAGAATAATTTAGGAGATAAATACATGAATGGAAATGAAAGATTATATAAAGGTCATAGCTTAATTAAAAATTTAGATGATTATACTGTGTTAGATATAGAAACAACTAGTTTGGATTCATTTGCTGGAGAAATAGTTGAGATAAGTGCGATAAAAGTAAGAGATAAAAAGGAAATTAATACTTTTTCTGAACTAATAAAAACGAAAAATGAAATTGGTTATTTTACAACTAGATTAACAGGAATTACAAATCAAATGGTTCAAAGAGATGGAAAAGATTTAATTAATGTATTGAAAGCATTTCAAAAATTTTTAGGTAACGATATTATAGTTGGACACAATGTTAATTTTGATATTAATTTTATATATGACAATATGAAGGAAAATTTAAATGAATATTTAACAAATGATTATGTGGATACATTAAGACTATCAAGAAGATTATTACCAAATTTAAAGCATCACAAATTAGATAATTTAATAGATTATTTTAATTTAGTAAAAAGAGATGAACATAGAGCATTAAACGATTGTGTACTTACAGATCAAGTTTATATAAGGTTAGCAAATATGATGAAAAATATGAACAAAAATGTAAATAAAACATTGTAATATAATTAAAATACATGAGCTACAAAAATATTTCTTTGTAGCTCTTTTACATACAAGCATAAATATTGACATTAAGAAAAAAAAGAGATAAACTCTTTTTAGTTCGAAAACGAACAAAAAAGAGGGGATAAAATAATGTCATTATTAGAGGAAGCACAAGTTTTAAAGAAAGTTATGGATAATTTATTATACGATGTTTCTAAGAAAACAGATTTAACAGTTAATGAAATAAGAGTTCTATTATTTTTGTATCAAAATGAAAAATGTGATATTGCATCAAGTATAGTAGAAAATCTAATGATTTCAAAATCTCATGTATCAGCTTCTGTAGAAAATTTGAAAAATAAAGAATATATAAAGAAAATACAAGATATAAAAGATAGAAAAAAATTTCATATAAAGCTTACAAAAAAAGCAGAAAGCATTTTGACATCAATAGCACAGGAACAAGAAGAACTAAGAGAAGAATTATTTGATGGAATTGATGCTAAAGAAAAAAGGCAATTTTTAAAAACATTTAGTAAAATTTTAAAAAATGCTAAAGCTATAAATAGTTAGGAATATGGGGAAATATTAGATAATATGAAAAATAGAAAAATTTATTATTATAAAACTTATGCCGATGATTTAGTAAAAAGCAGGAAGCAAGATTATAAATTAAAAGACGGATATAAATGGATTCATAATAATACATTTTACAATATTTGCTCTTCAATATTATATTTTATTGCTTATGTAATTAGTTATTTTTATTGCAAACTCTTTTTACATATGCATATAAAAAATAGGAAGATTTTAAATAAATTTAGAAATACAGGATATTTTTTATATGGAAACCATACACAGCCAATTGGTGATGTCTTTATTCCTGGGCATGTGTGTAAAAATAAAAGGATTTATACTGTAGTTAGTCCCTCTAATTTAGGAGTAGTTGGTATTGGACCATTTTTACCAATGTTGGGTGCAATTCCAATTGCTAGTAATATTAAAGACACAAAGAAAATGTGGGAAGCAGTTATAAAAAGAATAGAGCAAAAGAAATGTGTTGTTATATATCCAGAAGCACATGTGTGGCCATATTATACAAAAATTAGACAATTTCCAAGAACATCATTCAAATTCCCCGTGCATTGCAATGTTCCATCATTTTCAATGACTACAACATACCAGAAAAGAAAATTTGGGAAAAAGCCTAAAATTACAGTATATGTTGATGGACCATTTATGCCAGATATTAATTTAAGTGAGAAAGAAAAAGAAGAAAAATTATGTAGAGAAATATATAATTGTATGAATGAAAGAAGTAAAAACAGTACATATGAATATATAGAATATAAAAGGGAAAAATAAAATGAATATTTTATATTGTGGTGATGAAAACATAGAAGATGGTTTATTAATTTCGATATTATCAGTATTGAAAAATGTAAAAGAAGAATTAAAATTTTATGTTTTAACTATGAATATAGAAAATGGGCAGAACAAATTTAATGCTATATCAGAATCAAGTATCGATTTTCTAAATGAAAAGGTAAAAGAGGTTAACGAAAATAATTTTGTAAAGAGGCTGGATATTACAGATTTATTCAAAAGAGAATTGCCAATAAAAAATATGGAGACAAGATTTACACCATGTTGTATGCTAAGATTATTTGCAGATGAAATTCCAGAAATGCCAGATAAAATTTTATATTTGGATACAGATGTTGTATGTAGAAAAGATTGTAGCGAGTTTTACAACCAAGATATAAGTAATTATGAAGTTGTTGGTTCACTAGATTATTATGGGAAATGGTTTTTCAAAAATAATATTTTTAAATTTGATTATATAAATTCCGGAGTACTTCTATTAAATATTGCAAAAATAAAAGAGACAAAATTATTCGAAAAATGTAGAAAATTATGTAGAGATAAAGAAATGTTTATGCCAGACCAGTCAGCAATCAACAAAATGGCTATATCTAAAAAGATTGTACCTAGGAAGTATAATGAACAACGAAAACTGCATAAAGATACAGTATTACAGCATTTTACAACAAGTTTTAGATTTTTCCCCTGGTTCCATGCTCTTACAATAAAACCATGGAATATTGATAGAGTACACAAAGAATTAAAAATAGATGAGTATGATGATATATTCGAGGAATATATAAAAATGAAAGAAAATATGAAATTAGTTAAGGAGCCAATATAATGAAAACTGAAATACCAATATTTTTTACAATAGATGATAAATATGCACCATATCTAAGTGTTGCGATACAGTCCATTATCGCAAATGCTTCAACCAAATATCAATATAAAATTATTGTTTTATACCAAGACCTTAATGAAAGCAACAGAAATAAGATTTCCGCACTTGCAAAAGATGGATTTGATATCAAATTTGTATACATGAAGGATGGACTGGAAACAATTACAGACAGAGCAGAAAATAGACTTAGATGTGATTATTTCACACTAACTATTTATTTTAGATTATTTATTCCAGAAATGTTTCCACAATATGATAAGGGAATTTATATTGATAGTGATATAGTTTTAAATGGTGATATTTCTGAATTATACAATATTGATTTGGGTAATAATTTAATAGGAGCATGTAATGATAAATCAGTTATAGATGTTCCAAAACTTGTACAATACATAGAAGATGCAATCGGAGTTAAAAAGAATGAATATATAAATTCTGGTGTACTTTTAATGAATTTAAAAGAAATGAGAAAGCAAGAATTTACAAAGAAGTTTTTGACTTTACTTAATAAATATCATTTTGATTCCATTGCACCTGACCAAGATTATTTAAATGCAATGTGTAATGGTAAAATATTATATTTAGATGAAGAATGGGACGCCATGCCTACAGATACTAGAAAAGAATTATCTAATCCTAAGTTAATTCATTATAATCTTTTTCAAAAACCATGGTGTTATGATAATATCCAATACGAAGATTATTTTTGGAATTATGCCCAAAAGAGTGACTACTATGACCAAATTGTAGATTTTAAAAAGAATTATTCTGATGAGCAAAAACAATCTGATAAAGAATGTTTGGAAGTGTTAGTAAATAAAGGTGGAGAAATGCCAAACAATGATATTACTTTTAAAAAGGTAATGGAAAAAGGAGAAAATATACGATTATGATAATTGGAGATGACAAAGAAAAAGTTATAGAAAATATAAAAGAAGCTACAGAGCAAGGAAAATATAACAAAAAGGTAGAAATAAATGATCCAAAGTTAACCAAAGATGAAAGAGAAAAAACAATACGAAAATATTTAAAAAATAAGGATAAAGTATCTTTTAAAATAAAAACTGAAATAGCGGAAAGTGTAATTTCAGTTTTGACGAAAATACTAAATAAAGATACAGAAATTGTTGGAATAGAAAATGTAAAAGGAATTAATGGTAGTGCAATAGTAACAAGCAATCATTTTAATCCACTAGACAATTTAATTATACAAAAATTTGCTAAAGAAGTTTGTAAAAAAAGATTATATATTATAAGTCAAGAAACAAATTTTGCAATGTCAGGTATTGTAGGGTTCTTTATGAGATATTCTAGAACCATTCCAATATCAAGACAACTGGATTACATGAAAAGAGAATTTCCAAAAATAATTAAAGATATATTGGATGGAAACAATTTAATTTTAATTTATCCTGAACAAGAAATGTGGTTTAATTATAAAAAGCCAAGACCATTAAAAGAAGGAGCATATTATTTTGCCGCACAAAATAATGTGCCTATTTTATGGTATAGGAAAAATCGAAGATTTTGACTATACCAGAACAAAAAAATAAAGGCATAACAAAAAAGCCTTAAT